>NZ_CP071613.1:0-322305 GCF_017357245.1 Rhizobium bangladeshense | reverse complement strand
GCACTGCAGTCGACTGCACCGACGAGGTTCACCCCGGCAACGCGCTGATTGCCTGCCGGGCGGCACAGATAGTTGGTCTCGACATTGCAGGCATCGACTTTATCGCGCCGGATATTGGCCGGTCTGTCCTTGAAACAGGCGGAGGCATTATTGAGGTCAATGCCGGCCCCGGTTTCCGCATGCATCTCCATCCCTCCCAGGGACGGGCCCGTAACGTCGCGAAGCCGATTCTCGACCTTCTTTATCCGGAAGGAACGCCCTCGAGTGTGCCGATATTCGCCGTTACGGGCACGAATGGCAAGACGACCACTGCCCGGATGCTTGCCCATATTCTCTCGACCGAAGGCCATACAGTGGGGCTGACCACCAGCACCGGCATATACATAGACGGCCAGCGGATCATGAGCGGGGATTGCACAGGGCCGAAAAGCGCCCGCGTGGTCCTTGCCGAGCCGATGATCGACGTGGCGGTGCTCGAGACGGCCCGAGGCGGCATCCTGCGTGAGGGCCTGGCCTTCGACCGCTGCGACGTCGGTTGCGTGACGAATGTGGCGAGCGATCATCTCGGCTTGAAGGGCATTGGGACCGTTGAGGATCTTGCTGCCGTCAAGTCCATCGTCGTTGAGTCGGTCAGGCGCGGAGGATGGAGCATTCTCAATGCCGACAACAGCCATACGGCCGCAATGCGTGAGGAAGCAGGCGGTCAGCTATGCTACTTCTCGACAGCGCCGCAGGACCGCTGGCCCGATTTCCTGAAGGAACATGTTTGGGAAGGCGGTAGAGCCATCGTTTGCGACCTGGCATCCCAACCGCAGGATATAGTGCTTTACGATGGCGGCCACATGATGCTGGTCGCGACGGCGGATGAAATACCGGCGACCCTTGGCGGCCTGGCCGCCTTCAACGTCGAGAACGCGCTTGCGGCGGCGGCGATGGCCTATTGCGGCGGCATCGCCCTTTCGGCGGTCCGCAACGCGCTGAGCACCTTCGGAACCTCGTTCGAGCAGTCTCCCGGCCGCCTGAACATCATCGACAGGCATGGTTTAAAGATCATCGTCGACTATGCCCATAATCCCGGCGGTCTGCGTGCACTGGGCCAGCTTGTCGAAAAGCTCAAAGCGGAACACGGCAGCTGCATCGGGGTCATCGCGATCGCCGGCGACCGGCGTGATGAAGACATATTGCAAATGGGTAAGCTTTCAGGCGGCATCTTTGACCGGCTGATCTTCAAGGAAGATGAGGATCCTCGGGGCCGGCCTGTCGGTGAGGTGGCCGCCATCCTGAAGGAAGGAGCGCGACGCGCAGGTTTCCCTCCTGAAAACATCGAAATCGTCCTAAGCGAAAGACGAGCCGTCGACAAGGCTCTCGCTATGGCGCTGGAAAATGATCTCGTGGTCATCACTGCCGACGACGTGGGTCAAGTCTGGCAGCAGGCATCGCGTCAGGTCCGCAGGCGCAAAATGGAGGCCTTCGTTCCTCCCGAGATGACGGCCAAGAACGAGGCGAGGATGTCCTGATGTGGTCGATCATTCTACATGGCGGCGCCAAGACCATCACCGAAGAGGACGCAACTGCGAACCGCGCCGGCTGCCGCCGGGCGCTGGAGGCAGGTGCAGAGATCCTGAAGAACGGCGGGAACTGCGTCGATGCCGTTGAAGCGGCAGTTTGCGTTTTGGAAGATGATCCGACTTTCAATGCCGGTTATGGCAGCGCGCGCAATGCCGATGGCGAGGTTGAAATGTGCGCAGCGCTGATGGAAGGAGCGAGTTTCAACGTCGGAGCCGTGGCCGTGGCCAAGGGTCTACGCAATCCGATATCCGTCGCCAAGGCGATGCTCTATGAAGAGCCTGTCCTGATTGCCGGCGACTGTGCAAGGGCGTTCGCTGCTGAAGCGGGGGAGAGGCTCTGTGACGCCGACGCAATGAATGCATTGCCCAAAGAATCGGCACACGAGGAAAGAGGACACGACACCGTCGGCTGTATCGCGCTCGACGAGAACGGCCGTCTTGCGACAGCCGTCTCCACCGGAGGCCTTGAGGGCGCGCCGGCCGGAAGAGTCGGCGACTCGCCGCAGCCCGGCTGCGGCTTTTACTGCGACGACAATATCGGCGGCGTCGTCTTCTCCGGCGACGGTGAGCAGATCGCGCGAATGATCCTCGCGGCGCGGGTGATCCAGGCGCTGGAGGATCTGTCGCCCGACCGGGCGGTCGAGGCGGCGCTCACTCATCTGGAGCGCACCGGCGGCGAAGCGGGCGGCATCGTATTGACGCCCGACGGAAAGTTCGGCTGGGGCCATAACAGCGAAGATTTCGCGGTTGCTTTCGCAAGCAGCGCCCATCCTGATCCTCAGATCTACCTGAGAAAGGGGAAAACAAGCCGTGGCTAAGGAAACGAAGGTCGGGAAAACCGGCCACGGCACCCTGATCATCATTGGCGGCCACGAGGATCACGACGGCGAGCGGGTCATTCTGAAGGAGGTGGCGAGCCGCATCAAGGATGGCAAGTTGGTCCTAGCAACGGTGGCCTCGCACGAACCAGATGGCTATTTGGCGAAATACCGGTCGTCCTTTGCCGATGTTGGCGTGCCCGATGTGACCGAGCTCTATATCGACGAGCGCGACCAGGCGGCGATGGAGGAGAAGCTCGAGAGTCTGAGACAGGTCAGAGCGGTGTTTTTCTCCGGCGGGGATCAATTGCGGATCACCAGCCTGATCGGCGACACCCCCATCTACCGGCAGATTCACGACATCTTCGCCGGCGGCGGGGTCATCGCGGGAACCTCGGCGGGCGCTTCGGCAATGAGCGAGACGATGTTAGTGCGCGGGCGGAACGCCTCGTCCTTCCGTATCGGCGATATCAGCATGGCTACCGGCCTTGGGCTTCTTCCGAACGTGATCATCGACCAGCATTTTGCCGAACGCGGGAGGATCGGCCGCCTCATCGGTGCCGTCTCGCAGAACCCTCGCGTGCTCGGCATCGGGATCGACGAAGACACCGCGATTGTAGTTCAAGGCCATCAGTTCCGGGTGATAGGCAGCGGAGCCGTCTATCTCGTCGACGGCGGCGATGTCACCCATTCGAACATTGCCGAAGCTTCTCCTGAGGAAGCTCTATCGATCTACGATCTCAGGCTTCATGTGCTGAGCTCCGGCGATCGGTTCGACCTCGAAACACGTCGGCCTGTCCGGGAGCCGCATAAGGAAGGCTGAGTCCAACGCGCTCTTCCACGGCTGCCGCCTTACATCAGACAGCGGCGCTATCGCCGGATTGACGCCCGCTGCGCCGGTGGATAGACGAGTCGAAGCTAGGGAAGACGTCATCGCTATCGCGGGCGGTGTTGGCATGTTTCACGGTCGTGGCGCTGCGTTTCTTGAACGCGGACGCAAAGGACGCTTCGCGCCTGGCGACCAGCGATTTCCGTTCACTAAGTCAGAGATTAGGCGCATGATCTACCTTGAGGAGATGGCCATGGATCGGGCAATGGCGGAGAAACATTTGCAGCAGGCGCGCGAGCATGTCGCCTTGGGAGAAATGCATCTTGCTCGGCAGCGCGAAATACTGGCCGAGCTGACTCATCGTGGCGCCGACCTCACGGAAGCCAAACGGCTTCTGACGAATTTCGAAGAATTCCAAGTCATCCATCTTGCTCACCTCGACAGGCTCAAAGCGGAACTTGCCTTGCCAAGAGGAGCAGCGTGAGGCGAGAAGCCCACGACAAGATCGAGGGCTCAGATCCTAGCAAGAGTCTGATCGATGACGCACTAATTCACCTCCAGTTTGGAAATCCGGCATCCGGGCAGTTGATGAGTTTCGAACCATCGACCAGGCAGTCGATGACGAGCGACGCTTCGAATGAAACGCTGTAGCTAGAGCCGAACTCGATCTTCATCGAGTCCGGCTTTGTTTAGAGTAATTGTCGAAGGTCAGGTGCGAACGGTGCGGAAAGCGGTCCGCAGCTCGTCGCAGAACACTTCGGTCTGCTCCCAGGCTGCGAAGTGGCCGCCCTTGGCCAGCTTGTTGAAGTGGATCAGGTTCGGATAAGCCTTTTCGGTCCAGCTTCGAGGCGCCGCATAGATCTCATCGGGAAAGACGCTGACCGCCACCGGTATCTTGACGTTCTTCGGCTGAAAGAACGCCAGCTTGTTCTCCCAGTACAGCCGCGCTGACGAAACCGCGGTGTTCGTCAGCCAGTAGAGTGTAACGTTGTCGAGGATATCATCACGACTGAGGCCCTCCGTCTTTCCGTCGAAAATCCGCGCGATGAGCTCATAGCTGCGGATATCATGGTCGATCATCCAAGCGGCGAGCCCGACCGGAGAATCCGCAATGGCGATCAGCGTCTGGGGCCGGTTTGCCATCTCGATCGCATATCCGAGACCATGGGTGTAGAAGTCGGCGAGCTGATCGTAGGCATGCGACTCATCCGGCGACAATCCCACCGGCTTCTTGCCGCCGGGCTGCAAAGCCGCGGCAATGTCGTCCGGTACCGTTGCCGGCATGTTGACATGGATGCCGAGAAGTTCGGGCGGGGCGATCAGCGCCATCTGCTCGGTCACGGCATCGCCCCAGTCGCCGCCCTGCGCGACGTATCTGGTGTAGCCCAGACGTTTCATCAGCTCTATCCATGCTCGCGCGATGCGGATCGGGTCCCAGCCCTTTTCGGTCGGCTTGCCCGAGAATCCGTAACCTGGAATCGACGGGATGACGACGTCAAAGGCATCGGATACCGTGCCGCCATGTGCTGTCGGATCCGTCAGAGGTCCGATGATCTTGATCTGCTCGATGATCGAGCCCGGCCATCCGTGCGTTACGATGATCGGCAGAGCGCCGGCATGCTTCGACTTGACGTGGATGAAATGGATATCGACGCCGTCGATCTTCGTGATGAACTGGGGCAACCCGTTGAGCTTGGCTTCGATTTTTCGCCAATCGTGGTTCTCCACCCAATATTTCGCCAGCTTCTCGATGGTTGCGGATTGAACGCCCTGCGAGCTGTCATCGACGATTTCGCGTTCAGGAAAGCGCGTTGCCGCGATCCGGCTGCGGAGATCTGCAAGCTGCTCTTCGCTTGCCTTGAATTTGAAGGGGCGGATTTCTTCGGCGCCGTTACCGGCGAATGCTATCGAGTGCGGCAAGACGCCGAGTGCGCTGGCGACAGCGGCGCCGGCCAGAAGGTTTCTGCGGGTAACGAGATTTTCGGCAGACGACATGGTGATCTCCTGTGACGATGTGGGACTTAGGAGAGCTTTCCACTTGCTGCGGCCTCAATCTATTGCACCAAGGTGTCGGCGATACCTTTAGGTGGGTCTCTTTACCTGAACGGAAAATCCTAGGATGACTGCGCAGGCATGGAGTCTGCGGAGTTGAGGAATGGATCGCATCGACGCAATGAAGGTCTTCGTCACGGCTGTGGAAGAAGGAAGCCTGGCGGGCGCGGCGCGCAAGCTCAAGCGTTCCCCAACTGCAATCAGCCGCGCGCTTGGCTTGCTTGAACAGCATGTCGGCGTCGAGTTGCTGCACCGCACGACCAGAAGCCTGAGGCTCAGCGAAGCGGGGCAGCGATATGTCGAGGCATGCCGCCGGGTTCTCATCGACCTCGAGGAGGCAGATATTATCGCCGGCGCCGAACGCTCGTCTCCCCGCGGCGTCCTGACGATCTCGGCCCCGCCGATCCTTGGGGAGGAAGTTCTTCGGCCGGTCCTCGACAGCTTCTTGAAGGCACATCCGACTGTCTCGGTCCGGCTTCTGATGCTCGACAGATTCGTCAATCTGATCGACGAGGGTGTCGACATCGCCCTGAGGATTGGAAACCTCACGGACTCCACGAATATTTCTACGCGCATCGGCGGCGATGTCAGGCGGGTGGTCGTGGCTTCGGGTGAGTACCTGGCGGATAATCCCGCGATAGCGGAGCCTTCAGACCTTTCAGGCCACCACATCATCGCATTCTCGAATTTCGGTCTTGAATCCTGGAGCTTTAGCCCGGCCGCTGGGGGAACCATCCCAAGGACAGTGCATTTCACGCCGCGCTACGTCGTCAACAGCGTCCGCGCCGCAGCTGCTTCCGCCGCGGCCGGAATAGGTGTCACAAGGCTCTACTCCTATCACGTAGCGGAATACGTCCGGGATGGCCGCCTGCAGATCGTGCTTGAGGATTACGAACCCCCGGCCCTGCCGGTGCATCTTCTCTCGCCGCAAGGCCGAACAGCTGTTCCAAAGGTGCGCGCCTTCATGGATTTCGCCGTCCCTAAACTGAGGCTGGATTTAGGACGTATCGCATCCGAGGCTGGCTCTACAAATTGATTATGCCGATTATCGGTCGAGTGTCAGCCGATCGACAGCAATTCTCCCGGTGAATGATTGCTTCTAAATAAGTGCTACCGACGCCAGAGGGCGTGGGCGCGGCCTGACAGATGGCCGAGCACTTGAAAGGATGCAAATCATGAACAGTCAACAGAAGGTCGCCATCATCACCGGTGCCTCACAAGGCATCGGAGAGGCTCTGGTCAAGGCTTACCGGGATCGCGGCTACAACGTCGTCGCCACGTCGCGGTCGATCAAGCAAAATTCGAATACCGGGGTGCACGCCGTTGCTGGTGACATCGCGAAAGCGGAAACGGCCGAGCGCGTGGTGCGGGAAGCCATTGAGCGCTTTGGCCGAATTGACGCCCTCGTCAACAATGCCGGCGTATTCGTTGCCAAGCCCTTTGTCGACTTCACGCAAGAAGATTTCGACTTGAATTTCGGCGTCAATATTTCGGGCTTTTTCCACATCACCCAGCGGGCTGCAAAGGTGATGCTTCAACAGGGCTCAGGACACATCGTCAATATCACCACCAGCCTCGTGAATCAGCCGATAGCAGGTGTGCCCGCGGCACTTGCATCGCTGACGAAGGGCGGCCTGAACTCGGTGACGCAGGAACTGGCGATCGAGTTTGCCAAGACGGGCGTCCGGGTGAACGCTGTATCGCCGGGTATCATCAAGACGCCGATGCACGCGCCGGAAACCCATGGGGCAATGTCTGCTCTGCATCCGGTCGGCCGGATGGGCGAGATCGGCGATATCGTCGACGCTGTGATCTATCTCGAAGGCGCACAGTTCGTCACCGGCGAAATCCTTCACGTCGACGGCGGACAGAACGCGGGCCGCTGGTAAGCGCTGCGATGCCAGACCAAGGAAGTCGCTCCTATCCATCCGCATCCGGGAGGCCCGCAAGCAAGCGGGCCCCCTCGCCGAATGAACGGAATTAAATTACAGAAGTTGAAAGGAATGACCATGCCAATCGTCACGGTACAGGTAACTCGGGAGGGAACCACGCCTGATCGGTCGTCGGTAACAGCCGAGGAGAAGGCGCGCATCATTGCGGGCGTCAGTCAGGTGATGCTCGACGTGCTGAACAAACCGCTGGAGTCGACTTACGTCGTGATCGAGGAAATCGATCTCGACAACTGGGGCTGGGGTGGTCTCCCGACAGCAGAGTACCGCAGGATCCTTGCCGATAAACCTTCGGCCGGCTGAACCCGTCAGGTCGGAAGAGCAGCGCCGGATTGCTCTGCGGCCATGTATTGCGCATACCAGTCCGGCCAGTTCTCGTCGTGCTTGCCTCCGGTACGCATCTCATGGTCGCCATGGGCCGCAGCGGCACGACGAAGGGCGCCGGCGAGATCATTGACAGAGGCGAATGCCGCACCGTTTCCATCAATCCGGCCAGGCAGTCGCGTCGTGACTTCCTGAAAAACCCAGCCGTTTCCATCCGGATCGCTGAATGAGGCAAATGAACCATAGCTGGCACGTGTGGGATGGGGACCGGGCAGTCTTTCTTCGCTGCCACGGTGGTGAAAGACGCCGCCGGCGTCATGGAACACACCGCTCATTTCAGCGCCTCGAGAGGCCAATGCGGCATGAACCATTTCGATGTCGGATACGATGAGATGAAGCCCCTGAGCTGACCCCGGCAGAGCCGAGGTGATCTTCGATCCGAAGATCACCGAGCATGGAGATCCAGGCGGCGTCACCTGTACGACGCGGAACCCGTCCGGGCCGGGAACATCCGCATCGAGCCGCCAGCCAAGCCCAGTATAAAATGCCTTGGCGCGGTCGACGTCTGAGACGGGAATGACAACGACTTCGAGCTTCATGTCGATGTCGCTCAAGGCGGCAGTTCTTGGATTCATTGCGTCATCAATGGTCATTTCGATCTCCTGTTGTGAATTTGCATGCGGTCCTTGCCGCCATGTCGGAGACGATGCGCTTGCGTGGGGGCAACTGTCCATTGTGCCAAGGTGTCGGTCGCTCAAGAGGAGCAGACGACTATCCATAGGTGGCGCCGATACCATCGTGCAATAGCGCTCGCCAACACCATGATCCCAACTAGGGGACCAGCTCCGGTCACGGCAGAGCCGATAGCCCCGCCTGCGACATCCGGTGTTGAAACACGCCATCCCTTCCAGGGCAGACCCAGCCGGCATGCCGGCTCCGTTCGGGAGGCAACCGTTTTTCGGAAAGCAAAGAAGGAGAAAGTCCATGGCAATTTCAAACAAAGGCACGGCGCTGATCACGGGTGGCTCTTCGGGGTTGGGTGCAATCTATGCCGACAGGCTGGCCCGCCGCGGCTACGACCTCATCCTCGTGGCTCGGAGCGAGGATGCGCTGGCCAAGGTGGCAAAGAGCGTGTCGGCGTCCACAGGACGGAGAGTCTCGGCCGTGCGCGCCGACCTTGGCCGGAGGGATGACCTCTTACGGGTGGAAGAGACACTTCGGACCAACCCGTCGATCGCAATGCTCGTGAACAATGCGGGTGTCGGAGCCGTCGAGCCGCTTCTCATGTCGGACGTGGTGGCGATGGAGCAAATGATAAATCTGAACGTCACGGCGCTCACCCGCTTGGTTTACGCAGTCGCACCCGCATTCGTCGCACGCGGCGGCGGGACGATCGTCAACATGGCCTCCGCTCTGGGCATCGCTCCTGAAATCCTGAATGGCGTCTATGGCGCGACGAAAGCGTTCGTGATCGGATTGACGTTCTCGCTGCAGAAGGAGCTTGCCGACAAGAACATCCGAATTCAGGCGGTTCTTCCGGGGGCGGTGGAGACGCCGTTCTGGGATGCGTCCGGCGGTTCATTGGACCGGCTGCCCGAAGATATCGTGATGAAGCCGGAGGACGCGGTCGATGCCGCACTTGCGGGACTGGACATTGGCGAGTTGATCACTCTTCCGTCCGTTCCGGACGCCGAAGACTGGAACGCCTATGAAGCGGCGAGGCAGAGACTGATTCCAAATCTGTCCAGGAGCATCCCGGCAGCGCGTTACAGAGTGCCGGCACTGGCTTCGTAGCGACGGCACCGGGCGCTGGGCCATTCATCAAAAACATCCGGCGAGCGGTGGAAACGCTCGCCGGATGGTTTCTGACATTCGGTTTGGTTACGCTTCCTCGGTCAACGAGAGAGCAGCGACGACTTCCTTCGTCTCGACAATTGCGCTCGCGTAGTTCGGCAGGTTGACCTCGAGCGCGGCATGCATCATCTCCTGAGAGTAGTCTGCAACGGCGTCCTTCACCACCGTTACGTCGTAACCCAGCTCTGCGGCATAGCGCACAGTCGCCTCGATGCAGGTGTGGGCGACGAGGCCGATCACGATGATCCTCTGGACCCCATGCCGCTTCAATTCGAGATCGAGATCGGTATTTGCGAAACCACTTGAGCACCAGTGCTCCGAGGCCACGACTTCGCCGGCCTGCGGCACGAATTCTGCGCGAAACTCGCCACCCCAGGTGCCGAATTCGAAACTCCTGCGATGCCACGCCGCGCGCTGGATCGGAGCCACGTATTTCCAGTTCTCGTAGTCGCCGGGCCGGTAGCGGTGGTGCATGGCGTAGAAGACGCGCAGCTTCGCTTGCCGCGCGGCGTTGAGCACTTCGAGCATGTGCGGAACGCAGCCGTTCGCCTCGGCCACCTCTTTGATCCGAGGCCAGATCTTTCCCCCCTCCGAGATAAAGTCGTTATAGGGATCGACAACGAGCAATCCGGTATTCTTCCGGTTGAACGATAGTTGTGTCATTGCAATTCTCCTAGAGGTCAGGCCGCTTTTGTCGATGAAGCATTGCGCAAGGCGGCCCGTTCGATGCTTGCCGCAAAAAGCGGTGTTTCACCCTGGTTGTGCGCGATGGACATAGGCTGCCGTTGGGCCCGGAAGACCTCGAAAGGAATGCCCTGCCGATCCAAGAAAGCCATCATTTCGTCGGTTGCGTAGGACCTGACGCGATTAGTGAACTCGCATCGTTGTGCGTCGATTTCCTTCACACTCAGCTCCCAGGTGACGTGGATGGTCAGCCGGCCGTTTGGCGTGAATACATCAGAATCGGAGTCGAGGATAAGATGGTCCTTTTCGCCGAGGGTCTCAGTGTAGTGCTGCACCATCAGGCTTCCGCCGATCGTTTCGACATTGATCGACATCCGTGTGCCGTCAGGGGCCGTGGTAAAACCTGCGGCGATGTGCGCGGGCGAGCAGAGCTGATACTCCTTCTCCGGCAAGGTGAAGCACCATTTCGGGATGTCTACCTGCTCGATCGGCGCATTGATGATCGCAGAGAAACTTGAATCAACAATCTGATTTTCGATGCTGTGCATGTGATCTCTCCATAGCTGTTAGTGATGCTGTGCAGGGCAATCGAACCGGCTCGGTATCGCTGTCCGCGGCCGTAGCGCTGCGGGGCAGCGGTGCGGCCTAGTCGTTGCCTAAAGTCTGAGTGTAGTGCCCAAGCCGCGCTTCGATATCGGGGTTGGTCTGCAAACCCATCTCCATCAGGCGGCCGATGTTCTTCTGCGCAACGGGGCGCTGCACCGACGAGATGAAGGCATCCCAGCCGGCCCCGATCTCCGGATCCGACGGCAGGCTGGCGAAATCGACCAGGCGTTTGGTGTCTGCGATTGCCTGGCGATCGAAACCGGAAATCCTTGCGGCAAGAGCGTCGACGAAGGGATCGAGCTTGTCGTCGTCAAAGGAGCGGTTGACGTAGCCGTATTTCTCCGCCAGCTCGCCGTTGATATCGTCGGAGCCGAGCAAAACTTCCAGCGCTCTGCCGCGTCCCATAAGCCGCGGAAGGCGAGCCATCGGTCCGCCGCCCGGCACCAAACCGGCGCCGACCTCCCACTGCGACAGGATCGCTTTCTCCCTGCTGGCAAAACGCATATCGCTCGCAAGCGCGAGTTCGCTTCCCACTCCCGTCGCCCGGCCGCGGATCAGCGCAATGGAAACGACAGGCGCCTTGCTGATGCGCACCAGCATATCGGGAAGAGGATGGAGACCCGTCCGCCCCGAGGGGAGGCTGGTCGATTCTGCAAGCGGCGGGGTGAAGTTGTAGTGGGTGAGAAAAAAGCCCGGCACGGCGCTGTCGAAGACGACGATCTTCAGCTTCGGATCGGTCTCGATCTCCGCCACGACTTTTTCCATCTGCGGAATGGTTTCAGGACCGAAGATGTTGAAGGGAGGATTGTCGAAAGTGACGCGCCAATAGGCGGGCGACCGCTTGTCGATCCTGATCTGCGGCCGCTCTTTGGCCGACTGAGCTGTGACATCCGACGCGCGGTCGGATTTCTCCGCGACGAGTGTCTGCCCGGCAGGCGCCGGCGCCGGCAGCATCAGCAGCGCCGCAGCTGCGAGAAACTGCGATGACAGGGTCGCGAATGTGGTCGATTTCTGCATTTTTACGTTCATGACTGGCTCCACGGAAATTGAGCGAAGTGTTCGCTAGGTTTCGATCTCGAGGACGAGTTCGACCTCTATCGGCATTCCAAGCGGCAGGCTTGAAACGCCGAGTACGATGCGAGGTGGAACCCGTGTTTCCCCGAAGATCCGGGAAAGCAGCTCGGAAGCGCCATCGGCGACCTTAGGGTGCTCCCGGAAATCACTGGTGGTTGCGATGTAGACGCCGAGCTTGGCGATCGTCCTGATCCTGTCGAGAGATCCGAGATGCGATCTGGCGGCCGACAATCCGCTGAGGCACGCCGTTCTCGCGGCGTCGTAACCCGCTTCGACAGAGAGATCTTCACCAAGCCGCCCCAGATATTTCGGCACGTGCCCGACGACGGGGAGCATGCCGCTCAGGAACAGCAGGGGGCCGGCTTGAACCGTCTCGACGTAAGCGCCGAAGGGCGTCGGCGGAGGAGGCAGCACGAGCGCGAGTTCCCGCAGCCGCGCTTCTGCGCTCGGCGTCACCATTTACCGAGATGTGCGCCGTTGTCGACGTGCAGCACCTCCCCGGTGATGTTGGACGATTCCGCGAGAAAGACGACACCGTCGACGATTTCCTGGACCGCGGTGATGGTGCCCATGGGCGAGAGAGATTTCAGGAAGTCTTTCGAATCCGCCGCGTGCATCGGCGTGTCGACAATGCCCGGAGAAACGGCATTCACACGAATATTGTCGCCGGCAAATTCGAGCGCCAGGCTTTTGGTGATAGCGTTGAGGCCACCCTTGGTGATCATCGCCAGCGATGCATTCACGCCGGCAATCGGGTGATCGGTCAGGGACGAGGTGATGGTGATGATGCTGCCGCCGGCCTTCTGGCGGAGCATCTGCCGTACGGCCTGTTTGGTGAAATGGAGGAAGCCCTCGACGTTGGTCGCCGACAGACGCCGAAGATCCTCGATGGTGTAGTCGAGAAACGGCTTGGTCAGAAAGATGCCCGCATTGTTGACCAGCACGTCGATCGAGCCGAACTGTTCGAGTGCCGTCAGGGCCACACGCTCTGCCGTCTCAGGGTCGCTGACGTCCCCGTCGATCAGCTCAAGTCGCCCGGCCCGATCGAAGAGGGTCGTTTGGCTGATGCGCCTTGATGTCGCGACGACGTTCCAGCCCTTGTCGAGAAACGTTTTCACGAGGCCCGCACCGATCCCCTGCGAAGCGCCTGTGATGACGACTGTCTTGTGTATACTCATTCCCGTGGCTCCGTTCTGTTTGTGTGCGAGATCCCGTCACCAGGGGATGAACCGGGGCGTCTCATTGGCAGGAAATCCGTTTGAGCGGGCTTGGCCGAAGGGCAGGAATTGATTGTCATGCCGCTCGGTGCAGACTTTCGCGCCAAAGGCACTGGGGAGCTATTGCACCAAGGTGTCGCCGATACCTTTGGATCGGTCGGCGCCGGGAATACCAAGGTGTGATGGACCGGTGATGCGGAGAAGGATATCACCCGCGAGCGTAATGCTTCGAATGGAGTCCGATATGACAGCCTGGCACGACCGTCGAATTCTCGATCTTTTCGGAATTGAACTTCCCATCATTCAGGCGCCCATGGCCGGTTCGACCACGGTCGACATGGTAATCGCGACCTGCAGGGCTGGTGGTCTCGGCTCGCTGCCGAGCGCCCAATATTCCGTCGAGCAGCTGCGGGAGGCGCTTCGGCGCATCAATGAAGAGACGGCCGCTCCCATCAACGTGAACTTCTTCAGCCATACGACGCCGGCGGACGATCCGGCTGCGCAGATGAAATGGCGTTCGGCGCTCGCGCCTTATTACCGGGAGCTCGGGCTTGATCCGGCCGTTCCCGTCTCCGGTTCGGGCCGGGCGCCCTTCGACGATGCGTTCTGCGATGTCGTCGAAGAGTTTCGTCCAGCCGTCGTCAGTTTCCATTTCGGCCTTCCGGAGCCGCGGCTGGTCGAGCGCGTGAGGGCCACCGGCGCCAAGATCATATCCTCGGCAACCATCGTGGAGGAGGCGGTCTGGCTGGAAGACAATGGCGTCGACGCGGTGATAGCCATGGGCCTCGAGGCCGGCGGCCATCGCGGCAATTTTCTTACGACGGATATGTCCACGCAGGTCGGGACGATGGCTCTCGTCCCGCAGGTCGTCGATGCGGTGCGAGTTCCCGTCATCGCCGCCGGCGGCATCGCCGACGGTCGGGGTGTGGCTGCAGCATTGATGCTCGGCGCGTCGGCAGTCCAGATCGGCACGGCCTATCTCTTCAGCCCCGAGGCAAAGATACCGGCCGTGCACGCGGCAGCGCTCGGCCACGCAGGCGATGCCAGCACGGCGATCACCAACCTCTTCACCGGGCGGCCGGCACGCGGCGTCGTCAACCGGATCATGCGCGAACTCGGGCCGATTTCCCATATCGCGCCGCCATTTCCGACGGCAGGGGCGGCCCTTGCGGCCATCCGGGCGACGGCGGAGGGCAAAGGGAGCGACGACTTCACGAACCTGTGGGCGGGACAGTCGGCAAGGCTCGCGAAACATCTGCCGGCCGGCGAGCTCACGAGATCACTCTTCGACGACGCCATCGCAGTCCTGAATGCGCATTCGAGAGCCCGCAAAGACTGAGGAGCAGTTCGCTTTTCCTGCTGCCGGCGACACCATAGTGCAATGGAACCCATCGTCATTCATGCGCAAGGTAAGCATGTCGACGGCACACAAACCACGTTGATAGCTTCGCCAGCGACCGGAGAGGCGCCGCACGCCTCCACAACGTCTCAATGGAGAGAAGGATGAGCAAGATCCTGATGGTTCTGACTTCGCATGATCGTCTTGGCGACACCGGACGCAAGACGGGGTTTTGGCTGGAAGAGTTCGCGGCGCCCTATTACGTCTTCAAGGATGCCGGCGCGCAGATAGTCGTCGCTTCGCCCAAGGGCGGTCAGCCTCCGATTGATCCTAAGAGCGACGAGGCTGGCAATCAGACGCCTGCCATGGCGCGCTTCAAAGAGGACAGGGACGCTCAGTCGGTCCTTGCCGCCACCGTGCGGCTCGTCGCCGTGGATGCCAGGGATTTCGACACGGTCTTCTATTCCGGCGGGCACGGTCCGATGTGGGATCTCGTCGAGGATCGCACATCCATTTCGCTGATCGAGGATTTCTACAATGCTGGCAAACCTGTGGCTGCTGTCTGCCACGCTCCGGCCGTCTTCCATCACGTCACCCATAACGGCCAGCCCATCGTCAAGGGAAAGCGCGTGACCGGCTTCGCCAACAGCGAGGAGGAGGCCGTTCAGCTGACGAAGGTCGTGCCTTTCCTGGTCGAGGATGATCTGAAGGCGCTCGGCGGCAGATACGAGAAGGCCGACGACTGGGCAAGTTTTTCGATCGTCGACGGCCGTCTGATCACTGGGCAGAACCCGGCATCGTCCACGGCTGCGGCGCACTCGCTCCTACACCTTCTCGAAAACGAATACGAGCTTTCCAATGCTTGAGCATCCGCCCGAAATCTCAGGCAAGGAGAGGAGGGCCGGCGACGGCGGTCCTCTCGACGTCCTCATCGATTTCTACCATGCGTTCAATTCCGGTGACATGAAAGGGCTTGAAGCTGTCTGGTTCGACGGCGAGGCGCCCAGCATGGATAATCCGATCGGCGGGATAAGGCGCGGCTGGGCGTCGATCGCCGAGGGATACGCCAAGCTCTTCGGCGGCGCAGCCAGGGTCAATGTGACTTTCCATGACTTCAGCAGTCAGGGAGGAGAAGAATGGCATCTCTTCGTCGGCCGCGAGCGTGGCGTCTGCTGGACGCCGGAAACACGCTTTGATCTTGCTTTTCGCACAACGCGCTGGTTCGTCCGGATTGATAGCCGATGGCGTCAACTCCATCATCATGGATCGGTCGAGGATTCGACAATGCTGGCTGATTATCAGCGGCTGATCTTTGCCGCGAGTTGATTGCAAGTTCCAATCGGAATGTTCCACGCGCCAATATCCGCGTGGAACAGTTGCGTCGGCTCTTGCTCGGGACTAGGCCCAGGAATCCGCGTCGATTACAGCCTTGGCAAAGGCTTCAGGAGCTTCCTGCGGGAGGTTGTGTCCGATGCCGCCGCCGATGTCGCGATGCTCGTACCTTGCCTTGAATTTCGCCGCATAGGCCTTGGGGTCCGGATGCGGTGCGCCATTGGCATCTCCTTCCAGCGTGATGGTCGGCACGGTAATCTCGGGGCCGGCGGCGAGCTTCTGCTCGTATTTGTCGAACCGCTTTTCTCCCTCGGCCAGGCCCAACCGCCAGCGATAGTTATGGACGACGATGGCGACGTGATCGAGATTGGAAAAGGCAGCTGCGCTCCGCTCGAACGTGGCATCATCGAAATTCCAACGCGGCGAAGCCAGTTTCCAGATGAGCTTTGCGAAATCCTTGGTATATTTCTCGTATCCCTCACGCCCCCGTTCGGTGGCGAAGTAGTATTGGTACCACCACTGCAGCTCCGCGGATGGGGGTAGCGGCTGTTTTCCGGCGCTCTGGCTTCCCACGAGATAGCCGCTGACCGAGACGAGACCTCTGCACCGCTCCGGCCAGAGTGCGGCGACGATATCCGCCGTGCGAGCTCCCCAGTCGAAGCCGGCAACCGTCGCCCTGTCGATCTTCAGGGCGTCCATGAGCTTGATGGCATCCAGGGCGAGCGCCGACTGCTGGCCGTTGCGTTTCGTTTTTGCCGACAGGAACGTCGTGCCGCCATAGCCGCGGAGGAAGGGAACGATGACCCGGTGCCCGCGGGCGGCCAGTATCGGAGCCACTTTCGCGAAGCTATTGATATCGTAGGGCCAGCCATGCAGGAGCAGGACCGGCGAGCCATCGGCGGGGCCGAGCGCCGCATAGGCGACGTTGAGGTCTCCAGCATCAATCCGCTCGCCGGCGTTCAGCGCCCCCTCGGCGGTCGGGGCAGAGGCCGGTTGCTCCGCGTGCGCCGCGCCAATCTCTCCAAGAATTCCTGCCGCCGTCAGCCCGAGAGCGACACCGCCGAATGTCCGGCGTGTCAGGTTCGCGATTTCGATGTTCCGCATAGTTCCGTCTCCAAAGATATGCGCACCAGCAAGCCCGAGGAGAGGCTGCGGCACGCGCGGTTGACGGACAGAGTGTGAAGGGCGGCACAAGGGGTCGCTACTGAACGAAGGTATCGGTCATACCAAGGTATAGCCAATACCTATGTGCAGCTGCGAGGCCGGCAGGCCATCGACATACTCGTCTTTGATCTTTGACGCGGAGCACAGGAGAGGACGATGTACGATGATGACCAGACACGAGGTTCGATTTTTCCGGGCTTCGCTATTCTGCTTGCGATGGCAGCGATGATCGCCGCATTGGTGTTTGTAGGGCAGCCCGTGCAGGCGACCCGGGTCTGGGTTCCGGCAGCGCCGGCCGACCCCGAGCAGACGCAGGACAAAGCGGGGACGGCGTGCTCTTCCGGCTGCATCGTCTCACGCAATCCGGCCTGATCCCATATGGGACACAGATCCATGTATCGGGAATTCGATTGGGGTGGCCGCCCGCTCGGACCGGAGGCGATCTCGATGATCCGGCAGCTCCTCAGGGAATATTGCACAGCCAGAAGCTGCCAGCATCAGGGACCTGAGGCCGAGGATGCGGCGCGTCGCCTGGTCGTCTTATATCAGAATGGAATTGACGATGCCGGCGAGCTTCGCCGTCTTCTGCCAGGCAATTAGAGGCGGTCGTCTGTCGAGACAAGCGGCGACCGCCGCTCTTGTCGCTATCGAAGCGCTGCCGGCAACAGGGCCTTCGTGAAGTCCTGATAGGACACCGGCCGCAGGAACCGATAAATCGCCAGCGTTCCCACGGATGTCGATCGCCCGTCAGCCGTTGCCGGATAAGGTCCGCCATGGACCATGGCGGGAGACACTTCCACCCCGGTTCCGAAACCATTGACGAGCAACCGGCCTGCGAGCATTTCCAGCGTGGGGATCAGTCGGCGTGCTGCGGCTTCGTCCTCGTCTGCGATATGAAGCGCGACGGTGAGCTGGCCTTCCAGCTCTTCCAGCACAGCCTCGAGCTGTTGAAAATCCCTGCAACGAACGACGAGGCCGGCGGCGCCGAAGACCTCGTCCTGAAGCTCGTGATGCGCGAGGAAGGCGTTCGCCGAGGTCTCGAACAGAGCCGCCGTGCCTTCAAATTCGCTGCCGGGCCTGCCCGAAGCCACCGCCCGCACCTCTGAATGCTGCCTGAGCCTGGCAACGCCGTCGCAATAGGCCCTTGCGATCGACGGCGTCAGCATTGCCTGAGGCGCGACATCCGGAAGCAGCTCGGCTGTCCTTGCAACGAAGGCGTCAAGTCCAGCGCCGTCGACAGCGAGGATCAGCCCGGGGTTTGTGCAGAATTGGCCGGCGCCCAGGACGAGCGACGTCACGAAACTGGCAGCAATGTCGGTTGCCTTGGTCCTGAGCGCGCCGGGAAACAGAATAACCGGGTTGATGCTGCTCATTTCGGCATAGACCGGGATGGGTTGTTTGCGCTTCGACGCGATTCCCATCAGGGCGGTTCCACCACGGCGGGAGCCGGTAAAGCCGACCGCCCGGATCCTGAAGTCCGCCACCAGTTTCTGACCGACGTCGAAGCCGGTGTCGAACAGCAGCGAGAAGGTTCCTGGATGAAGGCTTGCGCTCGCGACGGCCCTCTGCACTGCCCGGCCGACGAGCTCCGAGGTGCCAGGATGCGCCGAGTGGGCCTTTACGACGACCGGGCAGCCCGCGGCCAGCGCGGACGCCGTGTCGCCCCCGGCAACGGAGAAAGCGAGCGGAAAATTCGAGGCGCCAAAGACCGCCACGGGGCCGAGCGGTACGTTTCTGAGCCTGAGATCCGGCTTCGCAACGGGTTTGCGGGAAGGATCGCCTGCATCGAAACGCAGTTCCTGGAAACGGCCTTCACGCACCTCTCTGGCGAACAGGCGGAGCTGGCCGGTCGTGCGCGCCCGCTCTCCCTCCAGCCTTCCCCGGGGGAGCCCGGTTTCCGCCATCGCGCGGAGAACGAGATCATCGCCGATGGCTTCGATTTCCTCGGCGATCTGCTCCAGAAATTTTGCTCTGACTTCCAGATCGGTCTCGCGGTAGGAGGCGAAGGCCTGCCATGCCTGCTGGGCTGCCTGCTCGACATCTTCGGGCGAAGCGCCACCAAAGGAAACCGGAAGTGGCTTTCCGGTAGCCGCTTCGATACCATAAAACTCACCGTTTGAGCCACGTTTTTGCGTTCCCGCAACGAGCAGGTTTCCATTGATTGTCATGATCGATTTCCTTTCAAAGGGCTGATATAGGAACTGAAAGCGTCCCCGTCACTATGGCACGCTATCGCGGGCGCGCGACTGACGGCCGCATGAAGAAAAGGCCGTCTCCGGGCGGACGGAGACGGCCCCTGGCGGACCTTGAGGATCCGCGCGCTCCGGCGGAGGGGAGGACGCGGGAGCACTGTCGCTGTTCAGGCGTATCGCCTTATCGACGAAGGCGACGTAGAAGAGATTATACTGATCGACGCGGATTTTAAGTACACTTAGGTATAGGCTAAACTGTCGAACCGTCCGTGGCGGAATTCAGCATGGGGCACAGAAGCCCGGCTCAATCTTCGCGGCCATATTGACCAGCTCCGGCAGCGAGCGCGCCCTCATCTTCCTCATGACCTGTCCGCGGTGGGCCTTCACAGTGATCACGCTGATATTCAACTTATATGCGACTTGCTTGTTCAGCAGGCCTTCGACGACGAACTGCATGACCTGTCGTTCGCGCGCCGAAAGTGTCTGATAACGGCAATCCAGCTGGCTCATCGAGATGGTCGCCTCAACGGAAGAGCGGATCAGTTCGAGGAGATTATCCGTGCTGGAAGGCCTCGGCAGAAACGTCACCGGATAGCGCGTGGCAGTCAACGTCACCTGGGAATCCCCCTCGGACGTCAGCACGATCACTGGGTGACGAACTGCCTGCAGGCAAATGAGGAGGGTGAGGACGTCCACGTCGAGATCGGGCACGGCGGTGTCGATGATAACGCAGTTGAAGCGCGCATTCCGAGACTGGGTCAGGAAACCCCGTGCAGAACTGAAGCTGGCCGGCCGCCAACCAAGCGTTTGGATCTCTTCCTCGAGAGATCGGCGGGATGCCGGATCGTCGCTCACGAGGCATACGACAGGTGCGTCTTCCGCCGGCGATGCTATCTTTTTTGCCGGGAACTGAAGTAGACTGTCACTATACATGCCATCCTCCTTCTCTTTGTGATCTTGTCGGTCCAGGAATGTTGCGCCGATGCGGCGCGGGACCTGTTCAATCTTCTAGAGCGGGATGACTGCGAACGCGACTTAAGTCGCTTGAGCGAATCTGAAATATCCTGAAATATATCTTCTTGGGCAGCAGGCATTGTTTACAAGCAGGCGCGTTCTTGAGGTTCAGCGGTCCGTGAATTTTCGCGGCTTTGGCAAGAGAGATCGGATTAGCTTGGGACAGATAGAACGGAATCTATTCGAGTTCTCGGGCTGGGAGCTGGATCTCGGGAAGCGGGAGCTCCGTGCTCTCGGGGCTCCGGTCCCTTTAGGCAGCCGCGCCTTCGACGTCCTGGAAGTGCTGGCGACTGCCTCCGGAGAGGCGGTCACCAAGGACGATCTCATGCGACGCGTCTGGCCGGGCCTTGTCGTGGAGGACAACACTATCCAGGTCCACATTTCGGCGATCCGGAAGGCGCTGGGGAAAGACCGGGACCTGCTGAAGACAATCTCGGGCCGGGGGTATCGGCTGATCGGTCAGTGGAAATCCGATCGTCCGTCTGCCGCTGGGCAGATTGAGACAACAGACACGCCGTCACTGGAAATCCGGCCTGTCTCGAACATTCCGGCACCCACGTCCGAACTGATTGGGCGCGAGAACGCCCTTCGCAGACTTCTGACGCTGACCTCGGCATATCGTGTCGTCACGCTGACCGGTCCTGGCGGCATCGGCAAGACAGTGCTCGCGTCTGAATTGGCGCGTCATCTGTTGCCGCAACTCGGTGGCGACGCAATCTTCGTGGAACTCGTCTCGCTGGCGGAGCCTGGGCTTGTTCCGACGACCGTCGCCCAAGCTCTCGATCTGAAGCTTCAGAGCGATCAAATCTCGGCAGAGGTGGTCGCGCGCGCCGTCGGTGCACGCCGGGTTCTGCTTGTCATCGACAACTGCGAGCATGTCATTGACGCCGCCGCCGCCATGATCGACACGATCCTGCGAATATGTCCGAATGCGACGGTTATTGCGACGAGCCGAGAATCGCTGCGAATAGAAGGAGAATTCGCCTACCGCGTGCCGCCATTGGAGGTGCCGGACAGTGGAGAAGCGATCAGTGCCGCAGAACACAGCGCCATCCAGCTGTTTGTTGCGCGCACACGGGCGCTTCAATGGGATTTCGAGCCGGACCAGCAGAAGCTCTCAACAATCGCCGACATCTGCCGGCATCTCGACGGCATCCCGCTCGCAATCGAACTGGCGGCGGCCCGCGCTGCGACGCTTGGAATACAGCAGATCGCCGGGCGCCTCGACGACCGGTTCGTTCTTCTCACGGGCGGTCGCCGGACCGCCTTGCCCCGTCATCAGACGCTGCGGGCAGCCCTGGACTGGAGCTATCAGCTCCTGCCGGAGTCCGAGCGCCAGCTATTGTGCAGGCTGGCGGTGTTTTCCGGGGGCTTCACTTTGGATGCCGCCGTGGCCGTGAGCGGTGAAGGGGATGCGGAAACGGCGCTGGCCATATCCAACCTCGTCAGCAAGTCCCTGATTACATTCGACGGATCGGAAAATGCACCGCGCTGGCGTCTGCTGGAGACGGTACGCGTCTATTCGCTCGAGAAACTCGGCGACGGTGAAGATTTTCGCCGGACGATGTGCAAGGTTGCGAAGCATTTTCTTAAATTCTTCAAACCTTTTTCGGAACGGCGCACGCTTTCGGCGGCCATCGAGAACATCACGCACTATCGACGCGAGATCGACAATTTGCGAGCGGCCCTGCGATGGGCATTGTCCGAGGGCGGCAAGGGTCCCCTAGGCGCCAAGCTCGCTGCGATATCGAGTGATTTCTGGACGGCGATCTCGCTGGTATCGGAGGCTGGCGACTGGGCAGAGCGTGCACTCGCCCAGCTCGGCGATGAGAAAGGAAGCCGCACCGAGATGGTCTTGCGCTGTGCGCTCGGTTACGCCCTGATCTACACGCAGGGGATGAATCCCCGCGGGAAAGAGGTGCTCATCGGCGCGCTGCACCTGGCAAGAAGCCTCAACGACCCTGACTACCGCCAGCGCGTCACCTGTGGCTTGTGGCTCTTTTCTGCGAGGTCGGCGAGGCTGGAAGACGCGTTGACATTTGCGCAGGAATACGAGGCCACGCTCGACGAGCGAGACCTGCACGGACGGACCACCGCTTCATGGTTGGTTGGTATCCCGCAAACCTATCAGGCGCGGCACCGGGAGGCAGGCGATCGATTGAGTTGGGCCGCGGCGAACTATCCGGTCGAGCACCGCAAGACCGATCTGCTGAGGCTGGAAGCGGATGTCCGCACCTCTTCCTTGTCTCATAACACGGTCAACCTCATGTCGCGTGGCCTGCTCGAGCAGGCGGCGGAAACGGCAGAACAGGCAATTCACGAGGCCCGGCAAACCGGGCAGCCTTTTGTCCTGTGCGTTGCGCTCGCTTGGTCCGCCTCGTTCGTCGCGCTCAGCCTCGACGACTTGGACCGGGCGAAAGCCTGGGGCGAAGAGCTGTCGCGGCAGGCTTCCCAACATGGCCTTCGGCCCTTTCAGGCCGTCGGCACGAGCGTCAGGGGAGCAATTGCGCGCCGGATCCGCAATGCCTCAGCGGGCGTTGAAGACCTTCGGGCCGGCCTCGCGGAGATGCGCGAGGCTTCATACCTGTTGTTCTATCCCACTTTCCTTTGCGAACTCGCCGCGGCGCTGCAGGCCTTGGGACGATACGATGAGGCGCTCGATGAGCTCGGCAACGCATCGGCGTTTGCGCGAGAATACGGTTACCTCTGGATGAACCCGGAGATACTGAGGAGAAGGGGTGAGGTACTGAGGGATCTAGGATCGAGCTCGCCGGCGACGATAGATGACCTCTTCCTGCGAGCCATGTCGGAAGCGTCGCAGCAGGAAGCGATATATTGGCAACTGATTGCGGCCCTGAGCCTTGTCGACTTCCGTAAGGCGAGACAACATGACGGGGACAGCAAGAGCGTTCTCTTCCCTATCGTTCAACGGTTTACAGAGGGCCTTACCAACCCGATCTTGCGCAGGGCCAAAGCGTTGATTGACTCGCATTAGGGAACGACCAGTACCATCCTCCATCGGCTTTGGAGCTGCCTCGGTGCCGGGGTGACAATCGCGCGACCTGGTGCGGCGGCAGAATTCTCGAGCGGCAGCTCGATGCCGAGCGTCAGGCCGCCTGCGGTTTGCGGATGAGGTCAAGCGCGGAAGAATGGCCCATGTTTGAATGGGACATCAGAATTCTCCGGATAAATTGGGCGGGATCGGCCCGGCGACGGGTGCGCCGGGCTCCAGGCATCAGGCGATCTTCGGAACTGGGACTGTGCGGCGGTCGAGTACGCCGCTCCACATCGTCAGGAAGAGGGCGATGACGACCAGGATCGCACCGACCCAGGGGGTTGCACCAAGGCCCAGCGGCGATTCAACGACCAGGCCGCCCAACCATGCGCCGATTGCGATACCGAGGTTGAAGGCAGCGATGTTGAGCGCGGAGGCGACGTCAACCGCGCCGGGGCGGTGCTCCTTGGCAAGCTGCACCACATAAAGCTGCAGGCCGGGAACATTGCCGAACTGAAGGAAGCCAAGTGCGGCAAGGGTGATGATTGCCAGTACCGGCGAGACCGCGGTGAAGGTCAGGACGACCAGCACTATGGCCTGCAGAATGAATAAGCCGACCAGCGCCTTAACAGGGTTGTGATTGGCGATCTTCCCGCCGGCGATGTTGCCGATGGCGATGGCGATGCCGTAGAGCACGAGGATCAGGCTGACGCTCCGCTCGGAAAACCCGGTGATTTCCTGCAGGATCGGCGCAAGAAAGGTGAAGGCGACGAATGTGCCGCCGTAGCCGAGCGCCGTCATGGCGAAGACGATCAGCAGACGACCGGAGCCGAGAACGCCGACCTGGTCGAGCAGGCTTGCCGGCGGCGCCTTCTTCAGCGTGTTCGGCAGAAGGGCGGTGATGGCGAGGAATGCGACGACGCCAAGGGCGGCAACGACCCAGAAGGTTGCACGCCAGCCGAAGACCTGCCCGATATAGGTGCCGAGCGGAACGCCGGTGACGATGGCGACCGTCAGCCCCATGAACATCATGGCAATGGCCGAGGCGCGACGGTTTTCCGGCACGAGATCGGCGGCGATAGTCGATCCGACCGAGAAGAAGACGCCGTGGGCAAAGGCTGCGAGCACACGGGCGACGAGCAGCAGTTCATAGTTAGGCGACAGAGCAGCGACTGTGTTGCCGACGATGAACAGAGCCATCAGGGCAAGCAGCAGCGGCTTTCTTTCGATCTTGCCGGTGAGCGCGGTCAGGATCGGCGCACCGAAGGTGACGCCGAGCGCGTAGACGCTGACGATCAGGCCGGCGAGCGGCAGGGTGATGTTGAGGTCCGTCGCGACCGTCGGCAGCAGCCCGACGATCACGAATTCGGTTGTCCCGATCGCGTAAGCCGCGATCGTCAGGGCAAAGATAGCTAAAGGCATGACAAGTTCCTCTCCGCCGCACCGTCGATGTGAGGGGGCTGAGACAGCGATGCTGTCGGTTGATCGATTGCTGCCTTGCAATATGGCGGAAGAGGACTTGCGCGATAATCCAGAGTATTGAAAAAATACCTTTGAACTCAGTTCATAGGTGGTTTTGACATGGATAATCGCGCCGGGGAAATGGAAGTATTTGTGGCGACAGCGGAATTGCAGAGCTTTTCGGCGGCCGGGCGGCGGTTGAAACTCTCGCCGTCAGCGGTCAGCAAGCTCGTTACCCGGATCGAGGACCGACTCGGCACCCGCCTTATGGTGCGTTCCACCCGCACGATGAAGCTGACCCCGGAAGGGGAGGTCTATCTTGCAAGAGCGCAGCGCATTTTGGCGGAGATTGCCGAAACCGAGCAGATTGTCGCCGGCGGCGGCAGGATGGTTCCGCGCGGGCTACTGCGGGTCAACGCCTCGGTGGGCTTCGGTGAGCGATACCTGCTTCCACTCATTCCAGCGTTTCTGGAGCTCTATCCCGAAGTCAAGCTCGATGTCTCGCTAACGGACGGCGTCATCGGGCTGATCGAGGAACGCACTGATATCGCCATCCGCTCAGGCCCGATGAGTGACTCGGCACTCAAGGCAAGGAAACTATTGGAGAGCCGACGTGTGATCGTCGCCTCTCCCGCCTACCTCAAAATGCATGGCGTACCGAAAACGCCACAGGATCTTGCCGATCGCAACTGCTTCTGCTTCAACTTCCGGCGCAGCCTCAATGAGTGGCCGTTTCGCGATCCGCGTTCATCCGAGATCTATCGTGTACCCGTTTCGGGCAATACGTCGGTCAACAGCGGCCTGATCATGCGTCGGCTCTGTCTTGCCGGCAGCGGGCTCGGACGGGTCGGCCAATTCCATGTCCAACCGGATATCGACGCAGGTCTACTGATCCCCGTGCTCGAGGACTACAATCCCGAAGACATCGAATTGATCCATGCGGTTTTTGCCGGACACGAGCATTTGGCCGCTCGCATTCGTGCATTCATCGACTTTCTGGTGGAACACGTCAGTGGAGAAAGAAAATCGGAATCGATACCGTGATACCATGATGGTCCCTTGGTTTTCGGCTTGGTCAAGCGATGGCCGGCTCCAATCCGGCGCTCGATCACCATCGAACCACAGCAGCGATGACAGGGCTCTTCTGCCGCTGCTCGACCCGGCACTGATTACTCCGCCACGCCAAAGGACAGGCATGCCCGTTGACGCTCGCCCCTTCTGATCCCATCTGCTCCAGTGTGCCCAAGACGAAAACAAATACGAAAAGCAATGATCCCGAGCTGATCAGGGAGTGGTCACTCCCCGCGGAGGCGACGCTCGGATCGGCTGTCAGGGTGAAGGGAATCCTGCAGGAGATCCGGTCCCGCCTGCCCCCCGCGGTCAGAAAGTCGCTGGACATGGAGTCGGGCGAGCTTACCCTCGTCATGCCGGAGACTTCGAAGACAGCGTTTCGCGCGACCTCGTTGATTGTGACTGAAGCCCTCCAGAACATTTCAGACCTTCGGATCATCCCTCGCGAGATCGAGGACATCCTGACGATCACGGCCTCTGAAAGGAAGCGTTGGCTGGAGGATGGACGTCTTCCGAGTGCTGGAACGAGGACCGTCCGGCTGCAAGGCCGAGCGCGACGGATCACCTTCCATGTATTTGATCCACGGGTTGTAGAGGATCTGCTCGACCGCGGGGCCGTGGACGAATGGCGCGAGCAAGACGCGGTGGTGAAAGCCGAAAACAGGAGACGCGCCGCCTATCAGGCGAAGCTGTCGCGTTCACTGAAAAAACAAGAAAAAGCCAAACAAGCTGATGAGAACGATGACGACCCCGCGACCGGGCTGAGCGGTTGGGACGAGTTCGGGAGCGAAGGCCTGCTGCGGTAGGATTGGCGGCGTTCGCATCGGCAAATGATCGCAGGAGTTACCTAGCTCGCCAGAGGATCTGGAGGCGGCAGCCGTAGCCGCCACCCCTTTTTTCCGTGTCAAGCCGCCGCCGGTCGGTTGATTGTCAGGAAGTGCCGGACGACGGGCTTCTCAGGACCGGCATGGTAAGCCAGAACCTTCCCCTGCAGATCGGCGTCGGCGTTCGAGACCCGCTTGTGCTGGCGAAGATGTTCAGCCCAGGATTCCACCATGAACCACTCGACGATCTTCTCAGGGTCCGCCGAGTCCTCAGTGACACCCCATCCGTAGGCACCGTCGCGGCGACGTTCCCTGGAAAGATGGTCGAGAGCGTGCAGGAAGGCTGTGCGGTGCTGCTTCTCGACCTTGTATTCGATCAGGATGAGAACTGGGCCACGATCATGGGCAACTGGCACGGCAACGAGCGGCTCGGGCCAGTGGTTGGACGGCACAAGGTCGGCATCGCCTGCGGGAAGCTTCACGCGGTGCATGATGAACCCGGCGATGAGCAGGCCGGCCGCTCCAATGAGCAAGGTGGACTGGATGCCGACAGCTTCGCCGACTGCACCCCAGCCGAGGCTTCCGGCAGTCATCGCACCGTTGAAGACGGTTAGGTAGACCGCAAGACCGCGACCACGCACCCAGTTCGGGAGAACGGCCTGCGCTGCCCCGTTGAGTGTCGTCAGGGCGGTGATCCATGCTCCCCCGAGGAAAAGAAGGACCACGATGGCGACGATCTTCGGCGGCGCAAGCGACAGGACTCCCATGACGGCTGATGTGACAAGCGCGGCGCCGAGAAGCAGTCCGTCGGAGCTCAAGCGTTCACGCAGCTTCGGCATCACCAGGGCTCCCCCGATCGCACCAGCACCTACCGCACCAAGCAGGATGCCATAGAAGCTGGCATCACCACCGAGCAGTTGTCGGGCAACGAGCGGAAGAAGAGCCCAGACCGCGCTGGCGAAGGCAAAGAAGATCGCGGCCCGCAGAAGCACGACGTGCAGTGGCTCGCTCGAGCGGGTGTAGCGAAGGCCGGCCCGGAACGCACCGAAGAAGTTCTCCTGAAGCGCATCGTTGGAGTTCTTTGTCCGCGGCCACCAGACAAGAGCTGCGATCACGACGATATAGCTGGCCACGTCCGCGCCATAGGTGATCCCAGCTCCGAAGGCAGCGAGAAGCAGGCCGCCCGCGGCAGGCCCGATGGAGCGGGCGATGTTGATGCCGAGCGAGTTGAGCGCCACCGCGCTCTTCACGTCCTCGCGCTTCACCAGTTCCGGCACAATTGCTTGCCATGTCGGTCCCATCAGCGCCGCGCCAATACCGCCGAAAAAGGTCAGGCCGATCAGCGCGCTGACCGAAAGCATGCCTGTCTGCGAGAGAACCATCAGCGCGATGCTGACAGAGGCGAGTAGCACCTGGACGGCAATCAGGAACTTGCGGCGATCGAGGATGTCGGTGAGAACGCCTGCGGGGATGGCAAGCAGGAAGATCGGCAGGGTTCCGGCAGCCTGGACCATGGCGACCGCGGCCGGCGATGCGGACAGATCCGTCATCAACCAGGAGCTTGCGACATCGCGCATGAAGCTTCCGGTGTTGCCGATAACGGTGGCGATCCAGAGGACAGCGAACACGGGCTGTGCAAGCGGCGCGAAGGCTCCCGCGGGTGATTTTGCGGCGCTCATTTGCCTGCTCCCTTTGTGAGGTCAAATGCTGCAACGAACACGAATGCGCCCGCCAGGCCTAGGTGCTCAAAGAAGGCATTGGTGGCCATCATGCGGTCCATCCCAGGCGCCATCTCCCAGAAGCGGAGGGCGATGAGGGTGGCTAGAAGCGTGAAGCCAGCCAGCGCCAGCGCGCCTGCCCAGCGCAGGAAGCCCGAGATGACCATGGCGGAGGCCGTCAGCTCGAATACGATGACGGCGACTGCGAAGAAAAAGGCTGGGTGCAGACCGAAGTGATCCATCTCGCTCAGGGCACCGTTGAAGTCGAAGATCTTGGTGAGTGGGCCCTGGATGTAGGCCGCGCAAAGAGCCATCAGCGACACCATCCGCAAGACAGGTGATCTGACCACGCGTGCCACGCCGCTCCGGATTGGGTTGGATAGTTGAGATTGGTAAGTCATATCTGCTCCTGCATGTTCACCGCGAGCGGCTGCGTTCGATGGAGCGATATTGACTGGTTACCGCATTGCCAACAATTACAGCAATAGTTTCTATTTAATTGCAAAATCGGCAATTATGGAGTGACGCCCGGGTGCCGGTGGGCGACCCGAGCTGGATGTTCGTCAGACCGCCCAGCAGGAGCAGCCGAGAGCCCCAAAGAAGCCCTTGAGGTCGGCAATCGGGAGCTTGGATGTCCAGGCTCCGGAATGGTCGTGGCCGTGCACGCCGCAATTGCTCGCGCATCCGCATGTAGAGATCGCGGTGCGGCGCAGCGAACGAGCGCCTGCCCCTTCCGGTTCGCCCCAGGCCGCGTAACCGCCGAACTTGCGCACCGGAGACCAGTCTGGCATGGCGGGCGGGATGTCGTTTTCGTCGAGCGCCTTGAAGTCACCCGCGCCGTAGACGATCTTGCCGCCGACCATTGTCAGCTCCGAAACAAGGAAGGAGATCTCGTTCTCGGCGCAGGAGAAGAAATCCTTGTCCGGCACCACGAGATCAGCGAACTGACCCTTCTCGATGCGGCCTTTCTTGCCTTCCTCGTTGGAGAACCAGGTCACTTTCTCGGTCCACATCCTGAGCGCCGTCTCGCGGTCGAGGCAATTGGCGCGCGGATAGAGCTGCATGCCGCCGACGGTCTTGCCAGTTACCATCCACGACATCGAGACCCACGGATTATAGGAGGCGACGCGGGTGGCATCGGTGCCGGCCGAGACGTTCACGCCTTTGTCGAGCATCTTCCTGATCGGCGGTGTCGCTTCCGCCACGCCGTGCCCGTAGCGCTCAACGAAGTATTCGCCCTGATATGCCATGCGGTGTTGTGTGGCGATGCCACCGCCCAGGGCGGCGATACGGTCGATCGAGCGATCCGAGATAGTCTCGGCATGGTCGAAGAACCAGTTCAATCCTTCGAGTGGAATGTCCTTGTCGACCTTCTCGAACACGTCGAGGGCACGGGAGATCGTCTCGTCATAGGTGGCGTGCAGACGCCACGGCCAACGGTTTTCCGCCAGGACGCGGACAACCTCTTCCAGCTCACCTTCCATTTCCGGAGCCATCTCCGGACGGGGCTGGCGGAAATCCTCGAAGTCGGCGGCCGAGAACACAAGCATCTCGCCCGCACCATTGTGCCGGAAGTAGTCGTTACCCTGCTTGTATTTGACCGACTGGGTCCATTTCAGGAAGTCCTGCTTCTCTTCCTTCGGCTTCTGGGTGAAGAGATTGTAGGCCAGCCGAACCGTCATCTGGTTCTCGTCGGACAGCTTCTGGATGACCTCATAGTCGTCAGGATAGTTCTGGAAACCACCACCCGCGTCGATCACACCTGTCACGCCAAGGCGGTTCAACTCGCGCATGAAGTGGCGGGTCGAATTGACCTGGTAGTCCAGCGGAAGCTTAGGCCCCTTGGCAAGCGTCGAATAGAGAATGCCTGCATTCGGCTTCGCCAGCAGCATACCGGTAGGATTGCCGTTGGCATCGCGGGTGATCTCGCCTCCGGGCGGGTTCGGGGTGTCACGGGTGTAGCCGACAGCGCGGAGAGCCGCACCGTTGAGCAGCGCACGATCATAGAGGTGCAGAAGGAATACGGGTGTGTCAGGCGCGACAGCGTTGATCTCGTCGAGAGTGGGCAGCCGCTTTTCGGCGAACTGATGTTCCGTGAACCCGCCGACGACGCGAACCCACTGCGGCGCAGGCGTGATCGCCACCTGGCGCTTCAGCATGTCCATCGCGTCGGCGAGCGAGCGTACGCCGTCCCAGCGCAGTTCCATGTTGTAGTTGAGGCCACCGCGAACGACGTGGGTATGGTTGTCGATCAGGCCGGGAAGGACGCGCTTGCCCTTGAGGTCGATGATCTCAGTGCTGGGACCAGCCAGCGCCATGATCTCGCTGTTGGATCCGACCTCCAGAAACAACCCGTCCTTTATTGCGATCGCAGTCGCATTCGGATTGGTCCGGTCAAGGGTCGTCACGCGGCCATTGTGGAGGATCAGGTCGGGATGCATGATGTCTACTCCGGTCTGGTTGGGATCGGCAGCTTTCGCTGGTGAGAAGAGGTTCGAAAACGCCAGGCTCGATGCACCTCCGAGAAAGGATCGACGCGTCGTCATCAGCCCCTCTCCTCTACACTCGCATCTGCCTGACGAGCAATGTTGATACCATCGCTACCCTTCGGCAGGTGACCGAACATGTGCGGCTTGATCTGGTGAAGCCATGAGATGGCCGCCGGCTCGCTTCTCCAAAGCGTCTTCGCGAACGGAATGATCTGTTCGCCGACAAGGATTCCGAGAAGGCCGACCAGGGCAATGACAGGCGGTGCCGGTGATCGGACGTTGAGCAGGCTGTAGACGATACCGACGAGCAGCCCTGCGCCAAGCGATAGGAGATAGAGCTTCATGTGATGTTCTCCGATTGCGGAAAGGACCGCTCCGATGGGGTTATCGGAGCGGTCTGATCAGCCCGTTACTTCGCGGGGTTCGGTCCGATGCGCTTGCCGTGCGTGACGCGTTCCTCTGCGCCGTGAACCATCGTGTAGGCATAGTCGATGCCCATGCCGTAAGCGCCCGAATGTTCCTTTACGAGAGTTGTAACGGCATCGTAGGTTTCCTTACGAGCCCAGTCGCGCTGCCACTCGAGCAGGACCTGCTGCCAGGTGACCGGAATCACGCCTGCCTGCACCATGCGATCCATTGCGTACTTGTGTGCGTCCGAGGATGTGCCGCCGGAGGCATCGGCGACCATGTAAATCTCGTATTCCGGCACGTCATGGAGAGCCGAGAGAGCGAATGTGGTGTTGCAGACTTCGGTCCAGAGACCGGAGACGACGATCTTCTTGCGGCCGTTCGCGGCGTTCTTCGCCAGAGCGTCACGAACGTTCTGGTCGTCCCACGAATTCATCGAGGTGCGCTCGAGGATATCGTTCTCGGGGAACACGGCGAGGAGTTCCGGGAAGGTGTTGCCCGAGAAGGACTGCGTCTCGACTGTGGTGATCGTGGTCGGGATGTTGAAGATCTTGGCGGCCTTGGCGAGCCCGACGACATTGTTCTTCAGCGTCTGACGGTCGATCGACTGGACCCCGAACGCCATCTGCGGCTGCTGGTCGATGAAGATGAGCTGGCTGTTTGCCGGGGTCAGGACTTCGAGCTTGGACATGGTCAATTCCTCTTCGGTTTGTTTGGACCGCCTGTTGCGGTGTTAGACATGGGCAGCAGCGGTTGATCGGACGCCCGCGCGACGCTCGTTCTGCAATCCTTGAAGTGTTTGCTGGATCCGTCTCGGAGCCGCTCACTCGTTGTCTTGGCTGCTGAAAACAAACGTATCGCGCGGCTAACGCGTACGGAATTGCAATAAGAATTTCTATTGAATTGCGATATCTGCAACAATAGTTTGACTGCTGGCGCGGCTGAAATGAAAAGCGCCGCGGCCCTTTCGGAACGCGGCGCTCTTATCGCGGCTTTGTCTGGAGATTGCTGCTCATGCCGTCAGCGGCACAAGATTGGCCTGGATCTCATCGCGGTAGTCCTCATATCTGCTCGGGAGTTTGAGAGCCTCGCCGAGATGCGCCGTGTCCTCGTCCCGGTTGAAGCCAGGCTCGTTCGTGGCAACCTCGAACAGAACTCCGCCAGGTGTACGGAAGTAGATGGCCCAGAAGTAATCGCGGTCGATGACGGGCGTGACCTGATATCCCGTGTCCATAAGGGCCTTGCGCACATCAAGCTGCTTCTCACGGTTATCGACGGCGAAGGCGATGTGGTGAACCGAACCTGCGCCCGGACGCGCAAAAGGCGTCTTCGGCAACGCTGCGAGATCGATGGTATCTGCCCCGTTGCCGTTGGGGATGACGAAGCGGGTCACGTCGCCCTCCTTATCGGCGCGCTGATAGCCCATGAAGCCGAGCAGCTCCTCAGTCGCAGCCGTGTCATGAAGGTTGAAGCGGGCGCCGGCGAAGCCGCGGATGGCCGCAGCGTCTGGGATTCCATCTGCAACCCACGGAGCCCGCGTGTCGTCGGGGGATTCGATCAGCGCAAGCCCGTCGCCGTCCGGCCCCATGAAGCGAAGTCGGTTCGCACCGAAGACGGTGTCCACTTCCAGGCCGTCCACACCTTGAGCGGTAAATCGATCCTGCCAGAACTTCAGCGAGCCCTTCGGCACGGAGAACTGCGTCTCGCCGACCTCGCCGACGCCGGGGCGGCCGAGCATCATGTTCGGGAACGGGAAGTAGGTCATGACCGTGCCGGCCGACCCGATCTCATCACCGTAGTACAGGTGGTAGACGCTCGGGTCGTCGAAGTTGACCGTCTGCTTGACGCGGCGCAGGCCGAGCGTCTCCGTGAAGAAGCGATTATTCTGCCGCGCGTCCGACGCCATCGAAGTCACGTGGTGCAGTCCCTTGATGTCCCTGATCATGGCGATGCCTTTGAGTAGGTTAAAATTCCTTGTTGATGTTAAAGCTACGCCCGTTGATCGCCATCGGGTATTGCAATATTTCTCTCGACTGAATTGCAAATACTGAAACAATGACATGAACGATTACAAAGCCCTTCGGACCTTCCTCCTCGCCGCCGAGAAACGCAATTTCGCCCAGGTTGCCCGCGAATTGGACATGACCCCCGCAGCCGTCACGCGTGCCATTGCCGCGCTTGAAGCAGAACTTGGCGTGCAGCTTTTCGTGCGCACGACGAGGCAGGTCTCGCTGACGACTGACGGCGCAATCTTCGCTGCCCAGATCCAGCCAGCGGTTAAGACGCTGGAAGAAGCGCGACGGGATGTGATGAATGCACACAAGGCCGACGAAGGGCGGCTCCGGATCAGCGCGCCCACCTGGTTCGGCAAGACGGTGCTGCCGCCGATCCTGTCAGGTTTCAAGGAACGCTATCCGAAGATGAGCTTCGAGATCTCCTTATCCGACGGTTTGGTGAATATCGTCGATGACGACTATGATCTGGCGATCCGCATCTCATCACAGCCTTCGGACAAGTACACGATCTGGAGAAAGATCAGGGTGGTGCCGCGCATCCTGGTCGCGGCACCAGGGAGCCGTTTCGCCGATATGCAACATCCCAATGAACTAAAGCCGGACGACTGCCTCGCCTATAGTGGCGAGAGCCGGCGCGAGACCTGGGTTTTGTCCGACGGCGGCTCGAGCATCACGATCTCGGCAGGTCGAGCCTTCAGCGCCAACAGTGGCGAGGTACTGGCGGACATGGCCGCCGACGGTGCAGGAGTTGCGTTGCTGCCCGGGTTCAATATTGCTGATCACATCCGAAGTGGCAGGCTGGTCCACGTCTTTAAGGGATGGGCGCCGCCGGACCTGTGGCTGACGCTGTTCTACCCGCCTTACCAGGCACTGCCGCCGAGGATTGCGTCATTCTCGAAATTCTTCGAGGAGCAGGTCGCGGCAAAGATGGTCATGCTGGACTGAACGCACGCAAAGGCCCGTCAGCGTGATCTGGCGGCACACCGCTTTTAGATCCGATCATCCTCTGGGAGTGCTCGAAGTCTAGCGGCGACCATTTGCTGTAGCTGCCACAGGTTTCGATCATAGATATTGCGGCCTGCCAGATCCAAAACGGTTCGGTGCAGGTATTCCGCGCAGGATCCGGCAGGTCCACAAGCCTGGGCGATCAGCCCTGCCGCTTCTTCGAGGGGGATCTTCTCCGTGAGCGGGGATTGCTTGCTGCTTGCCCAGAACGTGAGCGCCGGGCGTATACCCGTCGGTGTCTTGACCGCGACCCATCGCGCCATGTCGCATACTTCGGCGTATCGGATCTCTCGCGCAAGAAGAGTACGCAGGTTCTCCCTCTTGGTTGTGCACGGGAGCTTGAGGACAAGACCGGAGCAGCTTCCTCCTGGCCGCAGCGCCAACATGAGGCCCGGCGCATCAGAGGTGGCTCTGAACCGTTCAATCCTCAACGAGAACGAACGGTGCCAGCCGTAAGCGACGGCTTCTTCGCTGGCTGCCACCTCGAAACCCGGGTTCCACATTAGGGATCCGTACGCGAACACCCAGATCTCCTCGTCACCGGCCTCCTCCTCAACCCTGCTGACGAGGTCATCGAGCTGCGTAGACGAAATCGGAGTCCAATTTGGTTCCGGCCCCTCGTCTTCGACAAATTTGAGGGTTCTGGCGACGAGCTGGGGGGTCAATTGCATGGCAAAAGAGGGTGTCTTGGCGGCGAGTCTTTTGGGCATCGTAGAAACCGTTTGAAACGAGATCACCGGCGGAGACCCATCGCCTCCGGCGGGTTCATGGCGTAACTGCCGCGCGATCAATCAGCGGGTCGGTCGACAACCGCGCGGAATGTGATTTCGACGATCTGCTCGGAGAAAGCCAGTGCCGAAACCCCGATCAGGTTGCTGGCGCACTGAGGCACCTCGATGCCGTACATTTCCTTGCGCACCTTGGATGCGGCCGCAAACGCGCTAGGAACATCAAGCACGTACAGTGTCTCTTCAACGACATCATCGAGGGTCGCACCATATTTGGCGAGCAGAGTCTTTGCGTTGACATAGGTCTGGCGGATCTGGCTCTCCATCTGCGAGAAGTCCGCAGGCCGCTTATCCGCGTCGAGTTCCGCCGGAGCGACAAGATTGCCATTGTCATCGTGGCTCAACTGGCCCGAGACATAGATCGTGTCCTTGACCTGCAAGGCCTGAACGTATCCGAAGGCGCGCTCCCAGGCGACGCCATGGTTCTCTACTTTCTTGGACGGGTTGCTGTTCGTCATGATAAGTTCCTTGCATTAGATGATGGCGCGCCGAGTATGCACTCGTAGTTCATGGAGGCGACGGATGCGTGGGAGGCCGCACCCGCCGCCGGACCGATCAGGCGTTCACGAAGGCCAAGAGATCGGCATTCAGGACATCGGCGTTGACGGTCAGCATGCCGTGCGAGAACCCCGGATAGGTTTTGAGAGAGCCGTTCTTCAGGAGCTTGGAGGACTTCAGCGCCGAGTCGGCGATCGGAACGATCTGGTCGTCTTCGCCGTGCAGGACGAGTGTAGGGACAGTGATCGCTTTCAGGTCTTCCGTCTGGTCGGTTTCGGAGAAGGCCTTGATACCGTCGTAGTGGGCTTTGGCGCCGCCCATCATTCCCTGCCGCCACCAGTTCTGGATCACCCCTTCCTGTACGGTCGCACCATCGCGGTTGAAGCCGTAGAAGGGTCCAGCGGGAACGTCCCGAAAGAACTGAGCGCGGTTGGCGGCGAGTGCGGAGCGGAAGCCGTCGAAAACTTCCATCGGCAGGCCTTCAGGGTTGCTTTCGGTCTTCAGCATCAGAGGAGGGACGGCGGAGACAAGAACCGCCTTGGCGACGCGTCCAGAAGGCTGACCGTGCTTGGCGACGTACCGGGCGACTTCGCCGCCACCAGTGGAGTGGCCGATATGAACGGCATTCATCAGGTCGAGTGCTTCGACCACAGCGAAAGCGTCCGCTGCATAATGGTCCATATCGTGACCTTCCGAGACCTGGGCGGAACGGCCATGACCACGGCGGTCGTGGGCGACGACACGGTAACCCCTGGAGAGGAAGAACAGCATCTGTGCGTCCCAGTCATCAGAAGACAGCGGCCAGCCATGATGGAAGACGATGGGCTGAGCGTCCTTCGGACCCCAGTCCTTGTAGAAGATTTCAACGCCGTCCTTGGTGGTTACATATGCCATTGTCTTGGTTCCTTCGATGAGATTGATGGCGGCAGCCCCATTGGCCGCGACGCTGAGAGTGGGTGATATTGTCATGACCGCTGCGGCGGCACCTGCAGAAAGCAGCACGCTCCTGCGGGTCACGGAGGAAAGGGCATCGGTCATTCGGGGTTCCTACGAACTTCGCTTGAGAGCTTCAGGCGACGCTGAGTTCGTCTGACGGGTTGATAATGCCGTCAAATCCGACGCCTCACAATTGCAGCAATAGTTTCTAGTTTATTGTTGATTGCGCAATTATAGCCGCGACACACGGGTTCTATATCCAAGGCGCTGATGGCAGTGCTGCTGACTCTCGGGCATTGCACATGTTCGCACTGCTCAGGCTTTCCCGGGCAGAGCAGTGCACGTCATGACGGTCGCGGATGAATCGGATGCCGCGATGGAAACGGCCGGACGTGCGTGCGAGATCCTCGCACGACATGGTACTCCCCACGCGCGCGCGATCGGTCTGGGAGATCGAGAAGCAGGAACGCCCGCGGAGACGATCCTGGGCCTCGCCAAGAGCCTATGTGGAAGTGATCGTGATGGGCGCGTACGGGCATCACGGCATTCGGGAAATTTTCGGATCAACGACACGCGAGGTGCTGAACGCCTCTCCAACAGTGCTTTTCCTCCACCACTGAGAGAGCGTTCGCTTGAGACAAGCTCGAAGGGGAACGAGACAGGGATAATGATTTGAGTTCCAGCTTCTTGGCGCCCCCCGCAGGTGGCGAATTAGATTTCTCCTATGCCAGTGAAATTTTCGACAGTCATCGTGTCGCCCGGGAAGAACATCGACATCCTGAGCGGCAACGAAGGCGGCATTTGTGTTCGTTTTCGGATTGCCATTAGGCCGAGCCAGTGGCAATTTCCCGCGGTCATCGCTCGCCAACTGGAAACGCCTTTTGACCGACAACAAGCTGCGATCAGCCGATCCGGAGCTGGAACACCAGGCTCGGCAAGGACTGCCGTCTCTCGTTCTCGCCGCCTTGGGCGTCGTCTATGGCGACATCGGGACAAGCCCGCTCTACGCGTTCAGGGAAGCCCTCCATGCCACCGGCGGTTCGGGAGCGGATCGAGCCGACGTGCTTGGAATCCTGTCATTGATCGTATGGGCGCTTACCATCGTCGTCACGTTGAAATACGTGACGTTCGTGCTGAAGGCGGACAACCGGGGCGAAGGCGGCACCCTGTCTCTCATGACTCTCGCTCGCGAAGGTCTTGCCGGACGGCCCAAGTGGGTTCTCGTCCTCGGCGTGATCGGAGCCTCGCTTTTTCTCGGCGACGCAATCATCACGCCGGCGATCTCCGTTCTGTCCGCGGTTGAGGGTATCGAGGTGGTTGCACCGGCGTTGTCCAACTGGGTCGTGCCTATCACTCTTACGATCATTGCCGTTCTGTTTTTCGTACAGCGGTTCGGCACGAGCGGGGTGGCGTCGGTATTCGGTCCTATAACGGCTCTGTGGTTTGTTGTCCTTGGCGTCAGCGGGGCGATTCACATCTTTGACGACCCGACGGTGTTGGGCGCAGTCAATCCGGTACACGCACTCCGATATATAGCAAACAACATTGGATCGGCCATCGCGGTCCTCGGAGCCGTCTTTCTTGCCGTGACCGGCGCCGAGGCCCTATATGTCGACCTCGGACATTTCGGACGCCGTCCGATCGTCACGGCGTGGTTTTCGCTCGTCTTCCCCAGCCTGCTCCTGAACTATTTCGGGCAGGGCGCGTTCGTGCTCGCGAACCCGCAGACGGCTGAGCATCCCTTTTTCAACATGCACCCGGAATGGGCGAGAATTCCGATGGTCTGCCTCGCGACAGCGGCAACGGTCATCGCCAGCCAGGCAGTGATCTCCGGCGCATATTCGTTAGTCCGTCAGGCGATGCACCTTAACCTGCTTCCGCGCCTGCGCATCCTCCACACCTCCGAGACGCAATCCGGGCAGATCTTCATGCCGCAGGTAAACAACCTGCTATTCATGTTCGTGGCTGCACTCGTGCTCTTCTTCCAGAATTCAAGCGCCCTATCCGCCGCCTACGGTATCGCCGTGACAGGCGAAATGTTGATCACTTCGATCCTCCTGTTTGTCGTGATCCGCCGTATCTGGAGCTGGAAGCTGGCGACGGCTCTTGCCGTCATGGTGCCGATTTCACTGATCGACGCCGGATTTCTAGCCGCCAACATTGCCAAGTTCGCCGAGGGCGGCTGGGTTCCTGTTGCGGTGGCGTCGACGATGGCGCTCGTCATGCAGACATGGACAGCGGGGCGTCGGCTGCTTGCTTCCCGCACCAAGGCCGACGAAATTCCACTCGCGGCGATCATCGATAACCTGGCCCGGAAGAAGCCGCTCACGGTGCCTGGAACTGCGATGTTCCTGACAAGCGACATCGAAGGAGCGCCAACCGCACTGCTCCATAGCCTGAAGCACTACAAGGTTCTGCATGAGCAGAACGTCATTCTCAGCGTTGTCACCTCCACGACGCCGTTCGTTCCGGACGATGAAAAAATCTTCCTTGAAAGCTTCAATCCCCACTTCAGCCGGCTGGTGATCACGTTCGGCTACATGGAGACCCCCAACATCCCTCGTGCGCTCGTCCTCGCCCGCAAGCTTGGCCTGAAGTTCGATATCATGTCGACCTCGTTCTTCCTCTCCCGCCGAACTATCCTCCCGTCGAAGAAAGGCGGCCTGCCATTCTGGCAGGACCGGCTGTTTATTTCGCTCGCACAGAATGCCAGCAATGCCACAGACTATTTCGGACTGCCGTCGGGGCGAGTGGTCGAGCTCGGGCTGCAGACAACCATCTAGTATACGCGGCCGCATCGAGATGCTTCTGCTCCTCCTGAAAGGCGTCGTGCGGCTCCGCTGTCGCTTCGTCGAACGGCAAGGAGCCGACGTGGCCTCGCATATGCGCTGAGGCTTGCTCACTCCAGCGCCGGGTCACTCCACGGGACAACTGAATGGAAATGGCTACGAAGCTTACGGCAGACCTTAGCCGCCGCGCCTAAATATCTCGATGATGGTTCAAACCCATAGAATTACGCAGGCCGGTGGTCGTCGAAGGAATTTTTCAGCAGCTTATTAATGTGCGACTTGGGAAGCCGCTGACAACAATTCTTCCGGACTCGGCGCCCGGCATATATTTTGGCCTTCCTCTTCGGCTTCTGTGAAACTCCAGCGCACAGTGCCTTCCCGATCGAGCAGGAACTCGCCGATAAGCGGCATGTGACCGGCGATCATAATCTGCCGGTCGGCCGCGGTAATTTCATACCAGTCCTTTTTCTCAAGAAAGTCGCCCGCCGCAGCCGGGTTCATCGGCACTGGCAACTCCCCCGGCAGATCGATCCGCATTGCCATGACCGCGTCCATCCCGAGCTTGTGCGGCCATTCGGTTTCATTCTCCGTGAACTCGAGGATGGGTAAACCGAAGGCCCGATGCGAAGCCCCCTCCGGGTCGGATGCGCTAAGAAGGTCGGGTAGCGGATGGTAACGGAAGTAGAGCCGCGCCCGCTCGACCGGCGTCTTGACCACGGCGAGACATTCGATGCCTTTCTCCTTCAGGGCCGGATTGAGTTGCGCCATCGCCGAGACATGACGCCGGCAGAACGGACAGTGCAGGCCTCGAAACAAACCGATCAGTAACGGGCTGCGGCCTCGAAAGTCATCGAGCGCGATCTTGCCTTCGCGCGAGATCGCGTCGAATACGACATTCGGTGCCCGGTCGCCCGGCTGCAGCGGGCGGTCGACACTACTCGTGGACATGAACAACCTCCTCGCCCGGGATCAGCAAAAAAGGCGGCACACCCAGCGCTCCGGGGGTCGCGCCCGTGCTGGGCGCCAACTCCCTACGCCGGGGCAAAGTGGCGTTCGGCCTCTGCCATATTGCCGAGGTCGAGATAGAGCCTTTGCAGGCCAATCATAGCACGGAAAAAGCATCTGCGGGTGAACATTCAGGCTGGTCAGCAATCCGCGGCGCGCTATCTCCTCTGCGCGATCTTCGATCGAGACGCCTGCCTTTAATCGGCTCACCAGCCGGTGCCAGCCTACAGCGACACCCTGATCAGCCTGAGCAGCCTGCATTGCTACAAAGATCTTGCCGAACCTTCGGCCATGGAGGCGTTCGGCAAGGGCGGGCGGCACGGCTTATCCTGTTGAAAATAGGCGACGCGCGCGATCCCGGCCCCTTCCCCAGCGGGGTCCCGCCGACGCCAAGATGATTGGCGTCGGGGAAAAAGTCCTTTTGGACGTTCCAAAGGTTTTGGCCGAGGCCAAGAACCGGCTTCAAAGAATAACGAAATCTTGATCGGCATCAACGGTTACCGGATCGCACCTTCGGCGCTATTTCCCAGCTTCGCGTTGAAATGCGGGCATCGAGGGAGAGTGTAGGATGCTTCAAATTCGCAAATCCTTGGCAGCCGTGACAGCCGTCATCGCGATTGCCGTGTCGCTATCATCCTGCACGACGAGTTCGAGCGATCCGGTGCAGACCGGTTCGGTCGGATATAGCAGCGTCGATTTCGGCCTCAGACCTGCCTGCCGCGGCGGCTTCGGCAACGATCGGCCTTGCAGCTATTGATCGGTGGTCGCTTGACGCGTCCCATCCACACTGTCGGAAGCCGAAATTTCATTCCGCCTCAGCTTTGTCGCGAGCGTTCAAAGTAGCGATTCACGATGTCCTTTACTTCCCTTGAACTGAACCCTGAAACCCATCTGTGCGGTATCGCGACGGTCCTTTCAAGAGGCGGCCGCTTGCGCAAATGTCCAAGTATCTCCGGATCAGCGTCCTTGCGGACAGTCAGATAGATGAATTCCGCGTGCCAGGCGTCGGCGATATCGACACGTTCGATCATTGACCAAGGGATGAGCTTCGACAGCTTTTGACTAGAGATTCCGTCAGGCCCGATCTCCATTATGGGCTTCGTAAAGTCCATCTTCCGAGCCTTTACCAGAACATAGACGATGAGGGCGAGGAAGACGATCGCGAACAAGCCCTCTCCGAAGCCACTTGTAGGTCTGCTCATTTTGATCTGCCCAAGGGCGATAAGTGAAAGGTATGCGAAAAGGAGCGCCATAACGCAAAGGGTTATCCATCTGACGCTCCCACGCAGTATGAGAATTGGCTGCGTAGCGTTTGGGTCGCGGTCGGTGGCGGGGGAATGTTCATCGGTCACGGTTGAATTCAACTCTCCACGCAACTCATCCGAACACACCTTAACTGTGTAGAGCCGCGGCCCTTCGTTACACCCATCTACCGGAAAATCGTTACGAACACCTGCTAGCGTGATACACAACCGAAATGTTGCTCTAGGAAAGACAGTCATGCGGTATCTTCGGTCCGGGCCGCGTCGGCTTCACACTCAAGAGATGGGCGTTCCCCGCGCCAAATCGGTGGGCTTGAGGTCGGGTGAGATCGCCGACCGGAATATCCGCGTCATCCTGGAAGCGATCCGCCGGCATGGGCCCTTGACCCGCACAGAGCTTGGCCGGCACAGCGGCCTGACTGGGCCCGGCATCACCAATATCCTGCGGCGGCTCGCCGACGAGAAGCTCGTGACGTCGAACCGGCGCAACGGGCTCGGCGGTAGGGCGACCGCCACGGAATTCGCGCTGCGCCCGGAGGGCGCGTTTTCGATCGGCGTCAAACTTCGCCGGACCCGCGGCGAAATTGTGCTGATCGATCTCAGCGGCCAGGTGCATGATCGGGTTTATTTCGACGTGGAACCGGAAGACGGGGTCGGCGCAGTGCATGCGTCGGTCATGGACATGGCCGATCGGCATGCGACATTGCCGATCGTCGGGCTCGGGATCGCCGCCAATGATTGGAGTGACGCGCGCAGCGAACAGCTTGCTGCGATGTCGACGATCTCACGCACCTACGTCGAAAACGAATGCACGGCGAGCCTGCTCGCCGAGCGCACGATCGGCAGCACCATGCCTGAGGGTGGGCTCGCGATGATCATCATCGACGATGACGTGCAGGCGGGTTTCCTCATCCGCGGTATTCCCTATTCCGGCGTCCACGGGCGGGCGGGCAGCATCGGCGAAATGCTGACCGGGCCCGACAATGTCCAGCTCAACACCGTCGTCGGTTTCGATTCCCTGCGCTCGCGCATCGGCGACAAGGACTTCGCGCGCCTGCTCAAGGGGGAGGAGTTCTCCTCGCCCTCGCTGTCGCAATGGATACGCGATGCCGCGGGGCACCTGCTCGATCCCATCATCGCCATGGCAGGCTTCATCGCCCCGAGCGTGGTGATGATCGGCGGCGACCTGCCGCAAGGAGTGATCGAAGCACTGATCCATCAGCTTTCCGTCGAGCGGCGCGACACTTCGACCAGGCCGCTGCTGACGCCCTGGATTTCGCCGATGCGGCCGGCAAGCTTTAGCGGCGGCGGCGTCGCGCTGGGGGCTGCTCTCCTGCCCTTCCTCAACACGCTGCTGCTGCCGCCGGCTTCGGCCTGAACTCTGGCGGGCTCAGCCGATCGCTTCGTCGGCGTGGCTGAGATCGGAGGCGAGCGCCTTGTCCAGCACCTTTTGGATGTTGGCGGCACGCCGGAAGGAGGGTTCCTGGGTCTTGCCCGCCCGCACAGCCTGGACGAAACGCTGATAGTTCGTCTCCACAGGATCGAAGGGCACGTCGCGCCAAGTCGCGGTATGGACGTCCTCGCCAAGGCAGGCGCGCAACGTCGATTTGCCTGTATCGTAGATCATCTCGACCGAACCTGTTTCGCCATAGACCCTGAGGCGCAGCTGGTCCATCTGGCCCGCGGCCGTGCGCGTCGCCTGGATCGTACCGATCGCGCCATTGGCGAAGTCGACATTCATCGTGAAGCTGTCATTGGCGTCGAGATCATATTCGCCGATCTTATGGCCGGGCGCCTTTTCGAAAGTCTTCAGCCGCGCGAAGACATGAGCAACGTCGAGGCAGGAACCATAAGAGGCGAAATCGACGATGTGGATGCCTATGTCGCCGAGCGCGCCGTTCGAGCCGTGCTTTTTACTCAGCCGCCAGAGCCATTTGCTTTCGCTCTTCCAATCGCCCCAGTGGCGGCCGACCAGCCAGCTTTGCAGATGCGACGCCTCGACATGGCGCACCGCGCCGATCTCGCCCGCGAGAACCATCTGTCGGCCCTTCTGCAACGCCGGTGAATTGCGATAGGTGAGGTTGACCATGCCGACCTTGCCCGCCCGCTCGATCGCCTCGGTCATTTCCATGGCCTTGGCCGCATCCGTGGCGAGCGGCTTTTCACAGAAGACATGTTTGCCGGCGGCAATCGCCTGGAGCGTCGTCGGGTGGTGAATGCGGTCAGGCGTGACATTCGCCACCGCGTCAAACTCGCCCCAGGCGAGCGCCTCCTCGAGCGTGGAGAAATGATTGGCGATGCCGTGTTCGGTGCAGAACGCCGCCAGCCGCTCCGGGATGACATCGACGCCGGCGACGACGCTGACGCCTTCGATCGCCTTAAAATGAGCAGCGTGGTGATTGGCCATGCCGCCGGTGCCGAGAATGAGTAAACGCATCGTCTCCTCCACAGAGTTACCGGCTGCCGCTGCCGCCGGGCAAAACCCACCGCCTGCGTTCGCGGCCATCCGCGATCGCTCGGGCTCTTCTTCAGGAAAATTGCGGGTGGATGCGCCGCGCGTGCGTAAGGCGCGCTTCATAACTAAATTCGAAACGCATCCCTTCCGAAAACCGGAGCGTGCGCTAGCTGCTGTTGAATGTCGCCAGCATCCTAACCTCCCAAGCTCTGGCTTGACATCAAATCAAAGTAACTTAATCTAATTAATGCAGCACGGAAAAGAGGAGAGGTCAACCGACCGCCAAGCTGTAATTCGTTCAAAATGGGGAGGAGACCCATCATGAAGAGCGCGACCGTCAGCGCATTGGCGCTGAGCACTGCATTATTTTCAGCATCCACGATTTTTGCCCAGGAACTTGCCACAAAAGACCGGATCGGCCTCGCCGATGCGGCGAAAACCCTTGTCGTGCGCCTTACCAACGACAGCCCGAACAATTCGGATCCCGCCATCGCCGAGGGCTACCAGAAGCTCTTCGTCGATTTCATCAAGAAGCACCCGGACTGGAAATTGCAGATGCAATTCATGTCCTCCGACATCGGCACCGAACAGGCCAAGATGCTGGAACAGGCGAAGGCCGGCAATGCGCCGGATTGCGCCGCCGTCGACTCCTTCGTGCTGTCGCAGTTCATGGTCAACAAGGTGCTGGCGGATTTCACGCCCTACTTCTCCAAGGAAGAAGTGGACGACCTCTTCCCCTTCATCCGCGCGGGCATCACCGACAAGGACCAGACGATCCGCGCCTGGTGGTGGGATACGGACCTTCGCGTGCTCTATCGCAACACGTCTGTCGTAGCAGATGCGCCGCAGACCTGGGACGATCTGAAGAAGGCCGCGCTCGCATCCACCAAGGAAGGCATGGAAGGCGTGCTCTTCAACGGCGGGCGCTGGGAAGGCACGACCTTCGACTGGCTGGCGAACTACTGGGCGCTCGGCGGCAAGCTCGTCGACGATTCAGGCAAGCCGGTCTTCGGCGAAGGCGAGAACAAGGAAAAATTCCTGAAGGCGCTGAACTACTTCAAGGATCTCGTCGATTCCGGCGCGGCCCCGAAGCGCGTCACTACCATCGCCAACTATGACGACATGAACGCGGCGGCAGCTGCGGCGACCACGGCGCTCTTCATCGGCGGCAATTGGCAATATGCTCAGCTGAAGTCGACGCTCGACGAAGAGGAATTCAAGAACTGGACCTTCTCGCCGATCCCCGGCCCTTCGGCCAATGAACGCTCGACCGGCACCGGCGGCTGGACCATCGCTTCGTTCAGCAAGGACAAGGAGAAGATCGAAATGTGCGCCAATCTGGCGCGCGACGTCTACATGGGCCCGGCAAACGCACTGCAGCAGCAGCTGCCGACCCGCAAGTCGCTCTTCGACAAGTATGAGGTCTTCTCGACGGAAGCCAACAAGACCTTCGCCAATGCGCTGGTCGACGGCCAGGCGCGCCCGGGCGTGCCGATCTATCCCGAGATCTCCAACCAGATCCAGATCATGATGGGCGACGTGCTGTCGGGAACGAAGAAACCGGAAGAAGCCCTGGATGCCGCATTCAGCGCGGCGATGGAGGCTCACAAGCGTCTGTGATCCGGCGGGCGTCTCCAACGCTTTCGACCGCGGCGGCGCCTGCCCTTCAGGCGCCGTCGACAGTGCCAAACCGGACAGAGAAGCCAATGAGCCCTATTGCCATCGAGGCTGACACCCCGCCTCAAAGCAGAACGTTCATGCGCCGGTTTGCCGGTGCGCCCCTGCCCTGGATCATGCCCGTGATCATCGTCATTGGCATATTCTACCTTTATCCCGTCATCGACGTTTTCCGGCTTTCTTTCACCAATGCGACACTGATCGGCGAAAACCAGCAATATACGTTTGGCTCGATCTCCAACGCGCTCAGCTCGCCGCAACTCCCCGACATTCTCTGGGCGACGCTGATCTTCGTCGGCGGCAGCGTCATCGGCCAGCAGATCCTTGGTCTTGCGGTCGCCGTAACCGTCATTCGCGGCGAAAAGCGCGGCCTGTTCGGCACTACGATTCTCAGAACAACGGCGCTCGTTGCCTGGGTGGTGCCGGGCATTGCCGGTGGCATCATCTGGCAGATGCTGTTTTCCGAAGCGCCCTACGGCGCGTTGAACAGCATTTTGAGGCTGATGCACATGCCGACCGTCGCCTGGCTTTCGGACCCTGCGATGGCCCCCTGGTCGACGCTGATTTCGAACATCTGGCGCGGCACCGCCTTTTCGATGGTCGTCATGTATGCGGCGCTGAAATCGATCGATCCCTCTCTCTATGAAGCAGCGGAAGTCGATGGCGCGACGGCTTCCCAGCAGTTCTTCTTCGTCACACTTCCGCAGCTGCGCGCCGCCATCCTCGTCAACATGATCCTCATCACCATCCAGACAGTGAACACCTTCGATGCGATCATCACACTGACAGGCGGCGGACCGGGGCGCGCGACCGAGGTGATCTCGCTCTACGTCTTCAATATTGTGTTCCGAAACTACGATCTCTCCGGCGGCAGCGTGCTCTCCGTGTTGATGCTGATCATCAGCCTTGGGCTTGCCTTCATCTACGCATCCTTCCTGCCGAAGGAGGAAGAGCAATGAGCGGACGCACAGGAAGCCGGCTCGGCGATGCCATGAGCTATCTCTTCATGCTGGTGATGTTCGTCTTCTTCGCCGGTCCCCTCACCTATCTCCTGTCGATGGCGCTTCGTGATAAGCGCGAGGTCTATCGTGGCGCGGCGCGTTACATTCCCGACAATCCCACCATCCAGAACTTCATCACCGTTCTGAACAACAGCTACTTTCCGATCTATCTCTGGAACGGCCTCAAACTTGCTGCCTTGAGCGGCTTCGGCGTGCTGATCGTCGCCTTGCCCGCCGCTTACGCTTTCTCGCGCTTCCAGTTCCGCGGCAAGGGCCTCTCGATGATGGGGCTGCTTCTCTTCCAGATGATCTCGCCGCTCGTCATCATGGTGCCGCTCTATCGCTACATGAACCGGCTCGGCCTACTGGACACGCATTTCGCCGTCGTCATGGTCTATGTCGCGCTCGGCGTTCCGCTGGCGACATGGCTGTTGAAGAGCACCGTCGACGGCATTCCGCGCAGCCTTGACGAGGCTGCCATGATCGACGGCTGCAACCGCTTCTCGGTCTTCTGGCGCATCATTCTGCCCCTGTCGGCGCCGGGCATCGCCTCAGTCTTCATCATCACCGTCATTGCCGGCTGGTCGCAATTCCTGGTGCCCTTCCTGCTGCTCACGAAAAATGACCTGATGCCGATCGGCGTCGGAATCTTTAACTTCCGTGGCATGCAGACTGACTCGTCCATCCAGCTGCTAGCTGCCGCCTGCCTGATCTCCGTCGTTCCGGCGATCGTGGCCTTCCTGTCGCTCCAGAGGCTGATCCTCGGCGCGATGACCAGCGGCGCGGTGAAGGGATGAAGAGGTCTGCTCCACTCTCCACGCGTGAGGAAGGATTGAACCTATGAACCAGACACTCGGCGCCAGGCCCTCCCCCGATCTGACGGGCGCCAATGTCGAAGACGCGGGCGAGCACAACAGGGCCGTCGTCCTGCGCTGCATTCACAGACAGGCGCCGATTTCGCGCGCCGAGATAGCCAGGCAAACCGGCTTCACCAAACCGGCGATCGCCCGCATCGTCGACCGCCTGCTGGACGAGGGCCTGATCATGGAAGCTCGCCGTCGGCATGGGCTGAGAGGCCAGCCGGCAATCGAGCTCGAGATCAATCCGGACGCCTATTACGCCATAGGCGTCAATATCGACCGCGACCATCTGACGATCCTCGCAGTCGACGCCGTCGGCAATGTTCGCGCTCGCGTGCATCACGAAAAACGCTTCATCCTGCCGGCGGAATTCATGCAGCTGACATCAGATGCGATCTCGCATTTCCAGCGCAGCCGGCTGATCGACGATGCGCGCCTTGCCGGTATCGGCCTCGCCATGCCGGATTGGCTCGGCGAAATCTCGCTGCTCGGCAAGCCCGACGCCTATCAGGAGTGGACGGAATTCGATGTGCGGGCGGCGCTGGAGAGCCTGACGCCGCATCCCGTCTTCACCGAAAACGAAGCCAATGCCGCCGCTCTTGCCGAACTCAACTACGGCCTCGGCGCCGAAAGCAGCAGCTTCTTTTATATCGCCGTCAATGCCTGCCCGGGCGGTGGCCTCGTGCTCGACGGCAACGGCCATCGCGGCGCCATGGGCCTCAGCGGCGAGATCGGCTGGCTTCCGATTGCCGATGGCCGCGACGGCGAGGCGCAGAGGGTCCAACTTCTCGGTGAGATCTTCTCGCTGTTCTTCCTCTATGATTTCCTCGCCCGGCACGGGATCAAGGTGAGCGTGCCGCAGGATCTGCTGACGCTCGACGCCCGCGGCAAGCGCCTCGTCTCGCAGTGGCTGAAGGAGATGAGCGCGCATCTGGCGGTCGCCGTCAAACATATCGCCATGATCGTCGATCCCGACGCCGTGCTCGTCGGCGGCCGGCTGCCGATCCGCATCGTCGATGAATTGCTGCGTTATGTGCACGAACATCTCGATGCGCAGGATACGAACCTGCCCTCGCTCCATCGCGCCTCGATCGGCGAGGACGCATCGGCTATGGGCGCGGCGGCGATGCCGATGGCGGCGGCCCTCATGCTCGCCTCGGCCGATGTCGCGCAGCGGACGCGCTCGCCGCTCAAATTCATGGACCGGCTGAACAGTTGAACGGCCGCTTGGCCCGGAGGATATGGTGACGATCGGCTTCTATACCTCAACTTTCAATGACCGACCGCCGGAGGAAGTGGTGGATTTTGCCGCATCGGCCGGTTTCGATGCAATCGAGATCGACGTCGGCGGTCATATCAAGGCGCCCGACCGGGTGGAGGATGCCGTCTCGCTGGCAAGAAGCCGCGGCCTCTTCGTCTCCTCGATCACCTATTTCGGCGATCAGCTCGATGCCGATCGCGAAAGGCGGCGGGAGCTTCGGGCGGGGATATCAGAATTTGCAAGCGCCATTGGGCAAGCGGGCGTCCCGATCTTCGTGATTTTCCCTGGGCGGGACGACACGGCGAGCGACGAGGCCAATTACGACGACTTCGCCGACTTCGCGAATGGGCTGATCGCAGAGACGCAGGCAAGCGGCCTCACCTTCGCGATCGAGAACTGGCCGGGACCTGGAGATAACTTCATCGGGACGACGCCGAAGGGATGGCAGGAGCTTTTCCGCCGGGTCGAGGACCGCCGCTTCGGCCTGGAATTCGATCCCTCGCACCTTATCCGCATCGGCGTCGATCCCTATCGGGCGCTGGAGGCGGTGAAGGATCGCATCGCTATTCTGCATGCCAAGGATACGGCGATCGACAAAGAGGCCCTGCAGGCGCTCGGTTATCACGGCAAGGGCTGGTGGCATTACAAGCTGCCGGGGCTCGGCCTCCTCGACTGGCCGCGCTTCTTGCGGCAGGCACGCGGCCACGGTTTTGCCGGCACGCTGTCGATCGAGCACGAGGACGCCTCTTACGGCTGGCCGGGCAAGGACTTGGCCGCGCGCAGGCAAGGCGCGCGCCTTGGCCTCGACTATCTCAAAAGTGTCTTGAACGGACTTTGACGGCGATTTCGGGAGGAGTTTCATGGCCCATGTTTCGGTCAGCAATGCGCGCAAGGATTACGGCGCCTTCAAAGCCATCAAAGGCGTGTCGGTCGATATCGGCGACGGTGAGTTCGTCGTCCTCGTCGGCCCCTCTGGCTGCGGGAAATCGACGTTGCTCAGGATGATCGCCGGCCTGGAGGGCATCACCTCTGGCAATATCCAGATCGGCAAGCACATCGTCAACGAGCTTGCGCCCAAGGACCGCGATATAGCCATGGTGTTCCAGAACTACGCGCTCTATCCGCATATGACGGTGGCCAAGAACATGGGCTTTTCCCTACGGCTGAAGCGCATGCCGAGGGCAGAGATCGACAAGCGGGTCGGGAATGCGGCGAAAATCCTCGGGCTGGAAGCCCTGTTGGAGCGCTATCCCAAGCAGCTCTCGGGCGGCCAGCGGCAGCGGGTCGCCATGGGCCGGGCGATCGTGCGCGACCCGGCCGTCTTCCTTTTTGACGAGCCGCTGTCGAACCTCGACGCCAAGCTCCGGGTGCAGATGCGCTCGGAGATCAAGGAGCTTCACCAGCGGCTGCAGACGACGACGATCTACGTCACCCACGACCAGATCGAGGCCATGACCATGGCCGACAAGATCGTCGTCATGAAGGACGGGCTGATCGAGCAGTCCGGCTCGCCGCTCGAACTCTACGACCGCCCGAGCAATCTTTTCGTCGCCGGCTTCATCGGCTCGCCGGCAATGAATTTCATCGAAGGCAGCATGGTGGAAGACGGATTCCGGACTGTCGACGGCCTGCTGCTGCCGAGCGAACGCCGGCCAGCCAACGCCGTCACTTACGGCATTCGCCCCGAACATATAAGGCTCGACCCCAACGGCATCGAGGTAACGACCGTTGTCGTCGAGCCTACCGGCTCGGAAACGCTCGTCCTCGCCCGGCTAGGCGGGCAGACGCTGACCTGCGTCTTCCGCGAGCGGATCAGGGCCGCCCCCGGCGATATTCTGAGGATCGCGCCGATCCACGATGCCGTTCATCTGTTCGGCGCGGACGAACAGCGCATCACCTCGGGTGAGGCGCCATTGAGTTAAGCCCGCCGAATGCCCCCTCCCCTTCGGCCGGGCGCCGCCGGGGGCGCGTTCGCCGCGCCCCCGGCCCAAAGTTCCCGGCTTTCCAGAAGCCGTGCATCGGGGCCAAGCGCTTGAACAGGCAATGAAAAGGTTAATATGCGTTAACCTTAAATTTCTTGGCCGGCATCGAAGAATCGCGGATAGTAACGGTTGGAAGGGCTTTCGAACCCGAAAATCGTTATCCGAGAGATCGCTGCCGATGAACGCTAATTCAAACGCCGTGAAGGCCGCGCCGCTCTATTTCGAGGATCAGATTCTCGAGCAGGGCGACGTGATTTCGAAGAAGCTGCATCTGCTCAGCGTGCAGCGCTTTCCGCCAAACGCGAAGAAGACGCTGCGAAGCTTTTCTCTCGCCGAGGTCGCCAATTATGTCGGGGCGTCGCAGAGCACGCTGAAGAAGCTGCATCTCGAGGGCAAAGGCCCCTGCCCGCAGACCTCGCCTTCCGGCCGGCGCTCCTACAGCGCCGAGCAGATGCTGGAACTCAGACGCTATCTCGATGCACATGGCCGCTCCGAGAGCCGCAAGTATGTGCCGCATCGCCGCGGCCATGAGAAGCTGCAGGTGATCGCCGTCGTCAACTTCAAGGGCGGCTCGGGCAAGACGACGACATCAGCCCATCTTGCCCAGCATCTGGCGCTGACCGGCCATCGCGTGCTTGCCGTCGACCTCGATCCGCAAGCCTCGCTCTCCTCGCTGCACGGCTTCCAGCCGGAGTTCGACCAGGCTCCGTCGCTCTATGAAGCGATCCGCTATGACGGGGAGAAGAAGCCGCTCTCGGAAATCATCCACAAGACCAATTTTCCCGGTCTCGACATCGTGCCGGCCAATCTCGACCTGCAGGAATATGAGTACGACACGCCGCTCGCCATGGCCGATAAATCCAGCAATGACGGCAAGACCTTCTTCACCCGCATCTCCCGCGCGCTCGCCGAAGTCGATGACCGCTACGACGTCGTTGTCATCGATTGCCCGCCGCAGCTCGGCTACCTCACTCTGACGGCGCTGACGGCGGCAACGAGCGTGCTGATCACCATCCATCCGCAGATGCTCGACGTCATGTCGATGGGCCAGTTCCTTCTTATGCTCGGCGGCATCCTGAAGCCGATCCGCGCCGCCGGCGCCGAAGTGAACCTCTCCTGGTACCGCTATCTCATCACCCGCTATGAGCCGACCGATGTGCCGCAGGCGCAGATGGTCGGCTTCATGTCGACCATGTTCCACGAGTTCATGCTGAAGAACCAGATGGTCAAGTCGACGGCGATCTCGGATGCAGGCATCACCAAACAGACGCTTTATGAAGTCGAGCGCTCCTCGATGAATCGGGGAACCTATGATCGCGCGCTGGAGGCCATGGATGGCGTCAACGCGGAAATCGCCGGCCTTATTCACCAGGCATGGGGACGGTGACTTTGTCGGCTGACAAATTTGCCATTTCCCTGAAGCATATCAATAAAATGACCGCAATCGGAGGACGCGATGGCACGAAAGAATCTGCTTGAAGGGCTGGCCGAGATGCCTGATGAAAACGCGGGCGCGCCGAGCTATCCGATGCGCGGGGCAGGTCGGTCGCTCGTCCGCTCGCTGGATGAGCTCGCCAAGCAGGCCGAGAAATTCCTGGAGGGCGAAGCGGTGGTCGACCTTGACCCCGATCTCGTCGAGGCCTCCTTCGTAAAGGATCGTCTATCGGAGGATGACGAGGATTTCCACGCACTGGTGGAAGCGATCCGCGCGCGTGGCCAGGATACGCCGATCCTGGTGCGTCCGCACGCAAGGATCGAAGGGCGCTACCAAGTGGTCTTCGGCCATCGGCGGCTGCGCGCGGCCCGCGAGCTCGGCCGCAATGTCAGGGCGGTTGTCAAGACGATGGACGACCGGACGCATGTCATCGCCCAGGGCCAGGAGAATTCGGCGCGCGCCAACCTTACCTTCATCGAGCGCGCGCTCTTCGCCAGACGGCTGGAGGAGCTCGGCTACGACAGGGAGGTCATCTCGGCAGCACTTGCCGCCAACGCGGCTTCGGTCTCGAAGATGATGTCGGTCATGGATCGCATCGCGCAGGAGGTCGTCCAGGCGATCGGGCCTGCGCCCGGTGTCGGGCGCGAGCGCTGGGTGGAGCTGTCGCTGCTCGCGGGCAGACCGGCCAATGCGGCAAGCATCGCCAAGGTCCTGCAGGACGATAGCTTTCATCAGCTGGCTTCTGACAAACGTTTCGAAGCGCTCTACGCCGCGCTGAACAAAACCGCGCGGCCAGTGAAGAAAACGGTCACCGCGAGGAAGGTGACTTGGCAGCCGCGGGACAAGGCGGTGAAGGCCGAAATGAGCAATGACGGCAAGGCGTTCTCGCTCTCGATGAAGGCGAAAAATGCCGGCCGCTTTGGGGAATTTCTCTCGAGTAGGCTGGATGCGCTCTATGACCAATTCCTCGCCGAGGAGGGCAATCAAGGAGACTGAAACCGCAAAAGAAAAAGGCCCCCAAACGAACGAGTCGTGGAAGCCCTTCTCACATCCTTAGCAAGACAGAGAATCGCATTTTCACGAATCCCCGTCAAGAGTCCTGAAGCGCCCTGACGTCTTTTCAGACGGGCAAATGACGCTGCAGCACTTTCCCTCGCATCGTTTCGGTGAGCGGATTTCTTTTGCCCGAATAGAGGTGAAGGAAATGGAGAGTGAATATGTGACGACGCCCTTCGGGCGGCGGCCGATGACGCTTGCCTTGCTGCTGAAACAGCGGCGAGGCGAAGCGATCGCGGCCGGAACGACGCGCAACAAATGGAAATTGTTCCGATCGGCCTGCGAAGCGCGGGCGGGACTCGGCGTGACGGATCGGGCGCTGACGGTGCTCGATGCGCTGCTGAGCTTTCACCCGGAGGATGAGCTCTCCGGCGAAAAGCCGCTGGTGGTGTTTCCCTCGAACGCGCAGCTTTCGCTCAGGGCCCGCGGCATGGCCGCGGCGACCTTGCGCCGGCATCTCGCCGTACTCGTCGAGGCCGGCCTGATCTCCCGCAAGGATAGCCCGAACGGCAAGCGCTATGTGCGCCGCGGCAGGGAAGGCGGGATCGACGAAGCCTACGGCTTCAGCCTCGCGCCACTTCTCGCCCGCGCCGACGAAATCGAGACGATGGCGGCGCGTATCGCCGCCGACCGGCAGATGCTGCGCGCCATGAAGGAGCGGCTGACGATCTGCCGGCGTGACATCGCCAAGCTGATCTCCGCAGCCGTCGAGGAAGCCGTTCCCGGCGACTGGCAGCGTTTGTCGTCAATGTTCCAGGCGATCCTGCAGCGCATTCCGAAGGCAGCAAATCTGGAAAACCTCCCGCCGATCCTCCAAGAACTGGAGACAACACGCGAAAATATTATCAACCTGTTGGACCTGCAGGAGAAAATTCAGATGCCGAGCGCCAGTGAATCCCAGATTGAGCGCCACATACAGGATTCGTATCCCGAATCCATGATTGAATTTGAACCGGGCCTGGAAAGCGGGCAGGGGGTAACGGTGGAGAGGCAGACCGAGCGGAATGATCAGCCGCAGACGAAATCGGGCGATGATCGGCCGGAAGGGCAGGCGTATGGCGGGGCGGGATGGCGCTTCTCCGTCAGGAAGAGGGCAGGCGAACTCAAATCCTTCCCGCTCGGCATGATCCTCCAAGCCTGCCCCGACATTGCTGATTACGGCCCGGGCGGCGCGGTGCGCAGCTGGCGGGATTTGATGACGGCGGCTGTGGTCGTGCACCGGATGCTCGGCGTCAGCCCCTCGGCCTATGAGGCGGCGGCAAGCGTGATGGGACCTGCACACGCCGCCACCGTCATGGCCTGTATCCTGCAAAGGGCAGGGTGCATCGCTTCCGCCGGCGGCTATCTCAGAGATCTCACACGGCGTGCCGAGAGGGGCGAATTCGCTCTCGGCCCGATGCTGATGGCGCTACGGCGGGCCCAGGAACAACCTGCCGCCAGGGTTAGCTGACGGCATTCTTTCTGCTGCGCAGCAGTGCAGCGCGGATCTGTTCGTTTTTGCTCAGGACAGGAGCGGGAACAACCGGCGCCCGCTCCGGCGTCTCGGCCTTTGCGGCGCTCTGCTTGAGGCTGAGGAAGCGCTTTTGCGCGACCAGCCGGTCCTCCTGCGACAGCGGCTCGACGGGCTCGCCATCTAGGTTGTGGCGCATGGAGTCGGGCTGGGCGCTGGCGAAATAATAGCGCCGGCAGTGGACATAGGCAGCGGTCGCGCGCCTGAGCGTCGTCACGCCGGCGTCGGGCTTCAGAAGCGGACGCAGCTCGTTGAAGAGACCGACGGCGAAGGGGAGGATCGGATCGCCAGGCTTTGTCGGAAGCACGCCGACCTGTCGGATCAACAGCGTGTTGATCGCGTTTGCCTTCTCCACGTCGAACTCGGTCGCGGCAATCGGCCCGCGGCTGATCTTCCAGGGTTTGTCCATGCATTCTCCATAGCGGCCGACTGTGATGGTATCTTGACGGAGAGAGTAGATAGAGGCGCAGAGCGCACATTGCTACCCCCCGCAGCAGCCGGCGCGAGACGCCATTTCCGGGAGCCGATATAGGCCGGTCCCAGCAGTCGGCCATTCTGTATAATCGTTTTTATCGCGGAATGTGCATTGACCTCCCGCTTCGATTACACTTCTTATCCGCGCCCAAGATGACGTGACAGGCCGCGGGGAGGATATATGCGGGTTTTCTCGAGCATTGACGAGCTGCGCCACACGCTCGATGCGCTAAGGCGGCAGGGACGAACCGTCGGCCTTGTGCCGACAATGGGTTATCTCCACGCCGGTCATATGAAGCTGGTCGCACGCGCTCGCGCCGAGAACGACATCGTTGTCGTCTCGATTTTTGTCAATCCGCTGCAGTTCGGCCCGGCGGAAGACCTCAGCAAATATCCGCGCGATCTTGAGCGAGACGCTGCGATGCTGAAACAGGCCGGGGTCAATTTCCTTTTTTCGCCCGGCGTCGAAGACATGTATCCCCGGCCGATGCAGACGGTGGTCGACCTTCCCGATCTCGGCGGTGAGCTGGAAGGCGCAGTCAGGCCCGGCCATTTTGCCGGCGTCGCCACCGTCGTCACGAAGCTTTTCAACATCGTGCAGCCGCAGACCGCCTATTTCGGAGAGAAAGACTACCAGCAGGTGGTCATCATCAAACACATGGTTGAGGATCTCGCTGTGCCGGTACGCGTAATATCGGTGCCGACGGTCAGGGACAGCGACGGCCTCGCATTATCGTCGCGCAATGTCTATCTCAGCCCCGATGAGCGGCGCGCGGCGGTGATTGTCCCACAGACGCTCGACGAGGCCGAGCGCTTGGTTGGCGAGGGCTTGACCAATGCTGAAGAACTCGAGGCGAAGCTCACCGCCTTCATCGAGCGCGAGCCCCTGGCAAAGCCAGAAGTCGTAGCTGTCAGGGATGCGGAAACCCTGGCGCCGGTCGCCTCGGTCGAAGAACCCATTGTCGTGGCATTGTTCGTGCGAATCGGCACGACGCGACTTCTCGACAACAGAGTGATCCGCAGCTGGGCGGGCGGAGACAACAACGTGATCCGGGATAACAAGGTGACGCGAGACAACAGGATTGCCGGCCAGCCGGGAAAGAGAGTGACGAAATGAGCGCCACCGGATCTCAGAAGCGCCTGACGCCGGCACGCATCGCCGCCATGAAGGGTGGCACGCCGATTGTCTGCCTCACCGCCTATACGACACCGATGGCGCGGTTGCTCGACGAGCATTGCGACCTGCTGCTAGTTGGGGATTCGCTCGGCATGGTGCTCTACGGGATGGAGACGACGATTGGCGTGACGCTCGACATGATGATCGCACACGGCAAGGCCGTGATCCGCGGCGTCGGCAATGCGTGCGTCGTCGTCGATATGCCCTTCGGCAGCTATCAGGAATCCAAGGAAATCGCCTTCCGCAATGCCGTGCGCATCATGCAGGAAACCGGCTGCGACGCCGTGAAGCTCGAAGGCGGCGAGGAGATGGCCGAAACCATAGCCTTCCTGACCAAGCGTGGAATTCCGGTCATGGGCCACATCGGCCTGATGCCGCAGCAGGTCCAGACCGCCGGCGGCTATCGTTCCGTCGGCCATTCCGAACACGAGACGTCGAAGATCCGGCGCGATGCGCATGCCATCGGAGGCTCGGGCGCCTTTGCCGTCGTGGTCGAGGGCACGGTGGAGCCGCTCGCCCGCGAGGTGTCGACCTCAATCCACATACCGACCATCGGCATAGGCGCCTCTTCCGCCTGCGATGGTCAGATCCTGGTCTCCGACGACATTCTCGGCCTTTTCAACGACTTCAAGCCGCGTTTCGTCAAGCGCTACGACGAACTCGGAAAGAGGGTCGCGGACGCCGTCGCCTCTTATGCCGAGGAGGTACGCGCGCGCAAATTTCCGGCAGCCGAACATACGTTCAAGCGCCGCAGCTGAGGCAAGGTCGCCAGAACTCAGGCACTAAACTCTCCATCACCCGCTTGCGTGCTGCCTGCGCATCGTCTCAGCCGAGCGGCGCACCGCTTCTGCGACCTCCTGCAGTTGCTTTGCCATAGGCGTCGAATTGCGCCAGACCATGCCGATCGTCCGCGACGGCGGCGGCGAAGGGAAGCGGGCGATCGAGACAGGTGCCGAGCGTGTTTCGACGGCAACGGCCATTTCTGGGATCAAGGTGATGCCGATGCCGGCGCCGACCATCTGGACGAGGGTGGAGAGCGAACTGCCTTCCATGATTTCTCGCGGGCGGGCCGGCCCGACCTTGCAGAAGGACAGCGCCTGATCACGGAAGCAGTGCCCCTCCTCGAGCAGCAGCAGCCGCATTTCACGCAGCGCCTCGCGCTCTGGCACCGGCTTGTCTCCGTCCTCCTGCCGCCTGACCAGCACGAATTCTTCCCTGAACAGCTCGAGTTCGGTGAGCGAGGCTTCCGAGACCGGCAGCGCGACGATCGCCATGTCAAGCTGGCCCTGCGTCAGTTCCTGAACCAGCTTGCCTGTCTGCGTCTCACGCACCTCGATCTGAATTCCGGAGAAGGTTTCGTTGAGATCGTTTATAACAACCGGCAGCAGATAGGGCGCGATAGTCGGGATGATGCCGATGCGCAGGCGCGTGAGGAAGGAATCGCGTGAGGCGCGGGCGAACTCCCCCAGCTCGTCCACAGCGCGCAGGATTTCGCGGACTCGCAGCGCAAAGGTCTGGCCGAACGGGGTAAGTTTGACCTCCCGCGCGCTTCGCTCGAAGAGCTCGCTGCCCAACTCTTGCTCAAGTTCTTTGATCTGCATGGAGAGCGCCGGCTGGGAAATGGCGCAGGCGTCGGCGGCGCGGCGGAAGCGGCCATCCCGCGCCAGGGCTTCAAAATAACGCAGCTGTTTCAGGGTAAGATTCTTCATAATCTCAGCTTATCGCAGCAATCAGTAAATCCAACTTAAAATTATTGAGCGCTTCCGATATGAAGACTGCCAGGGAGAGAGTGGGGCGCCAGCTCGGCTTATCTTTTGAACCGCAGACAGATCAAGCAATGAAGGAGACGATCATGGATAACCCCACTGACAGCACAGGCAAATGTCCTGTCGCTCATGGCAATACGCCGCGCGGCAGAGCCAACCGCGACTGGTGGCCGAACCAGCTGAATGTGCAGATTCTTCATCATAACTCCGGCCGCGCCGACCCGATGGGCAAGGAGTTCGACTATGCCGAGGAATTCAAGAAGCTCGATCTCGCCGCGCTGAAGAAGGATCTTCACGCGCTGATGACGGATTCGCAGGACTGGTGGCCGGCCGACTTCGGTCATTACGGCGGCCTCTTCATCCGTATGGCGTGGCACAGCGCCGGCACGTATCGCATCACCGACGGCCGCGGTGGCGCCGGTCAGGGCCAGCAGCGTTTCGCGCCGCTGAACAGCTGGCCTGACAATGCCAACCTCGACAAGGCCCGCCGCCTGCTGTGGCCGATCAAGCAGAAATACGGCAACCGCATCTCCTGGGCCGACCTCCTGATCCTCACCGGCAATGTCGCGCTCGAATCCATGGGTTTCAAGACCTTCGGTTTCGCCGGCGGCCGCGCCGACGTCTGGGAGCCGGAAGAGCTCTACTGGGGTCCTGAAGGCACCTGGCTCGGCGACGAGCGCTACAGCGGCGAACGGCAGCTCGCAGAGCCGCTCGGCGCCGTGCAGATGGGTCTCATCTACGTCAACCCGGAAGGTCCGAACGGCAATCCCGACCCGGTCGCTGCGGCGCGAGACATCCGCGAAACCTTCGCCCGCATGGCGATGAACGACGAGGAAACTGTGGCGTTGATCGCCGGCGGCCACACCTTCGGCAAGACCCATGGCGCGGGCGACCCGTCCTTCATCGGCGCAGAGCCGGAAGGCGGCGCGATCGAGGACCAGGGCCTCGGTTGGAAGAGCTCCTTCGGCACCGGCGTCGGCAAGGACGCGATTACCGCCGGCCTCGAAGTCACCTGGTCGCAGACGCCGACCAAGTGGAGCAACTACTTCTTCGAAAACCTCTTCGCTTACGAGTGGGAGCTTACGAAGAGCCCGGCGGGCGCGCATCAGTGGCGTGCCAAGAACGCCGAAGCATCCATCCCGGATGCCTATGAGGCGGGCAAGAAGCATGTGCCGACCATGCTGACCACCGATCTTTCGCTGCGCTTCGATCCGATCTACGAAAAGATCTCGCGTCGCTTCCTCGAAAATCCCGATCAGTTCGCCGACGCTTTCGCCCGCGCCTGGTTCAAGCTGACTCACCGCGACATGGGACCGAAAGTGCGTTACCTCGGCCCTGAAGTTCCGGCCGAAGACCTGATCTGGCAGGACGTGATCCCGTCCGTCGACCATCCGCTCGTCGACGACAAGGACATTGCCGATCTGAAGGCGAAGGTTCTCGCGACCGGTCTTACCGTGCAGGAACTGGTTTCGACCGCCTGGGCGTCGGCCTCGACCTTCCGCGGCTCCGATAAGCGCGGCGGCGCCAATGGTGCGCGCATCCGCCTAGCTCCGCAAAAGGACTGGGAAGCCAACCAGCCGGCCCAGCTCGCCAAGGTGCTCGGTGTTCTCGAAGGCATCCAGAAGGACTTCAACGGCGCCCAGACCGGCGGCAAGAAGATCTCTCTCGCCGATCTGATCGTGCTTGCCGGCGCCGCCGGTGTCGAGAAGGCGGCGGCAGCGGGCGGCAACGCCGTCAGCGTGCCCTTCACGCCGGGCCGCATGGATGCTTCCGAAGCCCAGACGGACGCGCATTCCTTCGCGGCGCTCGAACCGCGCATCGACGGCTTCCGCAACTATGTGAACAGCAAGCGCCTGCAGTTCATGAAGCCGGAGGAAGCGCTCGTCGATCGCGCCCAGCTCTTGACGCTGACCGGGCCTGAAATGACCGTCCTCGTCGGCGGGCTGCGCGTGCTGAAGGCCGGTAACCCCGAGCATGGCGTCTTCACGTCGCGCCCGGAAACACTGACGAACGACTTCTTCGTCAACCTGCTCGACATGGCCACGCAGTGGGTTCCCGCCGCCGGCAAGGACGGCGTCTATGAAGGCCGCGACCGCAAGACGGGTGCCGCCAAGTGGACCGGCACCCGCGTCGACCTGATCTTCGGCTCGCACTCGCAGCTGCGCGCCTTCGCCGAAGTCTATGGCCAGGCCGACGCCAGGGGGAAGTTCGTCAAGGACTTCGTCACCGCCTGGAACAAGGTCATGAACGCCGACCGCTTCGACCTCGTCTGATCGGCAGCATTCGCCCGGGCGCAGTTCGGCTGCGCCCGGGCTTTTTCTTTTGGGTGCATCGCCAGAGCTCAGGCGGCATCATCGAACGGCCCCGGCACTACCACTGTGTCGCGCGACGGCATCCCCCTAACGAGCGCAGCCCGCGGGCATGACGCGCAACGCGCCGCATCCACCTTCAGTGCCGCTCAGGCTGGCGTAGCGTTTTGTGTCGCGAAAACGTCGCTGACGAGAGCGCTCCGCGATGACGCCCACCGCGAAGAAGCCGTCTCGGCGCCCCGCTAGCGGGGCAGAAAGCCGAAGGGCGAGAGCGACAGCAGATCAGGATCGACTGTCGCCGTTGCTTTCGCCACCTTGGCGTGGCTCATACTGTAGCCATAGGTAAGGACGCGCACGCCGTCGATCATAAAAAATTGCGCCTGGTCCAGGCCAGGCCGCAGGGTCCCGGTCACGGTGACGGTCTCGTACATCCGTGCGAGGTGCAAAGGCTCTTGCGGAACGACACGCACCAACTGGTTGGGCGGCGGGGAGGGCATGTGGCTGCAGGCTCCGGCCCAGGGGACGAGCATGAAGTCGTAGACGAGATCGCCGTCCCGGTCGATCGGCAGAACGAATCCCGTCAATTCGACCGGAAGAGCTTCATCATGCCAGGCAAGCGTTTCTCCCAGCGGACCGCTGACGGTTGTTTCCGACAGGGGCACAATCGCTTTGGCCTGATCAGCCGGCCGTAACGCGCTCCAGAAGATGGGCTGCGCTGCGGCGAAGGCACCGGAAATCGGCCAAGCGGAGCCAAAGGCCAGCGCCGCGAAGATCAGGCGAAAAGGTCTGTGCTTTGTCATCGCGTCTCCCGGGTCGCCGTGTCGGCGGCCACTGCCAAGCGGATGCTACTCCCGATTTCGCTCGGCCGTCAAAGCCCCTGTCCTTGTTGGGCGTTCCTTCTGGGTTTTCGTACGAGCGAGCGAACTCTCAGAACAGACGCACCATGTCATGGCCCTAGCGTCACCTCTTGTTCTCAAGGATTGACCCAGCGACAAGAGGAGAGAGAGCCGGTCTCGTCATAGCCGAACAAGGCTCTTCGATTGGCCTGCTGCCTCAACTCAAACCAGTCCAGCGTCCGGGCGCGAAAACTCAGAACGCCGAAGCGCGCCTTTCCTTTCGTTTCGTCGAGAGGTTCTGTCAATTCGTCGACAAATTCGAAAGCGCACTCGTCTCCGGGCGGACCGCCCGCATAGGTGACTCGTGTCCGGTTGGGCAGCCTGTTCCAGGCGGTATCGGCACGTTCGCTCCCGGGGCCATGACGCTCGACTGTTCCCCAAAGCCGAAGCTGGAGCCGGCCGATCGGGCTAAAGCCGAGTACTGTGACCTGAGGATTCGCCGAGAGCTCTCTCCATTTCGGGCTTCGTGTATCGGTGTGAAATTCGAGGTTCCGCGTCGCTCTCTCGGCCGCACGCAGCACGACCATGCGTGCTTGCGGCCTGCCCTGCGGGTCGACCGAGCAGAGGTTCACATAGCGGAAACCCGACTGCGGATTCACCGCAGCCCTTTCGAGCTCCGTCCATGCCGAGGCGTCGATATCCGAGAGCTTCACCGCAGTCCGCCTCAGACCGAACGGACGATGCCGCCATCGACTCGGATGTTCTGGCCGGTGATGTAGCCAGCGCCTTCCGACAAGAGGAAAGCGATGGTGGCTGCGATCTCCTCGCTCGTGCCGTAGCGGCGCATCGGAACGCTATCGCGCCGCTCGTTGGTCGCCGGCAAGCTGTCGATCCAGCCGGGCAGGACGTTGTTCATGCGGATGTTCTTGGCCGCATAGGTGTCGGCGAAGATCTTGGTGAAGCTCGCCAACCCCGCCCGGGCGACCGCGGAGGTCGGGAACATCGGAGACGGTTCGAAGGCCCATGCCGTCGAGATATTGACGATCGCGCCGCCGCCCTGCGCTTCCATGATCGGCGTCACGAGGCGGATCGGCCGCACCGCGCTCAAGAAATAGACTTCCATGCCCTTGTGCCAGTCCTCGTCGGAGATTTCGAGGATCGGCGCGCGCGGGCCGTGGCCGGCGGAATTGACCAAAGCGTCGATCCGGCCCCATTGTTCCATCGCCAGATTGACAAGCCGCTTGAGATCGTCGTTCGACTGGTTCGAGCCGGTGACGCCGACGCCGCCGAGTTCCTTTGCCAGCGCCTCGCCCTTGCCGGAGGAGGAGAGAACGGCGATGCGATACCCGTCTGCGGCGAGTTTTCGTGCGGCGGCGGCGCCCATGCCGGACCCGCCGGCGGTGATGAGAGCGACCTTTCCTTCAGACATTGAGACCTCCGATAGGTGATTTTGTGCAGCATTATTGCAGATACGGCCGAGACTTTCGCGACAGAAAGAAAGCTGCCAGACTGTAGAAAATCTCCTGGATATGCCGATGACCCGATCCCACCGCACCCTGCCGCCTCTGAATGCCCTGCGCGCCTTCGAAGCCTCGGGCCGCAGGCTGAATTTCCGCGCCGCTGCCGAGGAACTGGGCGTCACGCAGGGGGCGGTCGCCCAGCAGGTTCGCGCACTGGAGGATCAGCTCGGCCTGAGGCTGTTTCAACGCCTTGCCCGCGGCCTGGCACTCACCCCCCAGGGCACGACCTATCTTGCGGACGTGACCCGAGCCTTCGATACGCTTGCTGAAGCGACCGGGCGGCTTCTGGACCGGCCGGAAACGGTGACGATCAGCGTCACCCCTACAGCTGCCACCAAGCTGTTGATCCCACGGCTTGCCGAGTTCTACGCCGCCCTTCCCGACATCGACCTGCGGACGGTCGCCACCGAGGCGCTGGCGGATTTCGATCGCGATCAGGTGGATATTGCGGTGCGCCTCACCCGCCCGCCCTTTCCGGCGAAGCTGCAGGCACAGCTGCTATTCCGCCAGGAGCTTGTAGCGGTCGCCAGCCCGCATCTCGTCAAGAGCCTGGTGCTGCCCTTGAGCGGCGAAGAGCTGCGCAAACTGCCGCTTCTGCACGACTCGCACGATCATTGGCCCGTATTCCTGGGTTCGCGTGAGAAACTGCCCGGCGCGGCGTTCAACCATACGACACTGGCGCTGGATGCAGCACTCGCCGGCCAGGGCGTGGCGCTGGTTTGCAGGGCCTTCGTGGCGGCCGATCTCAAGGCAGAGCGGCTGGTGCAGGTGACGGATGCGACGGCGACGATCGGACCCGATTACTTCCTCGTGCGTAAACGCTCGCCATCACCGCGAAAGGCCGTGGACGCCGTATGGGATTGGTGTGCAGCGCGGCTGTCTCCGCCATCGGACGAAGCGCCCTAGAACATGGTGTTCTTGTTGGCAACCTCGCTAGGGGAGAGGCAGGCCCTCACACCAGCAATACCTTGCCGCCCGTGCGGAAGGGAAGGGCGGCGCGTAGCGCATCACCGACCTTTTCCAGCGGAAACGCCTCCCGCACATCAGTGGCGATGACCTTGGCCGCGATCTGCGCCGCGACTTCGGCATAGGCGCGCTGGACCTCGCTCATCGCTTCGGAATGAACCCACTCCCGAAGATGGAAATACGAAAACGCGACGTCAGGATGCGACGCCCAGAAGGACGGCGGGATGCTCTCTCCCGACAGCAGGCCGTAATGCACGAAATGTCCGCCGGGTTTGAGCGCATCGGCAAGGGTCGATGCGCGCGCCCCGCCGACGCAGTCGAGCACCGCGTCGAGCCCATGCAGGCCGGCCAGTCCGGCGGCGAGATCGCCGTCGGCCATGTCGAGAATGACGGCCTCGAGCCGGCCGCTGAGGCGTGCGCGGGATTGTTCGCTGCGAACGATTGCCACCGGCTCGACGCCGGCGGCATTCGCCATGCCGATCAGGATGGACCCGATCGAGGAGGCGGCGGCGTTGATGGCGATGCGCATGCCGGGTCTCAGCCCGATCTTCCTGTGCAGCATCAGCCAAGCCGTCATCGGGTTGACGTAGCTGGTCGCGGCCTCGAAATCGGAAAGCGCGTCGGGGACGCGAAGGCACCAGCTCGGATCGGTATCCTTGAACTCCTGCCACCCGCCGGCGCTGCGCACCGGCAATACGCGCATCCCGGGCACAAGCCCGTGTACCTCTTCGCCGCACTCTTCAACCACGCCGAAGGCTTCGAAGCCGGGAACGAAGGGCAGCGCCGTACGCCCGGCATAGGCGCCTGAAATGGTGATGATGTCGGAGGGATTGATCGAGCGCGCCAGCAGCCGCACCCGCACCTGGTCGCGCGAGAGCGGCGCCAGTTCGGCCCGCTCTATCGCGACCACCTCCTCGGCCGGCCCGAATTTTCGCACGACCGCCTGATATTGCATTTGCATCCCCCGCACAGTCGGTTAGAACACGCCTTCGAAATTTCGGTGATCGAATGCGCGTTGACGACAGGCCTTTAGCATCGTTCCGGGTCTCCATGCGAGACATCGACATCTATGGCCATGTCCACAATTCGGTTTATCTCGACTATTGCGAGGACGCAGTCGTCGAGCTCCTGCGGCACCGCGGCATTCTCAGCCACTTCCGCCACACCTCCTCGGGCGTGGCCTATCACGTGAAGAAGGCAGAGATCACCTTTCACAATCCGGTCGACGTCGACGATGTCGTCGAGCCCAAGGTCGATGTGGCGAAGATCGGGCGGTCGAGCCTCTCCTTTGCAATCGAGCTCTATCGCCGGCGCGATGGCGCTCATTGCGCATCGGCAGGCCTCGTCTGGGTCTGCGTCGGCCTCTCCGACAGCCGCCCGACGCCGATCCCCGAGGCGACCAGAGCCGCCCTGACGCCGGGCTGAGCCATGCCGATCCATGCAGCGCTTCTTCGACATGCCTTGGAGAGACCGGAAAAGCCGGCAGTCGTGCTCGACCGCCGCTGCCTGACCTATGGCGAACTTTATTCCCGCTCGAGCGCGATCTGTCGGTTTCTCCAGGAGCTTCCGCGCTCGAACCGCCGCTCGCTCGATCTGCCGGGCGTCGAGAAGCTGGTCGCCATGAGCCTCGGCAACCACATCGGCTTTGCCGAATACTTCGTCGCCGCCACCGCGCTCCCGAATGCCTCAGCGGTGATCGATCCGATGATGCCGGCCGAAAGGATCGAACGCATCGTCGAGCGCCTGATACCTGACGTGCTCGTCGTCGACGATGGTTCGAGCCCGAGCGCCGAAATCGGCCGCAGGCTCGGCATCCCCTTCATCGTTGCCGGCGCCGAGCCCTTCGACCTCGCGGCAGAACCGGACGACTTGCCGGTCGATGCCGAGGGAATCTTCCTGATCGGCTTCACCTCGGGCACAACAGCCGAGCCGAAGGCCTATTATCGCTCGCGCGAGCAGTGGCGCCGGAGCCTCGACCGGGGACGTCTGGTTTTCGAACTCCGGGACGCGCCCTCGACCCTCTGTCCCGGCGCCCTGGCGCATGGCCTTGCGCTTTACGCCCTAGTCGAGGCGCTCGATGCCGGGGCGACCTTTCATTCGGTGGGGAAATGGAACCCCGGCGCGGTTGCCCACATCCTCTCTTCCGGCATCGAACGGCTGGTCGCCGTTCCGACCCATATAGCGGGCATTGCCCGGGCATGGGCGGACGCGCCGCTGATATCCATGCGCGACGTGCTGACCGCCGGGGCGAAACTGAACCTGAACGAGGTTGAATCCATGCGCCGCCTTTTTCCGAAGGCGCGCATCCGGGAATATTACGGCGCGTCCGAGATCGGCTTCATGACGGTTTCGACGCTCGTCGGCGGCGCGACCGACGATCCGATCGACCGGGTCGGACGCGCCTACCCCGGCGTCAAAATATCCATTCGCGACCCCGAAGAAAACGATGTCGGCACCGATGTGCCGGGCACCATCTTCGTCAACAGCGACCTGATCGCCGACGGCTATCTCTGGGGCGACGACGGGCAGGCGTTTCGGGTCACCCCGGCGGGTGCCACGGTCGGCGATCTCGGCGAAATCGATCAAAACGGCATGCTGCGGGTGATTGGCCGGGCCGGCGGCATGTTGATATCGGGCGGCAACAACGTCTACCCCGCCGAGATCGAGAGCGCACTCAAAACCTGCCCCGGCGTCGAAGACGCCGTCGTCTTCGGGCTGCCGGATGCCTATTACGGCCAAAGGATCGTCGCCGTGATATCGGGCGAAGCGACGGATGCGAAAATTCTCGGCGACCATTGCGCGGGCAAGCTCGCAAGGTTCAAGATCCCCAGGCAATTCTACCATATCGGCTGCTGGCCGATGACGAGCAGCGGCAAGATCGCGCGCGGGCAGGTAGAGGCATCAGTGGTTTCGGGAGGCGGTCTTGTCCTACGCTTATCAGCCTGACGAGGATTGGCAGCCGATCGTGGTCGTCGCCTACCGCGCGCCGATCGGCCGGGCCTTCGGCTCGCTCTCGACGGTCGCGGCCGAAGACCTGCTTGCCCCGATCATCCGCCGTATCCTTGCGGAAACCGGCATTGCCCCCGACACAATCGACGATGTGCTGGTCGGCAATGCCGCCGGCGGCGGCGGCAATATCGGCCGGCTGGCGGCCCTCAATGCCGGCCTGCCGATCGCCGTTCCCGGCGTCGCCATCGACCGGCAATGCGGTTCGGGACTGGAAGCAATCATCCTGGCCGCCCGGCTGATCCAGGCGAAGGCGGGAGCCTGTTTTCTCGCCGGCGGCGTCGAAAGCGTCAGCACCGCGCCGTGGCGCGTCGAAAGACCGAAATCAACCGGCGCGCTGCCGCGCTTCTACGGGCGTGCCCGGTTTTCCCCCGAGGCGATCGGCGATCCGGAGATGGGCATTGCCGCCGAACATGTCGCGCGCCAATTCGGCATATCCCGCCGGCAGCAGGATGAATTCGCGCTCCGCAGCCACCGCCTCGCCGTCGCAGCGGCCGAAGCGGGCCTCTTCCGGCCCGAGATCGTCGAGATCCTCACCGCCAATGGCCTGGTGGAGCGAGACGAATGCCCGCGTCCATCGACATCGCTCGAGGCGCTCGAAAAGCTGAAACCCGTTTTCCTGGCCGACGGCTCGGTAACGGCAGGCAATGCCTGCCCTCTGAATGACGGAGCCTGCCTGGTTCTCGTCATGAGCCGCGGCATGGCGAGGAACCTCGGTATCGAAAAGGGCCTCGCCTTCATCGATAGCGCGGCTGCCGGCGTCGATCCCAATCTGCTCGGCATCGGCCCGGTCGCCTCGACCGGAAAGCTTCTGCAGCGCCAGCCCGGCCTCTCGCTCTCGAAGATCGACGTGATCGAATTCAATGAGGCTTTTGCCGCCCAGGTCCTGGCATCGCTCGATCAGTTGGATATATCAGCCGACGCAGTCAACCGGGAGGGCGGCGCCATCGCGCTCGGCCATCCCTTCGGCGCCTCGGGCGCGATCCTCGTAAGCCGGCTATATAGCCAGCTGGTGCGCAAGGACGGCTGGTCGCCCGCCGCGACCGGCCTCGCCATGATCGGCATCGGCGGCGGCATCGGACTGACGGCGCTGTTCGAGGCGGTTAGCTTGTCTTGATGAGACGGCAGTCGGGAACGGAGGCGTCGCACCATCTCCGCTCCTTCCCAACGCCGGGCGACGCAAAATCCCCTCCATTTCCGCAGGCCGCTTCGATCCAGGACTAGCCGTCCTACTGCCTTGGCATAGGCCGACAGCGACCGAGAGAGAATGGTTCGCCGCCGCGATCCGGCGCATTCTCCTGCCGATCGGTTCCGGCCGATGAAGTGACTTGCCCTTGCAGGCACGCAGATTGCGGCTTCAAGGCAAGTCAGCAGAGGACATTCTTCGTAACGGACAAGGGAGATTACCATGAAGATCGTCGTCATCGGCGGCACCGGGCTCATCGGCTCGAAGACCGTGGAAAGGCTGCGTGGGAAAGGGCATGACGTTCTGGCGGCTTCGCCGAACTCGGGCGTCGATACGATCAGCGGCAAAGGCGTTGCCGAAGCGCTATCGGGCGCCGAGGTGGTGCTCGACCTTGCCAACTCGTCCTCCTTCGAGGACAAGGCCGTCCTCGAATTCTTCCAGACCTCGGGCCGCAACCTGCTCAAGGCGGGCGCGGCGGCCGGCGTGAAGCATCACATCGCGCTGTCGATCGTCGGCATGGAGCGGCTGCAGGGCAGCGGCTACATGCGCGCCAAGATGGCCCAGGAAGAGCTGATCAAAGGCTCCGGCATTCCCTATACCATTGTGCATTCCACCCAGTTTCATGAATTCATGGCGGGCATCGCCCAGGCGAACACGGTCGGCCAGACCGCGCACCTGTCGCCGGCCTACCTGCAGCCGATCGCCTCCGACGACGTCGCAGACGTCATGGCCGAAGTGGCGCTCGCAGCACCTGTGAACGGCACGATCGAGATCGGCGGCCCGGAGAAGATCCGTCTCACCGATATCGTCACGCGTCTCTTCAAGGCGACGAACGATCCGCGCCAGGTGATGGCGGATCCGCACGCCCGCTATTTCGGCGTCGAGCTCGATGACACCTCGCTCGTCACCGGTGCCAATGCGCGGCTCGGCAAAATCCGCTTCGACGACTGGCTGCGCCAGCAGCCGCCGCAGAAAAAGAGCGCCTGACCAGCGAGGTGGCCTTCGTCGACCATTCTATAAACTGAGGAGACAAGATATGCTCAGGGAAATGATCTCGGTAACAGCCTTCGCCCTTGTGCTTGCAGCCGGCACCCAGGTTCACGCCGGAGGCGAGAAAGCGAAGGTAAGCGTGGTTTTCGACCAGAAGCTTCCCAATGTTCCGGGCAAAAGCATGAAGGGCGTGCTGGTGGAATATCAGCCCGGCGGCATGTCACCCGGCCATACCCATCCGGATTCGGCCTTCATCTATGCCACCGTTCTCGAAGGTTCGATCCGCAGCGCGGTCAACGACGGTCCGGTGAAAACCTATAAGGCCGGAGAAAGCTTCGCGGAATTTCCCGGCGATCATCACAGCGTCAGCGCCAACGCCAGCACAACCGAGCCGGCACGCCTGCTTGCGGTCTTCGTGCTTGACACGGACGAGACGGAACTGACGATCGACGACAAGTAAAGCCGCTCCCGATGCCCGGCGCCGCCGGGCATCGTTTCCCACCGCCTCAGGCCGCCTGCAGCGCCAGTTCCAGATCGGCGATGAGATCATCCGGATGCTCGATGCCGATCGACAGGCGGATCGTCGATTCCAGCACGCCGATGCGCTCCCTGATATCGGCAGGCACGCCGGAATGCGTCATTGTAGCGGGGTGGCTCGCAAGGGATTCCGTGCCGCCGAGGCTGACGGCGAGCTTGAAGACCTGCAGGGCATTCAGGAATTTGAAGGAGGCCGGCTGGCCGCCGCGGATATCGAAAGAAAAGGTCGAGCCGGCGCCGGTGCTTTGTGCGGCGAATGTGCGGCCCGACGGCGAGTCCGGGTCGTGGTATGGGAGATAATGGACCGTCTCGACCTTCGGATGACCGCGCAGGAAATCGGCGACGGCCCGGGCATTGCTGTTTGCCCGCTCCATGCGCAGCTGAAGCGTTTCCAGCGACCGGCCGAGCATCCAACAGGAATGCGGATCGAGCTGGGTGCCGATCGCGCCGCGCAACGCCTTGACCTGCTTGATGACAGCCTTGCACCCGAGGACGGCTCCGGCGATCAGATCGGAGTGGCCGCCGACATATTTGGTCAGCGAATAGAGCGAGATATCGGCGCCATGCTCGATTGGCCGCTGGAAGACCGGCCCGAGCAGGGTATTGTCGCAGACGACGATCGGCTGATGCCCCTGCTTCGCTCCGATCGAATCGGCCACACGCCGGATCATCGCGATATCGACCAGGCTGTTGGTCGGATTGGCAGGCGTCTCGATCAGGATCACGGAGACACGACCCTTCGCCGCCGCCTCCTCCGCCGCCTTCTGCACCGAGCCCTCGCTGACCCCATCGGCAAAGCCGACTGCGGCAACCCCGAAATTGAGGAAGGTCTTTGCCAGCAAGGTTTCTGTGCCGCCATAGAGCGGCTGCGAATGCAGGATCGCATCGCCCGGCCGAACGAAGGCGAACAGAGTTGTGGCAATCGCCGCCATGCCTGAGGAGAAGAGAGCGCCGCTTTCGGCCCGCTCATAGACGGCGAGCCTGTCTTCGACAATCTCGCTGTTTGGATGGTTGAAGCGCGAATAGACGAGGCCAGCGCCCTTGCCGGCCGGCGGCTCGCGACGGCCAGAGACGTAGTCGAAGAAGTCGCGGCCGTCCTCGGCGGAATTGAAGACGAAGGTGGAGGTGAGGAATACCGGTGGCTTGACCGCCCCTTCCGAAAGTTCGGGATCGTAGCCGTAATTCAGCATCTGCGTTTCGGGATGCAGCGCGTGATTGCCGATATGGGTTTTGGAAGGGTGCGGGGCGGTCATGATCGTCTCCTCTGTCGAACCTGCCGAGGGTTAGGATACATCAATTCGAGGAGCAGTCACCGAGACTGCTCAACTGAAGAGTGGAGCAAGATTTCATCCGAGAACTGATCGCACTTCTTGGCATCAAGCCCCGCCGCTCAGCTCGCAGTCTCGCCCAAAGTATCGGCGACATAGGCGCCGCGCGCGCCCATCGGCAGCGGATGGCCCGTCGTCGTGTCCCGCGCCGTCTGGTGCTCCAGCTCTGCGTTGACCTCCGCGCCGACAATGAGAATGACGACGGAAAGCCAGATCCAGATGAGGAAGCCGATCAGCGCGCCGAGCGTGCCGTAGGTGGCGTCGTAATTGGCGAAATGCTCGAGGTAGAAGGAGAAGCCGAGCGACATGAGGGCCCAGGCGACCGCTGTCAGAGCAGCACCCCAGGTCATCCACCGTACCCTGGCAGGTTCGCGGCTCGGACCGAAGCGGTAGATCAGCATGACTGCTGCCGCCACCACAAGCAGGAGCAGTGGCCATCTCAGCAGAAGAGCCATTTGCTCCTGGAATCGGTCGAGCCAGAGATAGGAGAGCACGACCGGCATCACCCCGACCAGCGCCACCATCAGGCCGGCGAAGAAGATTACGCATAAGGTGAAGCAGAAGCCGACCAGGTTCAGCCGCACGAGGCTGCGCTTCTCGTCCTCCTCATAGGCGACGTTCATCGCGTCGAAGATCGCGAGCGTGCCGTTGTGCGTGCTCCAGAGGGCGACGGCGAGGCCGACGAAGAAGGTGATGCCGAGCGTGCTTTCTCGCTTTTCGACAAGCGACTTGATCTGATCGGCAAGAAGATCAAAAGCTCCGGGCGGCAAGAGAATGGCGAGCTCGCGCAGATGTTCGGAGATGGTGACGGGATCGGCAACCAATCCGTAGAGAGACACGAGAGCCGCCAATGACGGAAAGATCGCCAGCAGCAGATAGAAGGTCACGCCGGCGGCAATAAGCGTGACGCGGTCGTGCAGGATTTCATGGAAGACGCGCCAGAACACGTCGCGAAGGCCGCGCATCGGAATGGCCTCGGGTGTCGCTGCGCTACGCCCGTGATCATCGCCGCTCCAACTGGTCGTGGCAGGCGGCGCCAGCGCGTCGCGCTGCCTTGCCTGCAGTACGACCAAAGCACCGATCGCCGCCGCCATCACCGTCGCGGCGAGGGGAAATCTCTTGAGGTGGAGCGCATCAGCCATTACCCTATCCTCCGATTTGCTGCGTTGATAACGCTGGGCGTCGCTAAAAGATGCAAGCCCTTGCTTTCTTGCGGAGAATCCGGGCAGGGGAGGGGCTCTGCCTGCGCCCGGTAACGTTTTTGCGCGCAGGAAGCGCAGAGATCATCAAGTCATAAGTTACTGATTTCAAAAGGTCCGCCTGGGCATACGGAAATGAAATCCGTCTTTACTTTCGTTACCTCGCGAGGGCGGGGCTGAGAGTGCTGCCGCTGTTTGCTGCCGTTGCGGCTCCAGAGCCGGAGAACCGGACCGCATAAAACCTTACGAAACGCGATCTCGATCCTAATCTCACTGCCGAGATCGGCGGTTGAGCGGCCGGTTTCTCCAATGGCAGCCAGCCGAGCCAAACGGCGGGTGGCAATCCTATTCCGGCAAGCCTGCCTTGCGCAATGCCGATGCCAGCCCATCCATGAGCTGGGGTCGCACCACATCCATTCGTACGAACGCGCCGATCGTCCAGCCGGGCGCGACCTCCAGGAGGCGCCTGGCAGCTGCCCAGGCGGCCTCCAGCCGATCGAGATTGGCGTAGCTCGCCGCTAGGCTGGCGTGGAGTATGCTGAAAGCGGGGTTCACTTGGATCCCGAGCGCTGAATATTTTACGGCGTCCTCAAACCGAGCGGTAAACAGGCTGACCCAGGCCAACGCGAGATAGGAATGATAGTTCATCGGATCGAGCGGGCTTAGCCGGAGGGCCCTGAATGCGTGATCGCGTGACTGATCATAGGTTTCGTTGAACATGTGAACCATCGCGCTTAAACCGTAGGCGAGCGATGAATTTCCATCGAGCATCAGCGCCCTGTCGAGCGCATTGATGGAGCGGTCATAATCATGCGTGATCGTGGCGTGGACGAAGCCCCCCAGGCAAAGCGCCTGCGGTTCATCGCCGCCGGTGGCGAGCGCCGCGTCAGCGTGCCTGAGAGCAGCAGCTCTGTCCTCGGGATGGAACCCGCCACGTAGGAAACGCTGTTCATATCCCCAGGCAGCATAGCCATGCGCGCAGGCATAGTTGGGATCAAGACGCAAGGCCTCGCCCAGCAACCGCAGAGCTTCACTGGTATCCGCCGGTGTATTGGCATAGCTGTGCGGCAGCGCGCGGAGGAATAAATCATAGGCATCCAGGCTATCCGGCCGCTTGCGACGCGCGCGCTCGATCTCCGCGCGCCGGATCGTCGGCTCAAGCGTTCCGACGATCCGTTCGGTCAGTTGATCCTGCAAATCGAAAACGTCCTCAGCCGCACCCTCAAACCTGTCGGCCCAGATATGGGTTGCGTCCCGCCCTTCAATCAAGTGCGCAGTGATACGCAAGCGGTTCGCCGCCCGCCGTACACTACCTACGAGCACGTAGCGAACGCCTAGATCCCTGGCGATCTGCCTGACGTCCATGGCCCTGCTTTTGTAGGCGAAGGTGGAGTTTCGCGCGATGACGAAAAGGCTCGAAATCTTCGAAAGGTTAGTGATGACATCTTCAACCAATCCATCGGTAAAATATTCCTGCTCTGGGTCGCCGCTCATGTTTTCGAAGGCCAATACGGCTATCGACGGCTTATTCGGCAGGGCAGGTGGCCTTGCCAATCGCGCTTCCGGAGAAGTACCTTCCTGCACCAGACGATGGACTGTGATCGGCTCGGCAATGTTCTTGACCCTTTGCTCGCCCATCGGTTCAAATCCGAAGGCAAGTGTCTTTTCGACCTCGCGCACGACCTTGCCGGAGATACAGATGCCGCCGGGATCGGCGAGTTGCTGCAGGCGCGCCGACACATTGACTCCTTCGCCATAGCGGTCATCGCCGTCGACAATAACTTCACCGAGATTGAGCCCTATTCTCAGCTCCAGCCGCTCATTCTGCGGCACCTCCGCATTGCGCTCGTTTAGCGCGCGCTGCACTGACACCGCGCATTCAACCGCATCCACGGCGCTGCAGAATTCGGCAAGCAAGCCGTCTCCCATGAGCTTGAAGATGCAGCCGCGTCGCCTGGCGATTTCCGGCTCGATCAGCTTCTTGCGTATCGTGGTGAGACGCTCGAAGGTGCCCGTCTCGTCACGCTCCATCAGCGCCGAGTATCCAACCACGTCGGCCGCTAGGATAGCCACAAGCTTCCTGTCCATCAGCCCCTCACATGAAGCAATGCCGAACATTAACATATAAGCGAAGTGCCACCTAGGGCGTCGCCTCCGGCATCGCCGCCCGAGACATGAAGCTCAGCTGGAAAATACGTTGTCCGCGGACAACCGATCCACGGGATCCCCGCCGGCACACGAAGGCCAGCCCTCATAAGAGATGCGCGCAGCAAGAATAATGTCCGACTTGCCACGCCCCCGGACCGCTGGGGTCGGATGGCCATCGCGGACATGCTGCCAGGTGCCGCCGGGAGCTTCGCGCATTTTTGCTTGCGGCCGACCAGATGTCCCACGCGCTCAGTTGTCCGCGGACAACCCAATTCTAAACCTGAGGATCACTGGCGGCCGAACGAAACATCCGCCACCACTGCTTCTTTCACGGCGCAATCTGTACGATATCGACGCAGCTACCGGCTTGAATTCGCCGCATTGCGACACTACCTCCTGACGAGCCGAAGCGCTGACCCTCCTAGCTGCTTTGGCCCGATAGACAGCACTCCCCCTCCCATGCTGTCGGTCACTATCGAAGCCCGGCGCACTCTCCCGCGCCGGGCTTCTTTCACTCTGATGCATGGCATCCGCCTCGCCATTCGATGCCCCTTACAGGACGGTTCAGGACGAGGCCTCCCAGGCAGCCCCGCTGATCCTCGGCGTCCCCGATCGACCGCGGCCTCCACCAACGGACCAGGCGCCGCGGCACCCTTCGACACGCCTGAAACCGCAGCAACCTCCACCACCAAAGCAATCCCGGGCGCGGCATCCGCCAACGTCCCTCATACCGAGGCGCCGATTCTTGCGTGTCCCCGGCGCGACGCACACCCCCTGTTGAGGTCCAGCGAGGTTATCCCCAACACCTCTGATGGGATCCGCCAGTCTGGCCGGTATAAACGAGATCAGCAAAAGCAACCGAACTAACAGGGGGATAGCCATGCGCGATGCCATTTGCGGATTGCACAGCGCGAAGACATCAGGCGATCCGGTCGCAGGGCCATATGCTCCCGTCGCGATTCTCACCTGAGCCGGAGCCGTGTCGGGTCGCGGTGCGAGGAGCGGACAGCAAAGCATATTCGAGAGGTACGGATCGATGCTAGCTACAGATGATCAGCCCGCGACTGATGATGATCCCATCGGCACCCGCCGCTCCGGCGCCATCGGTCGCGCGCCATGTCGGCGGCTCTTCCCACGTGGTCAATGCTGAGCGCGCAGCAGCACCGCTCCCTGTTTCCATCTCACGCAGGCGCATCCGCGCCACCCCTCCGAGGCGCGGAGCATGTGGCTCTCCTAGGCGCCGCCCTACCTCGAACAGCTACGAGCCTCCGCCAGATCATCCGGCGCCTACCGGCGCCCACGGCCGCCGCCACGCATTCGAAGGCGCGGCGTCCGCCAACGTCCCTCATTCTGAGGCGCGCAGGCCAAGGGCCGGAGCCTCGAAGGACACGCCACCGCACCGCTCCTTGGATCTACCCGACGCGACGCGCACCCGCCCTTCGAACCTTTGGTGCCGCTGCGCCATCCTCCAGCACCTCTCGTCGCCCGCAGCCGCCCGCCGACGGACCCAAGGTGCGGCATCTCCAACGACCCTCATGCTGAGGCGCTGCATGTCGTTCGCAGGAGGCTCGCGCAGAGGTAAAAGAACTAAACCACGATATTACTTCCATATTGGAATCAAAACAAATCAAATCAAACCTTTATCCCTTACACCACCAACATCCCCTGCCGCTCAGCCAGCGTCACCTCCGCTCGCGTCCCGGCGTTGAACTCCAAAAAATCCGCCTCGATACCGTCGCTGAAGATGACGCCGTGTTCCGGCATTTCGGAGACGATGGTAAGCGGCTGGTCCTCAGAGACGATGCCGGCAACGATGCTGGTGCCGGTGGTGCGGCTGGGAAAGGGTTCGCGCACGAAGTAGCGCAGGTAATCCGCGTCCCAGGCAAAGGACATATCGATCTTCCGGTCGGCGGGTTCGAGGCCGAGCGCGCTCGCGGCTCCTAGACAGCCGGAGTAGAGGCTCTTCAGCCAGCCGGTCGAACCCATGCCCGTGGAGACGATGATACCGCTGGAGGATTGGCGTTCCTCGCGCTCCTCGGCATGCAGGATATAGCGCGCCGAGACGTGGCTTTGCGGGCCGATGAAGAGGTCGTTGACGGCGTGAATGACGGCGCCAGTGTTCAACGCCGCCTTCGCCATGCTGACGCGCTTGATCGGCCGCTTGTTCTTCAGCGCCTCGCCGATCACCTTCGGAAGGCTCCTCGGGTTGAAGGGAAGCAGCAGGCCGTCCCAGCGCTCGGGGTCGGGGTTAACGCCGAGCACCGGCTGCCCATCGAGATATTTGAGCGTGTTGGCGACCAGACCGTCCTGGCCGAGCACGACGATGACATCGTCGGGACCGAAGACGAAGCTCGCGAGGTAGCGGCGGTCGAGGCGCTGAACACGGGCGACGGCGCGCAGGCTTGCTTCCACCTCTGTGATGGCCGTTTCGTACCGCTTCTTCTCGGCGAGGTAGTCGCTGAAATCGGCACCGAGATGCTCGACATAGAACTGCGCCTGCTGCACCGTGTTGAAGCGGGCAATGAGTTCGTCGAGCCGGGTCGGCCTGACGACCAGGATGATCTTGCGTTCGTCAGAGGCCGGCACGGTCCTTGCCCTCCTGCGGCTGCAAGATCTCCCTGAGAAGATCGGGCGAGACGTTCAGCTGGCCGATCTTCGTCGCATTGTCGGCGAGGTCGCGGAAGGCGAGCGCCATCAGCTGGCCCGGCTGCATGCCGACCGAGGCAAGCGCCTGCAGCACTTTCGGATCGGCCTGCTCGAAGGATTTCATCATCGCCGTCATTGCATAGGCTTGGGCGTCGGCCTCGGCCCGAGCATTGGTCGCCGCCAGTGTCACCAGGTCGCGGTTTTGCTCTTCGAGCGCGATCCTGCCGGCCATTTCTTCGCGGCGGATCTGCAGCTGCCGTTCCTGAACGGCGCGTTCGGCTTCCATCTGGGCTTCGCGCACCTGCCGCCTCTTGTTCTCCAGGGTGATCTCGGTGGCGATCTCGTTTTCCTTGATCGTCCGCTCCTGTTCGATCGCCGCGTTGCGCCTGCTATAGATAGCTTCGTCGGCCTGCCGGAGCAGTGCTTCGCGGGCCTGCGCTTCCAGCGCCTTCGCGGTTTCGGCCTTCGGCATGACGGCAAGCAGCGACAGACCTAAGATCTCGAGTCCAAGCGCTTCAATTGTCGGATGAACCTTGAGCGCGTCCGCCACGCCGGCGACGAGCGCCTCGCCTGAAGCAAGAACCTCCTTCAGCGACAACGTCTGAACCTCGGCCCGCATCGCCACCTGGACGCGGTCGATCACCCGGGTCGAAAGCTTCTGCGGATCTTCCGAGACATAGTGGCCCCTACGGTCGAGGGTGAAATTCAGAAGTGCCGCCGTGCGGCGCGGGTCGGCGATGCGGTAGGTGATCTGCCCCTGCACCGTCACCTCCTGGAAGTCCGATGTCACCAGAGGAAAGATGAAGGGATCGTTGACGCTGGCAGTTGGCACGAGCACGAGAGAGCTCGAAGGCGAGAAATGCCAGAAGGCAAGACCTGCGCCCTCGCGGACGGCCTTGCCGTTCTGATACTGGATGACGTATTGCGTGGGTTCCGTCTTGATAAAGCGCAGTCCGAACATATCCGTTTTTCCTATCCCTGGTGCGAGCCCCTCGCTCGTGCCGAAAAGGAGAAAACATGACTTAGTGGAAAATGTCAACTAACTTAGTTGAATATTTACACTAAGGCTAACACCTGCTATGTTCCCATCATGACGACACACGATATTGACGCCTTCAAACCGATCGCCACCGTCGATCTCGCCATCTTCTCGCTGTCGCCGGCAGGCCTCTCCGTGCTTCTCGTACGACGCGCGAACGCGCCCTTCACCGGCGACCGGGCCCTGCCTGGCGGCTGGATCCATATCGACGAGGATGCAGATCTGGAGGCGGCGGCGCGCCGTGTGCTGAAGGAAAAGACCGGCGTCGAAGCACCCTACCTCGAACAGCTGCAAACGACGGGAAACCGCGATCGCGACCCGAGAGGCTGGAGCATCAGCATCGTCTACATCGCCCTGCTTTCGGCCGACGACGTCGCAGAGCGGCAAGAAGCGATGGCTGAGGATGCCGAATGGCGGCCGATAGAATGCGACGGCGTCGGCTTGTCCCTTGCTTTCGACCACGCATCCCTGCTCAAGGAGGCGCTCAGCCGCATCCGAAGCAAGGTCGAATATTCGAGCCTGCCCGGCCATCTGCTGCCTGTCCGTTTCACATTGAGCGAGCTGCAATCGGTCTATGAGAGCCTTCTCGGCCGCAAGCTCGACAAATCGGCTTTTCGAAAACGCATGGCGGAAGCCGATTTCCTGGAGCCGATCGAGGGTGAAATGCGCCGGGCCAGCAATCGGCCCGCTCAGGTCTTCCGCCTGAGGGACACCCGGTCGCTGGTGCTCTTCGACCGGAGAATCTGACCGCCCGCTGGGCTGAAATCTGCGGTATGGCGTAAATACAAAAGCTTAGAGCGGCCAGCGCTTCCGCAAAAAGCTGAACCGCTCTAATGTTTCATCATCAGAGGAAATGTCGCATGCGATAGCAAATGGCGAGTGACGCGGCCGATAAGCAGTTCAAGGAAATAGCCGTGCTTGAAGGCCCCGATCAACAGGCAGGTGGCCTCCGCTGAACCTGCGAAGTCGATAATGGCGTCGCCGACCGAGCGGCTTTCCGAACGGATCGCGACGACATCGCCATTCAAGCCAAGTTGCGCAAGTAGCTCCCTGGCGGTGAACTGGTAGCTGCCATCGGGCTTATCGTCGACGCACAAAAGAGTGACGTGCTCCGCCACCGCCAGCCACCGCCTTGCGGCAACGACGGCCACTCGTGCGTGATTGTGCGGTTTCCAACCGATCACGACATGCTGGAGGAGATGACCGGAATAGCCGCCTGCAGGCGGCACGAGCACGAGCTTGTGTTCTTTGAAAAGCAGGTCGTGGAATGCGTCGCGGGCATCCATGTTGCCGTAGCATGGGGTGACGACGAGTGCGCTATCGTGGCATTCGGATGTGACGCAGCGGCCGAGATCACCGCGGCAGTCATCAAGCGGCAGGTCGCTTCGGTCCGGATCGGCCACTTTCCAACTCTCGAAGACGCTTATCACCCTCTCCAGGCGCTGTTGTGGCGAACCCTCGTTCATGTCTCGCAGCATCTGCAAGTCGATTTCTTCGGGCGCGGCGACCATCCATTCCGGATCTGCACCGACATGGGCGGCCGCCATGCTGCCATTGATGGCTCGAGCAGCGTCTTCCGCAATATCGAGGCAGATGCGAGCAGTCGCCGGATCGGGCAGCAAGGCGATGACATCAGCCTGGACGGTCAACTCGTGAACCTGCCGGGCTAAGATCTCCGCGGGTGGCACCGTTTTTGGGTCGCGGCCGTGTGAAGGTGACGTATTCATCAGGACCTCCGTGCGCGAGCATCCCGCATCGCTCCCTGGTCCAATCCTAAAGTCATAATACGCCCGCGCCTGGTGGCCCGCAACACGCCAAGGGCTTGAACAGATCGGCGCAAGACGGGCAGTAGCCCCATGCTGTGTCGCTTCCATAAGACGTCCGGTAAGGTCTTCACCGAAGCTGGCGCGGCCGTCCTTCATCCTCAATTCGAGGGTACTGACCCATCGTCGGAGCGCGATCAAACAAGAGCCGATCAAGCGTTCAAACGCTGCTGCGTCTGCTGGTCGAAGAAATGGACCTTCGATGTTTCGAAGGAAAGCTTCACCCGCTGTTCCGGCGCGAGCTCGACACGTTCGCGCACGACCCAGGTCAACTCCCTGCCGTCGACTTCGACGGCGACATGGGTTTCCGATCCCGTCGGCTCGACCACCTTGACCACGGCATCGATGCCGGTCTCGCCGCCGAAGGCGATATCCTCGGGACGGATGCCGAGCGTCACCGGCCGGTTTGCCGAACTGGCCGGAGCCCGCGAAAGCTTCACGCGCGGCCCTCCGTTCAGCGCCAGCGCCGGGCTGCCGGCATCGGCGATGCTTCCTTCGAGAAAATTCATGGCGGGCGAGCCGAGGAAACCGGCGACGAAGATGTTGCGCGGCTTGTCGTAGAGTTCGAGCGGGCTGCCGATCTGCTCGACGCGGCCGCCATGCAACACGACGATCTTGTCGGCCATGGTCATGGCTTCGATCTGGTCGTGGGTGACGTAGACGATCGTCGTCTTCAGCCGCTGGTGCAGCGCCTTGATCTCGGCGCGCATCTTGACGCGCAGCTTGGCGTCGAGGTTGGAGAGCGGCTCGTCGAAGAGGAAGACCTTCGGATCGCGAACGATGGCGCGCCCCATCGCGACGCGCTGGCGCTGGCCGCCGGAAAGTTGAGCCGGCTTGCGGTCGAGCAGCGGCTGCAGGCCGAGGATGGCTGCGGCCTCGCCCACCTTTTTCTCGATCTCCGGCCGCTTGATGCCGGCGAGTTCCAGCGCGAAGCCCATGTTCTGGGAGACCGTCATCTGCGGATAGAGCGCGTAGTTCTGGAAGACCATCGCAATGTCGCGGTCCTTGGGCTGCAGATTGTTCACCACCCGCCCGTCGATGCTGATCTCGCCGGCCGTAATGTCCTCGAGCCCGGCGATCATACGCAGCAATGTGGATTTGCCGCAGCCCGAGGGACCGACGAGGATGGTGAATTCGCCATCGGCAATCTCGACGTCGACGCCGTGGATGATATCGACAGCGCCGAAGGACTTCTTGACGTTTCTGATGCTCAAGCCAGACATTTGCGATCCCTCCGACTCTTTTAGCGCTTCCTGCGCACGCGCAGCGCCTGATACGGCTTGCGCGGGATTTTTACGCCGAAGGCGGCGTCCGGCTTGCCGCCGCGCACGACCGAACCGTGGCGGGTCGGATGCGGAACGGGTGCCGCGACCTTCTCGGCCGGCGTGATCGTCATCTCCCAGGTGTCGATGATATCGACGTCGTAATCGTCGCCATCGACCGGCAGGCCGGTGGACCAGACGACCGGCTGATGCTCGCCGAAATAGATCAGGCGGAAATCGCCGTCGCCGTCACGGGCGCCCGAAACGCGCGACCAGGGCCATTCGCCAATGACGCCGAGCGGCTCGAGACCGTGCTTGACGTCGGCCTCCAGCAGGTCGCGCAAGAAGCCGATGCGCTTCCATGCCTCGCCCCGCAGTTCGCCGCCCTTGGCCCACCAGATCAGATCCTCGGGATGGGAATAGGTCTCGCCGTGGCCGGCGTAACCGCCGCGCGCCATTGTGATCCAGAAACGGTGCACGAGCTCCTGCGCATGAAGATTGCCCCAGGACTGCAGGATGTCGCCCTCATATTCCGGCTCGTCGTTGATGACGGGCTTGCCATAGGCGTTGCGCCATTCCTGGGTCCGCTTGACGTCGGGATTCTGAATGCAGGTGTGGGTGACCCACGGCTTGCGGTGATCGAAATTCGCCGTCACGTCGCCATTATGGATCGAGCGCAGGTGCTGGTAGGGATCGTTTTCCTCCAGGATGTGGAAGTAGCGGTCCCATTGCGCCATCGGCTTGGTGTCGATCAGGAAGTCATATTCGTTGGCGAGCGACCACCAGACGTTCCGGTATGCGGCAAAGCGGGCGGCCAGATATTCGACATAGCGGAAATCCTGTTCGGCCGACATGTCGGCATAACCCCAGCGGTCATAGGGATGGAAGATGATGATATCGGCCTCGATGCCGAGGTCGCAGAGTGCGGCGACCTGCTTTTCAAAGTGCTGGAAGGCAGCCGGGTTCGGGCGGTTGAAATCCTCTTTCCCGTCGGCTCCCCGCTCGAAGCAGGCATGCAGCGGCTCGTTGACGTTGTAGGGGTAATCCTTGGGAAACACGCCCATACGCATCTTGTTGAACCGCGCCTTCTTGAGCGTCTCCAGCGTCTGCTTCTGCATTTCGAGCGGCTGGTGCGTCCAGGCATAGCAGGTCGTTCCGAAGGAGAGGAACGGAGTCCCGTCGGCATAGGCGAAGTGGAATTTGTTGCGGACCCGCACCGGGCCGTGATTGCCTGATGAAGGCGAGATTGCAGTGAGTGCGCCGGTCCTGCCGTCGAGTGCTGAAGTCCCGGAGCGCGTCTTGAACGACCACTCGCCTTCGCAATCGGGCATGAAGCGGATGCGGTAGGTACCGTTGCCGTCATAGAAGCCCGGCACGCGGACTTCGCGGCTCTTATGGGTGAAGACGGCATCGAATGCCACGTCGAGATAGGGATTGCCGCCGGCAGGCCCCTCGAAGGAAGCCTCGAACACACCCCATTTTTCGACTGTTGCCTCGGACATTCTGTCTCTCCTCGTAAAATGATTCCGCGATCAGCCCTTGACGGCGCCGGAGGTGAGGCCGGAGACGAAGTAGCGCTGAAACATGAGATAGACGATCGTCGCCGGAAGCACGGTCATGACGATCGCGGCGTTAAGCTGGCCGTAATTGCTGGAAAACTGGCCCTGGAAGGACATCAGGCCGAGCGGCAGGGTCCACATGTGCTGGTCCTGCAGCAGCACCAGCGCCATGGCGAATTCGTTCCAGGTGGAGACGAAATCGAGAATGAGCAATGCGGCGAGCACGGGCAGGCACACCGGCAGGAAGATCCTGCGAAAGATGGTGAAATGGCTTGCGCCGTCGATAAGCGCCGCTTCCGAGAGCTCCTTAGGAATGCTCTTGAAGAAGCCATGCAGGATGAAGACCTGGTAGGGCACGCCGAAGGCGATGTAGGGAAGGATGACGCCGGGATAAGTGTCGATCAGCCCAAAGGAATTGACGAGTGTGAAGAGCGGCGCCAGCATCACCTGGAAAGGGATCATCGTGCCGAAGACGACGAGGAGCAGCAGCGCCTTGCTGATCCTCAGCCTGATCTTGGCCAGCGCATAGGCGGCCATGGCCGAAAGAAACAGGCCGAGCGGCACCTTGATGACGGTGATGATCACGCTGTTGAAAAAGGAGTTGGCGAAATTGCCGCGGCTCCAGGCAGCGCTGTAATTGTCATAGGCAAGCTCGTTGGGCGGCATGAAGGCGCCCGTGCTCGTCACTGCCGCCGGCGACTTCAGCGAGGTGAAGACGATGAAGACGAAGGGCGCGACCCAGACGAGCGCCACGAGGACGAGCGCGATCCAGAGACCAATCAGGACGGGGTCCCGCTTCATCGACGACGGCCGGACTTCCAGGTTCACGGCGGCGTGGTCGCTCGATACTGCTGTCACGATTCGACCTCCTCGTGCTTTTGGGTCCATCTCAAATAGGGAATGACGACGGCCATGGTGATCAGCAGCAGCACGACGGAGATCGCCGCACCCCGGCCGAAATCGAAGATCTGCATGGCCTGCGTAAAGGCCCAGAGCGCCAGCATCTGGGTGGACTGGGCCGGGCCGCCGCCGGTCAGGCCGTAGACAATATCAAAGGCTTTCAGCGACGAGATGGTGGAAAGGACGAGTACGATGGTGATCGTCGGGCGCAACGCCGGCAGCGTCACATGCTTGAACACGGCCCAGCGGCCGGCGCCGTCGATGCGGGCGGCCTCGACCAGCGTCTGCGAGACATTCTGCAGGCCCGCCAGGAACAGCACCATCGAGAAGCCGACCGTCTGCCAGAGATAGGCGACGAAGACGGAGTAAAGAGCGATATCCCTATTCCCAAGCCAGTCCTTGATCCAACCCTGCATTCCCCAGGAGGTCAGCAGCTGGGCGAAGAGGCCGAAGAAGGGGTCGTACATCCACTTCCACATGGTGGCGACGGCAATCGGCGCGATGATGACGGGCAGGTAGAAGATGGCGCGCAGGCCGTTGCGGCCGAAGATTTTCTGGTTGAGGCTGAGCGCCAGGAGCAGCCCGACCATCGGCGGGAAGATCAGGCTCATTGCGGTCCAGATCACCGTGTTGCGGAAGGCCACCCAGAAGACCGGATCTTTGGTGAAGATCGCCGAATAATTGGCAATGCCGACGAATTGCCGGTTGGGATCGAGGCCGTTCCATTTCTGGAAGCTGAGGATCACGACGTTCAGCATCGGGTAGAGCGCAAAGACCGCATAGATCGCCAGTGCCGGCACGAGCAGGATGAGCGCTTGTGCACGCGGGTCATGTGTCGATTGTCGAAGTGACATGCTTTCCTCCTGGCGCGGCGCTTGCAGCCAGCTCACGAAAAGAATGTGCAGCCGATCGACATCGCGATCGATCGGCTGGTGCTTGGGAGGAATCAGCTTCTGCTGGCGATAAAGCTCTGCAGCTGCTTGGCCGCTTCGGCCGGCTCGGTATTGCCCGAGGCAACGTCATTGATAACGCGGAAATATTCCGTCGTCACGTCGAGCGGGAAGGCCTGGTCGCCGTTCATGTAGACCTTGCCGTATTTCTGGAAGATGCCGAGCCACTCCGCTTCGAGCGGCTTCTGGTTGGCATATTGCACGTTCTTGTTGACCGAGGTCGAGCTCAGCTGGCCGAGCAGGTCCTGCTGCACCTTGGTCGACAGGAAATAGTCGAGGAACTTGGCGGCGATGTCGGGATTCTTGCTCTTGGTGCTGATGTAATTGTACTCGGCAAAGCCGTAGAGGCGCTCGGTATTGGTGGGGAAGGGGAAGATGCCGTAATCGTCGAGATTGGCGCCCGAGCCGTTCATCTGGCTGACCAGCCAGTCGCCTTCGAGCATCATCGCCGCGCGGCCGGCGGTAAAGAGGCTGTAGGACTGCTTGTTGTCGATGCCCATGAAGGGCTGCAGCGTATAGTCCTTCGTCCACTTGGCAAATTCGGCGAAGGAATCCGCCGCGCAGGGCTCCTTGGTCCAGTCCAGCGTCATCGCCTTCAGCGCGTCGTGCTTCTCAGCGCCACACTTGGTCTCGAGAATGACGTCCATCAGGCGCATGACGTGCCAGTTGACCGTGCCGCCGAAGGTAAAGGCGGGAATGCCGGCGACCTTCAGCTTCTCGGCCGCGGCGAGAAGCTCGTCATAGGTCTTCGGCTCTTCGGTGATGCCGGCCTGTTCGAAAAGCTTCTTGTTGTAATAGACGGCTTCGCCCTTGAAGGTGAAGGGAACGCCGTGTTTGCCGCCCGGATAGAGGTCGGCAAAAGCCGCTGCCGACGGCAGCAATTCGTCGGTCCACTTGTATTCGGCGTAATATTTGTCGAGCGGCAGGGAGAGGCCGGCCTTCACATATTCGCCGCCGAGGCCGAGACCCGCCCAGCTGAAGTAAATGTCGGGGCCTTTGTCGGAGCCGGCAGCGACGCGCAGCGCCGTCTTGTGCTCGTCGACGGCGCGCTGGACGATTTCGACATGCGTTCCGGGATTTGCTGCTTCGAAATCCGAAGCCGCCTTCTTCAGCGCCGTGTTGGCGGCATTGTTGTCGAAGTTGAGGGTCCAGAGGGTGATGTCTTCGGCGAGAACCGGCCTGGCGGCGAAAGACGCCATGGCGATCGCGATGATGCTCGCAGTCTTCAATTTCGCGGAAAGGGTCAGCATTACGTCCTCCTCTTGTAAAGCCGGGCTCCTTGTCGCAGGTAATGATTAGCATGTCAACTGGTATGATGAGCTAACCATTATGCTGCCGCGCGAATTTTGCGATCGAAGCGATGATGATCGCAGCCGAAGCAGCGCCGGGATCGATATGCCCGATCACCCGCTCCCCCAGCCGCGATGCCCGCCCCTTGGCCGCCGTCATGTTCCTGGTCGCTTCTGAGCCTTGGCGCGCTGCCCGCTCTGCCATGTCGAGAGCTTCGGAGAGGGACGTCCCGGACGCAGGAGCGAGGGCGGCGTCGGCCGCGGGCCGCCAGGTGTCCACCATGGTTTTCTCGCCGGGCTCGGCCTTGCCGCGTTCCTGGATGCCCTGCGCCATCGCCGCGAAAGCACGCCGGAAGTCGTCGTCGCTGAGGTCGGACTTGTCCTTGACGGCGGCGCCGGCGCGCATGAAGGCTGTGGCATAGAGCGGGCCGGACGATGCGCCGACCGCATTCAGGAATGCTTTTGCCGCGGCGTTGAAGGCGGCTGTCGGCGCAGTCTGCGCGGGGTCGAGCGCGCCGACGGCCTTGGCCGCCGCCTCGCAGCCCGCATCCATGGCAAGGCCATGATCGCCGTCGCCGATGACGCCGTCCAGTTCGCAAAGATGGTCGCGATGCGCCGCAATATCATCGGCGATCAGGACAAACAGGCGCTGCAGGTCTTTGGTGAAGATTGCCATCGATCACCTCTTGAACATGGCGCAATCGCAGGGATGGTCGATCAACCGCCGAAGCTCGTCGTCGAGATGCATGAGCGTGACGGACGCTCCGGCCATCTCGAGCGACGTGCAGTAATTGCCGACGAGTGAAGTATGGATGATGAGCCCGGCATCATCGAGCCGCGCCTTCACGCGCCTCATCATGATGTAGAGCTCCATCATCGGCGTGGAGCCGAGCGAATTGACGAGCACGGCGACACGGTCGCCCCGATCTGCCTTCATTTCCCGGAGAATGTTGTCCATCAATTCGTCGGTCACGACGTCGGCAGACTTCAGCGGACCGCGGGCCGTGCCCGGCTCGCCATGGATGCCCATGCCGATCTCCATCTCGTCCTCGCCGATCTGGAAGTTCGGTTTCAATGTCTGGGGCAGCGAACAGGGCGAGAGCGCAACCCCCATTGTATAGGTTCGCGCATTGGCGTGGCGGGCGGCGCGCTCGACTTCGTCGAAGGAATAAAGCAGGTCGCAGGCAGCACCAGCGACCTTGAAGATGAAGACATTGCCGGCCACGCCGCGCCGCTTCTCCCCCTGATCGGAAGGGGCCGACGCCACATCGTCGGTCGTAAGCACGGTGCGGACCTCGATTTCGTCGAGCGCCAGCATTTCGGCAGCCATGTCGAAGTTCATCACGTCGCCGGCATAATTGCCGTACATGAACAGCACGCCGGCGCCGCCGTCGACCGCCCTCGCGCAGGCCATGATCGGATCGGGCGGCGGCGAGGCGAAGACATTGCCGATCGCAGCCGCATCCGCGAGTCCCTTGCCGACGTAGCCGAGAAAGGTCGGCTCGTGTCCCGAGCCGCCGCCGATCACCAGCCCGACTTTGCCCTTGCGCGGGCCGTTTCTGGCGATGATCGCGCGCGGCATGTCTTCCACCGCATAGAGGTGGTCGGGATGTGCCGCAAGAATCCCTTGCAGCATCTCGTCGACCGCATCCGCGCCTGCGTTGATAAGCTTCTTCGTCTTCACGCCGATCCTCCCTTAACGAGCTCCGACCTGCATAGATGCGGCTGGCGCGCCGGAGGTCAATGCGCCAGCGGCAAGACAGCGATCGCGAAGGGCGCGAGCAGCACATCTCCGCCCAATGCGCCGCAGTCGACCTTTCGCTCTTCGCACGTCAGGTTGACCATATGCAGCTTAGCGCCTGCGGCATCCACGGCAATAAAAGCGAGAACGTCGGAGGGCGAAGACGAGACGCATTCCTGCCAGGAGGCGCCCGCCAAGCCAGACAAAGTGCGCACAGCGTTGAAGAGTGGCCGACGCCCGCCCTGTTCGGTCGGCTCATCAGGGCCCGCGACCAGGCCGAAGGGACCGGCCAGGGCCGAAAGCGTCAGGCATTCGAGACCGGCATCCAGCACCCGGATTGCGTAGCCGAGCGCGAAAGCCCCGGCGAAGCGGCCGTTATGGCGTGGGTCGCGATTGGCCATCGGGATGCGGCCACCGGAGGGATTGTCCATCGTGCGGCTGCCATAGGGATTCTGCCGCATCGGGATTGTCGAGGGGCCGATGCGATAGGGCTTATCGCCGTAAATCGCGCGCACGGAGCGGGTGATGAAGGGCAGCGCTTCCAATGTCTGCATGACGCTGAGATCGTCGGCCGCATGCACGATCGGATTGGTGCAATGGCTGACGAAGTCGATCTCACCCGCAGGCACACGCTTGCGGTTGAGTTCGGTGAAATAGCTCAGCATGCCCCCGCCGATGCGCGTCTCGGGGAAAGCGGCGCGCGCGGCGGCATAGACGTCTTCGAGGGGAGGGCAGTCCGGCCATTTGCTGCCCGGCGGCGTCGATTGCCGGTCGACGGAAGGCGAGATCAGGACTGCATCCGGTTTGAACTTCGCCATCTGCATCTGGCGGGCGATTTCGGCAACCTCGCTCGCCGGCGACGACTTGCAGGGGAGCGCTATCTCCAACGTCGAGCGGCCGCGATGGAGAGCAGCGATTGCGGCAAAACTCTTCAGCGCTTCGGCGCCGTGCCCGGCATCCGGATCGAAATGGAAGAGAAGCTCGCGAGGCGCGATCTGAGACAGCAGGGACGCAGCCGCGAGGGTCGCATCGGCCTCCTCCGGCGTCACGATCACGCCGACGCCGGGCATTGTGCCGGTCCGCGTTCCCAGTTTGAGGCTGATCGTCGCGCCCGGCGTAACGACCGAGGAGCGTTTTTCGGAAGAGCCAGCATCCCTGATGATGAGCGAGGTTTTCTGCCGGACAGGCTGGCTGCCCTGAACTTGATAAGGCCAGGGCAGGGCGAGCGGCCGTACGTAGGTCTTGTAGGAGGCATCGGACCAGTTCCTCTGGTCCTCCATTTCGAAAGTATCGCCCTCCATCCGGCATTCCGCCGCAACCCCGGGCATGACCTCATGGGTGATGGCGCGCATGTCCTTGAATGGCTGCCAGGGCTCGATGAGATCGGGAAAACGCGTTTCGACAATGCGGCCGTCGACATGCTCTACCGTCGCCGGCGAACCGGCAACTCCGACGATCGGATGCAGGATGCAGAAGCCGCAGCGGTTGGTCTCGAAGCCGGTTTCGGTGACGGCTTCGGCCTCGAAGTCGAGCCGGCCCTGGCCTCCCGAGATGCGGACGTCGATAGAGAGCTTTGTTGCGCCCGGCCCGTCGCAGCGAGCCTGATAAGCAACCTCGAAGCAGTCCCCGCTTTGCTCGATCCTGAGATTGGCGATTTCAGGGCTGTAGGTGCCCCAGTCCCGGTCGCGAACGAGGTAGGAAATAGCCCGCAGCACCTCGCTCCCGTCGTAGCGGATGGAACGCAGGTTGCCGTCGGCGAGATCGGCCGTCAGCTTTCCGGCCGTCAGGCGGACCGGCTGCTTCTCCTGAGCGCGGGTGCCGTAGAGCGCGAAGGCATCAGTGGTCATCGCAGCATCGCCTTCACATCGACTGTCTTCCTCTGAGCGGCACTGTCATAGGCGGCCTCAACGAGCGCAAAGGTCTTCAGATTGTCGGCCCCCGAGGTCGAGTGCTCCTCGCCGCGTTTGAGCTGATCAACCCAGTGCTGCTGGATCGCGCCGACGCTCTCCTGAATATTGTGCCAGGGCCGCGAAGCCCAAGGCAGCAGCCTCGGAGAGACGTCCATCGTGGTGGTACCCCTGCCGTTGGTGATTTCGAGGCGGTAGCCCTGGCTCAGGCGAATCGTGCCTTCAGCACCGTCGAGCTCGATCAGGGTCTCGGGAAACGGCTCCTTCGAGAGCTTTGTGGCATAGCTGACGTCCACCACTGAGGTGGCGCCGTTTTCATGATCGAGCAGAATGGTCGCGACGTCCTCGCCCTTTATCCCGGGGTTGACCCGCTCTGCCCGGGCCGTCAGCGAACTGACGTCACCAAGGATATATCGGGCGATATCGAGCGTGTGAATGCCCAGATCTTCGATGATGAAGCGCTCGCCTTCCGCCAGATAGGGCTGGCCGGAGAAGACATCGTAGCCCGACCGGAAGGAGAAGCGCCCCCAGAAAGGCTTGCCGATTGCGTTGGCAGCGAGCGCCTTTCGCACCGCCTGAACCGGGGTCTGCCAGCGAAAATTCTCGTGCACCATCAAGGCGACGCCGGCATTGCGGCAGGCCTCAACCATCGCCTTCGCGTCCGACAACGTCTTTGCAAAGGGTTTTTGGCAGATGGCCGGCACCCTGTTGCGGGCGGCCATCTCCACCAATGCGCGGTGGCTCTGGACTGTCGTGGCAATATCGGCAAAATCGAAGCCGCCATCGGCAAACATCGCCTCGGCGTCTCTGTAGCGGCGTTCGATACCGAACTGGTCGCCGACGATCTTTAGGCGCCCAGGATCACGGTCGCAGATCGCGACGATGTCAGCGCCGTCGACATCATTCCAGGCATGCATCTGGTTGATGGCGAAGAAGCCGCAGCCGATCAGGGCGCCTTTCAATTCCGTCATCTCAACCTGCCTTTGCCATCTGCATGAGGGTTACGCGCTGCTGCAGGCGGCGCTGCGCCTGGTCGACGACCACGGCGATGATGATGACTAGGCCCTTGATGACCATCTGCCAGAAAGAGGAGACGCCCATCATGACGAGCCCGTCGGAGAGGATGCCGATGACGAAGGCGCCGATGATCGTGCCGCCGATCGTGCCGCGCCCGCCCGACATCGAGGTGCCGCCGAGAACGGCCGCGGCGATTGCATTGAGCTCGAAGCTTTCGCCGGTCGCCGGATGCGCCGCCATCAGCTCGGAGGAGATGACGACGCCGACGATCGCCGCGCAGAGGCCGGAGAACATGTAGACGAAGATCTTCACGACATCGACTCGGATGCCGGACATGCGCGCCGCCCGTTCATTGCCGCCGACGGCGAAGATGTGGCGGCCGATCGGCGTCGAGCGGGCGACATAGGCGGCCGCGAGCGCCAGCACGATCAAGATCCAGATCGATACCGGCAGGCCGAGAATGCGTCCCGCACCGAAGAAATCAAAACCGGTCGTGGCATATTCGGGCCGGCCGACGAGGTTCGGAAAGGTCTGACCATCCGACGACAGAAGCGCCAGGCCGCGGGCGACGTAGAGCGTGCCGAGCGTGGCGATGAAGGGCGCGACGTTGAGTTTGGTGATCAAGAGGCCGTTGATCAGACCGATGATGAGACCGATCGACAGTGTGATCAGCACGATCTCGAAGAGATTGAAATAGATGGTGTAGCCGATCGGCAGCTCGATGCCATAGAGGATCAGCCCGCCGGCGACCATGCCGCAGAGCCCGACGATTGATCCGACCGAGAGGTCGATGCCGCCTGTGATGATGACGAATGTCATGCCCATCGCCAGGAAGGCGTTCAGCGCCACATGCTTCGACATCAGGATCATGTTCGCGGTCGACGTGAAATTCGGCGCGAAGATCGCGAAGAAGATGATGACGGCGAAAAGCGCAATGAAGGTCCTGAGCTTCATCAGCGTCAGAAGCGCCGAGCCGTTGGCGCCCTTCGGCGCAAGAGTGGTGGAGGTTGCCGCCATCATGACGCGAGTTTCCCTTGATGTCCGTGTCCCTTGGCCGAAGCCGCGATAATGGCCTCCTCCGTCGCCTCGTCCCTGTCGAACACGGCAATCAGCTGGCCGTTGCTCAACACTGCGATGCGGTCGGAAAGCGCCATGACCTCTTCGAGGTCGGAAGTAGAAAATAGGATGGCGAGCCCATTGGCTGCCAGCCGGCGCATGGTGCGGAAGACGTCGGCCTTGGCGCCGACATCGATGCCGCGGCTCGGCTCGTCCATCAGCAGCACCTTCGGATTGGTCATCAGCGCCTTCCCGATGACGACCTTCTGCTGATTGCCGCCTGACATTGAGGTGACCTCGAAATCAGGGTTCGGCGCCTTGATCGAGAGATCGCGGATCGCCTCCTGGATCGCGTTCTTTTCCGCGCCGCTGTCGATATGGAAGAGCCTTGTGAAACGTGAAAGGCTCGCAAGCGTCAGGTTGGAAGCAATGGAGAGCACCTGCACCAGGCCCTCGCGCTGCCGGTCTTCCGGAATGAGGGCGAGGCCGCGGCGGATGCGCCGCGTCGTGTCACGGGCGCGGACTTCCTTGCCGTCGATGAAGACCTTGCCGGTCGAATGCGTATGTCGCCCGATCACGCATTCGAAGAATTCGCTGCGCCCCGCGCCCATCAGGCCGTAAATGCCGAGAATCTCGCCCGCCCTGACCGACAGCGAAACATCGTCGACCGCAAGCCCGCCGGTCGGCCGGGGAAGACTGACATTTTCGGCGCGGAAGACCTCCTCGCCGACGGAATGGGTGACGGATTTCGCGAAATCCTTGGCATCGGAGCCGATCATCGAGCGGACGATCCAGCGCGTGTCGATGTCGCGCACCATCGCCTGGCCAGTGACCTGGCCATCGCGCAGTACGGTGATGTAATCGCCGATCCGCATCAGCTCTTCCAGCCGGTGCGAGATATAGACGATCGCGACGCCCTGAGCCTTCAGCTCTGCGATCACTTTGAACAGGATTTCGACTTCGGCCGCCGAAAGCGCCGATGTCGGCTCGTCCATGATCAGTATACGGGCGTTCAGCGACATCGCCTTGGCGATCTCGACGAGCTGCTGCTGGCCGATCGGCAGGTCCTCGACCATGGCATCGGCCTCGATGCCGGCATCGAGGCGCCGCAGGAATTCGTTGGCCTTCTCGACCTGCGCCTTATGATCGATGCCGAGCAGTCCGCGGGTGATCTCGCGCCTTGCGAAGATGTTTTCGGCCACCGACATGTTGGCGAAGAGATTGAGTTCCTGGAAGATCATGCCGATGCCGTGCGCTTGCGCCTGGGCCGGGCTGTCGAAGGAGACGGGCTCGCCATCCAGGATGATGCGGCCGAGCGTCGGGCGCTCGACACCAGCAATAATCTTCATCAGCGTCGACTTGCCGGCGCCATTCTCACCGACGAGCACGTTCACCGCGCCGCGGCGCAGCTCCAGATTGGCGCGCTTGACGGCGACGATGCCGGAATAGACCTTCGACACGTCGTCGAGGCGCAGGATGACATCGTCCTGATGTATCTCTGCGGCCGTCATGACGCCACCTTCAATTCCGAAGGCGTCACGAGCGGAAGCTCGCCGCTTTTCGGCAGAGGGAACGCGCCGATCACCGTCACCGTCTTGCCTGCCAGGCCATCACGAGGGACAGCGGAGAGAAAGGCGGTATTGGCCTTCTCGTTGAACGCCTTGCCGAACTGCGCCCATTCGATCTGGTTCTTGAACTCGTTGAAGTTGACGAAATCGAGCGTGTCGCGGAGAGCCGTGCCGCGCAACGCAGGTCCGATCTGCACTTTCGCATCGGCCTTGCCGTCGCCGTCCGCGTCGACGTCGAGCGTCGCCGCGCGGGAGGCCGTATCGGCGGCAACGATCTTGCCGGTGATCTTCACCGCGTAGGTCCAAGGCGAGCTGCTCTGCTTGTGGGGGTTGCCGTATTTTTCGCCCGCGGTATCAGGGCTCGTGGCAACGAGCTGCATGACATCCTTCAGCTCGCCTGCGCGCTTTTCGAAATAAGGCACCACCTGAGGCTGCCAGATCGCCTCGACCTTCGCATATGGGTCGAAGGCGGTCTTCGCCGCTGCGGCCGCCTTCTCCTCGGCGGTCGGCGTCTTGATGATCTTACAGCCGGGCAAGGCCGCCGCTACGACGGCAGCGAGCAGGGCGCCCTTCATTCTCAGCATCCGGGTTAACCTCGAGGTCTTGCAAACGTATTGCAGAGGGTGCGATCACGCACCCTCTGCCAAACGCCGCTGATCAGTTCGTCAGGGCGAAGGTCTCAAGCTTGTCCGCATTGTCGGCGTTGATGAGAACGCAATCCATCAGTTGCTTCTCTTCCTTCGGCGTCGTCTTGTTCTTGATGTAGGCGTCCGCCTGTTCGACCGCGAGCTGCGCCTGGGCATAGGCGGGCTGCAGGACGGTCGCTTTGATGCCGCCCGACTTGATGGAATCGCGCACGTCGTTTGAACCGTCGAAGCCGACGACGATCACGTCCTTGCGGCCGGCTGCCTGAAGGGCGGCGATCGCCCCCATTGCCATGGTGTCATTGCCCGAAATGACGCCCTTGATGTCGGGGTTGGCCTGAAGGATGGTCTCCATCTTCGAGTAGGCTTCCGTCTGGCTCCAGTTGGCCGATTGCTTGGCGACCAACGTCATCTCCGGATAATCGTCGATGACGTCATGATAGCCCTGGGAGCGGATGCCGGCATTGGTGTCGGATTCCTTGCCGACGAGCTCGACATAATTGCCCTTCTCGCCCATCAGCTTGACGAACTCCTGCGCCCCGAGCTGCGCGCCCTGATAATTGTTCGAAACGATCTGCGCGACGGCAACGCCCGTGGCGTTGATTTCGCGGTCGATCAGGAAGGAGGGAATGCCGGCATCCTTGGCCTTCTTGACGGCGGCGACGGAAGCGTCCGCGCCGGCATTATCGAGGATGATCGCCTTGGCGCCGCGCCCGATCGCCGTATCGATCACTTCCGACTGCTTGTTGGCGTCGTCGTCATGCGTCATGACAAGGGTCTCGTAGCCGAGTTCCTTCGCCTTGGCCTCGGCGCCGACGGCTTCGGCCTTGAAGAAGGGATTGTCATGCGCCGGAGTGATGATGGCGATGAGATCGGCGGCAAAGGCCGGCATGGCCGTTCCGAGCGCCAATGCGCCGGCAAAAGCTGCAAGTGTCAGTCTGCGCGTCAGTTTCATTCTTTCCTCCCTGTGGTGAATGACGCCCCGTTCTCCCCGGAGCGGTGCCCCGTCTCCGGAGCGGTTGCGGGGGAGGGCTTTGCCTCCCCGGGCCGGTTCAGGTGATGCGCCGGATGCTTTCGGCGATCTCCTGCGGTTCGAATACTTTCTTCCAGTCGTCGCGCATCAGCGCCGGAATGCCGAACTCGATCGCCTTGTTGCAGGCATCCGAGAACACGCCGTCGACTTCCTTGAAGATGACCGCGCCGAGCACGTTCATATGGCCGAGCAGGAAGTCGCGGGCGGCCTGTTCCGGCACGCCGCGCGCCACGCATTCGTCCATGGCCTGGCGCATGATGACGAGCAGCGATGCGCAGACGGTTTCTGAAAGGCCGGGCTCCAGCATGGCGAGCTGCTCCACCGTGACCCGGTGCGAACGCATGACCGGCGCCCAAATGATCTTCGCGATCTCCTCGCCGAGCGCGTAAGCGCTTTCCGGGCCCTGCATCAGCGCCGAGACGATGTGCTGCTTGGCAAACAGACCGCCGAAATGATCCTTCTTGGCCTGCATGTCGGTCTCGTCGTTGAAGATCGGCGGATGGCAGGGATGGGTGACGAAATAGGTGAGGTCGTCCCGCTTTGGCAGGTGGCCGGCAAAGGGTGCCGCAGCGTCGAGCGCCACCACCATGGTGCCGGGCGCAAGCTTGTCGACGATACCCGCCGCGACCTTGCCGATCGCCGTATCCGGCACGGCAAGGATGACCACTTCGGCGCCGTCGAGCGCGGCGTCGACAGGCACGCTATCGAGGCCGAGATCGTTCTTCAGTCGGGCCTTGCCGGCGTCGCTCACCTCGACATGGCGCACATCGAAGCGCGAGCCTTTCAGATTTTTGGCAAGCCGGTATCCCATTTTGCCGCCGGCCCCGAAGAGCGCAATCTTCGTCATGTTTTCCTCACCTTTTCAGTTCTGGATAGGATCATATACTGGTATAATGAGTCAATCACCATATCACTACTTGCGTGTTCAAGGCGCGTGTTTTTCCGCATCAAGCCGATCGATCGCCTTCACGTTGCCGGCCGACGGGCCGTTGGGGTCGAATTCGGAGGCGAGCCAGACGTCGACGATGGACTTTGCCAGTTCAGGTCCGATAACGCGCGCACCCATCGTGATGATCTGGGCGTTGTTCGATTTTACCGCTCGCTCGGCGGAATAGGTGTCGTGAGTCAGTGCGGCACGGATCCCCGGAACCTTGTTTGCGGAAATGCACACGCCGATGCCGGTGCCGCAGAACAGGATACCGCGCTCATGTTCGCCGTTGACGATCGTCTGGGCGAGGCGCTGTGACAGATCGGCATAGAAGCCGGATTGACTGAGATCATGCACTTCGACGTCCGCCTTGCCCGAGAGATGGGCGGCAATAACGTCCAGGAGCGGTTTGCCGGCGCTGTCGGCGCCAATCGCGATTTTCATGGCAGTTTCCTTTCACTCGCCGTCTGGGGTGGAGATGAGCGATCGATCGCCGCGCTGACGCGGCCGAGGATGTCGAGATAACCTTCGACGGACCAGGCGGAGCGGCCAATGAACAGGCCGTCGATATGCGGCTGCGCGATCAGTTCCTCGCAATTGCCGGGATTGACGCTGCCGCCGTAGAGGACGGGCACCGGGCGGCCGAGAACGGCCTTCGCCACTTCGGCGATCCTGCCGTGCCGCTCCGAAGCGTAATCGGCCGTCGCCGGAATGCCGTTGACGCCGATCGCCCAGACGGGTTCGTAGGCGAGCAGGATCGGAGCCTTGTCGGCCTCAGTGCCGACGCCGCGCAGGGCCGCCTCGACCTGCCGCCGCAGCACGCTATCGGCCAGACCCTCGTGGCGCTCCGGCAAGGTCTCGCCGATGCAGATGAGCGGCGTCAGCCCATGGCGGATCGCAGCCGAAACCTTGAGGCCGACGGTTTCGTCGGTCTCGCCGAAATCTTCGCGCCGTTCGGAATGGCCGAGTTCGACGAGATCGAGCCGGCAATCCTTCAGCATCACGGGAGAAATTTCGCCGGTCCAGGCGCCGGCATCCTCCCAATGCATGTTCTGGGCGCCGACTTTCACAGAGGTTTCATCAAGCACGCGCTTGACCTCGCGCACCGTTGTGAAGGAGGGAATGACGAAGCGCTGCACGCGGGGATCGCGGTCAGGGTCCGCATCGGCGAGGCGGCGCGCGAAGGCGAGCGCTGCCTCCAGCGTCTTGTTCATCTTGAAACTGGTGCCGACCCAGACGACCATCTCAGTTTCTCCTCCCGTCGCGGATCTGTGTGAAATAGCCGTCGGTGCCGACCTGGCCGCCCTTGAGCGAGATCTGCAGGCCATTGGTCGCGGGATAGTCGCCATGCGCGAGGCAGAGCGGCGAGCCCGGCGTCTGGGGAAGCGGCAGCAGCGTCGTCAGCGCGTCGATCTTCAATTGCCGCAGCGCGTGACTTGACGTGTCGCCGCCGGCGACGACCGCGCGCGAAAGCCCCTCCGCTTCGATCAGCCTGCGCAGGATCGTGCCGAGCGCGCTGCCGAGGCGATGACGCGCGCCCGGCAGCCTGTCGATATCGGCGCCGCGGTCGGCGGATGGACCGAGCGCGGTATAGAGAATGACGCTCCTGCCTTCCCTGAGCTTGCCGAGGCCGGCCTGCACGGCCGCCTCCACTGCGCTTTCGCCGGTCTCCGAAACCAGTGCCAGCGGATCCAGCGCAATGGCCTCGAAGCCGTTCTCGACGGCGGCGCGGATCTGCCGCTCGGTCGTCGGCGAGACGCTGCCCGAGACGACGGCGAGACGGTCGACAGGGCCTGGATCGGGAAATTCGGTGCTGCTTTCGCCGATGACGCCGATCCGCCGCCAGGCGTCGAGCAGGGCATATTCTATTCCCGACGAACCGGCGACGAAGCTGCCGGAGCGGCCGGCCACGCGCAGCAGCTGCCGGCCAGCGGCGGTCTGCGTCGCCTCGGAATCGACGTCGATGAGCAGGATGCCTCCCGGGCTCGACGCCAGCGCGTCGATGCGCAGATCGGCATCTTCAGCCGTGATCGAAACCAGATCGGCGAGGAGAACAGGGAGCGAGGTCTGTTTCGACAAATGCACTGCAAGATCCGCCTCGTCCATCGGAGTGACGGGATGGCGGCTCATCACCGGGTGGCGATCGATGCGGAAGACGCGGCCCTGATAGGCGGCGAAGAGATTGCCGAAAGCCGTATATCGCTTCAGCTGCGGCGCGCCCACGATCACAGGCACGATTGCTTGCCCGAAGATCTTGCCGCCGATTTCGATCGCCTTTCCGATATTGCCGACGCCGGGACTGGAATCGAAGGTCGAGCAAACCTTGTAATGGCAGACGGCCGCTCCGAGCGAGCGCAGCCAGTCGAAGGCGGGCACCAGATGCAGTTCCATCCATGTCGGCGTTTCGCTGCGGCTCGTTCCGGCAATGCCGATCGCCCGGCAGTGCCTGAACCGTGCGAGCAGCTCCGGCGTGGGAAGGCCGAGGAACAGCACCGTCTCGACGCCGCGCGAAGCCAGCGCCTCCATGACGTCGGTCGAGCCGGTAAAATCATCGCCGTAGTAGCTGACGAGAAGCTCAGTCATGACGGTCACGCGCCCTTACCGTCGCTGAATTTCTCGATCGAGGCGGCAAGCTCCGGATGGTCTTTGGCGTAGATCTCCAGCGGTATGTCGGCAACCGCCGCCTGCCAGGCCTGCTGCACGGCGCGAACGCCGGCCGCCGGGCCGCCGGGATGGCTGACGATGCCGCCGCCGCAGAGATAGAGAAGATCGATGGTACGACCGGTGCGCTGATAAGTCTCCGGCGCCTGCCCGCCCCATTGGCCGGAGCCGGCGACCGGAAGCGGCCGATCGGCGTCATCGAAGAGCGGCGCGCTGACGGCTTTGAACGAGGCGACGAAGCTGTCGTCCGGCTCCCAATATTTGACCTTAATGCCGTTGATCTGGAACTGGTCGACCCCGAGCAGCCGCCAGAATTGCTGGTAGACCTTGAAATCCATGCCGGCGCCCGGATCGCGCGTCAGCACGTCCCAGCCGTTGCGATGCGCATGCAGCACCAGATTGGAGCGCTTGCGCAGGAAGCTCATGCCGCCGAAGCCGATGGAATTGATATTGACGACGGCGCAATTGCCGCCGGCGGCCGCGACGATATCGTGGTTGCGCATCATCTCGTCCGGATCGGCATGCGAGATGCCGAAGGCATACATCACCTTCTTGCCGGTCTTCTGCTCGTGATCGAGAATGCGCGGCATGATCGCCGCGACGCGCTCCTTGAGCGGCGAATAGGCCGGGCTCATCAGCTTCTCGTCGTCCTTGATGAAGTCGACGCCGGAGTGGATCAGCTCGCCCACCAGTTCCGCCGTCTCGTGCGGTCGCAGCCCGAGCGCCGGCTTGACGATGGTGCCGATGATCGGGCGGCCTTGGACGCCGGTCAGCCGCCGGCTTCCGGCAATGCCGAATTGCGGACCGGGATGGGCGGTTTTGAAAGCCTCCGGCAGCTTCATGTCGACGACGCGGACGCCGGTCATGCCCTTGATCGAATAGACGCCGCCGATCGCGATGGTCATCAGCGCCGAAAGGTCCGTGCCGATCGCCTCCAGCGGGAACGCGATGTCGACGTCGGCGCGGTGGAGCCGCGTGCCGGGTGCGGCCTCGGGCCAGGTCGGATGAGCCGCCTCTTCAAGCGGGCGGATGGCCAGCACGCGGGCGGCGACACGCGCTTTCAGCTCTTCGGTCTCGCCGGGAACCGGTACGAAGGTTCCGGTCGACTGGTCGCTTGCGATCTTGTCCGCCATCGCCTCGACGCTGCCGGGCGTTTCGATGCGGTAGGTCAGGGTTATCATCATGACGGACGGCTGCTCCTCTCGCCAGGCAGATTGCCATGGCATCAACTCGTGATCTGGTATAATGAGTATTCCAATCGATGGAAAGCGGAATTTTCGGGTGCGCAAATTTTGGTCCCAAGCTTTGTCCTTGGTCCGGAAAACTGTTAGGAGGAGACATTTTGAGCCAGCGAGATCTCATGACCCAACCCATCGAACAAATCATCCGCCGGAAGCTTTCCGACGAAGTGTTTGATCGACTCGAGCGGATGATCACCTCGGGAGAGCTTCAGCCCGGCGATGAAATGCCGTCCGAGCGGGTATTGATGGAACGCTTCGGCGTCGGCCGGCCAGCCATCCGCGAAGCCATGCAGTCGCTCGCCAACAAGGGCCTCGTCAGCATCTCGCACGGCGAACGCGCGAAGGTCCTGCGGCTGACGGCAAAATCGATCTTCCGGCAGGTCGATCTCACCGCCAAGATCATGCTGTCGCAATCGGCGGATTCGCTGGAGCACCTGAAAAGCGCCCGCATCTTCTTCGAGCGCGGCATGGCGCGCGAGGCGGCCCAGCGCGCCTCGGCCAACGACATCAGCGACCTCAGGAATATCATCGAGCGCCAGCGCGCCTCGCTTGGGCAGGCTGAGGAATTCATCAATGCCGATATGGAATTCCACACCCGCATCGCCCAGATATCAGGCAATCCGATCTACGTCGCCGTCAGCGAGGCGATGCTCGCCTGGCTGAAGGAATATCACACCGAGATGCTGATCTGGACCGGCAAGGAAAAGTTCACGCTCGCCGAACATGACGAAATCGTCGACCGCCTCGAGGCCAACGACGTCGATGGATCGGAGATGGCGCTCCTGAAGCATCTCGAGAGGTCACGGGCGCTTTATACGAAGTAGCACTCTATGCGGATCCTGATGGTCCGGGCACCTGGCGTAATTTGTCGTCAGCAGCTCCGGAACAATGATGTGCCGGCGAGGTTGTGGATGGGTCAATCACGCAACATCCCAGGAGGATATCAGGATGCGTATGAAACTCGTAGCAGCCTCGCTTCTCGCACTCGGCATGGCGACATCAGCCTTCGCCCAGTCCAATCCGGCTCCGGCTGGCGCCACGATCGACAAGAATACCGCCGACCAGGGCGGTGGCGCAGGCAGCGACACGAAAGCCAAAAAGCCGATGGCCACCGATACCACCACGACCGGCTCAACCACCGGCGGCACAATGAAAACGGACAAGGTCAAATGCCCCGATCCGGTGAACAACTCCGACAATCTCCAGACGCAGGGCGGCAGGAGCAACGCTACCCCGATGGACGAAGCCTGCGCAGCGCATAACAACTGACCGGCTTTCTTGCCTAAAGAACCCCGCTTCGGCGGGGTTTTTTATAATCAAGCCGCTTGGTCCCTCTTCTCCCGACAGCTTTCCGTCCCCACCATTCACCAAAATTCTCGTTGAGATTGCAGCAGCAAGGTGGTCCTATCCCTGCCTGCGTAGCCTTGAGTCCCTCGCCCGTTCTCCCAACACTTGACCGAGTGGCCCATGTCGATTTCAGATGCGATCTACCGTCCCTTCGAAACGCTGATCCGGCCGCTCGATATTCCCTACCGGCCGCTGCCCTCAAAGGGGCCGGTGACGGTGCTTTTGCATTTCATCGCGATGTTCCGCGGCGTGCTGATTGCGCTGGCGCTTTCTTCGATGGCGATGGAGGCGATCAACCTGACGATCGTCTGGGGGCTTTCGGTCATCGTCGACGGCGTGACTGAGCAGGGTGCTTCCGCCTTTCTGTGCAATGAATGGCGGCTGCTGACCGTTCTCGGCGTCCTGATCTTTCCCGTCATGCCGATCGTGTCCTTCGTGCTCAATACGCTGAATTCGCATACGTTAGGCATTGCAATGCCGGCCGCCATTCAATGGCAGGGCCACAAGGCTGTCGAGCGGCAGGATCTCGCCTTCTTCCACGATCTCTATGCCGGCCAGGTTTCCTCGCGACTGCAGCAGGTCTCCTCCGCCGTCCAGCAGCAGATCCTTGCCGGCTTCCAATCCATCCCGCGCTTCCTGATGCAACTGATAGGCTCGGTAATCCTGCTGAGCACGCTCGCCTGGCAGCTTGCTTTGCCTGTCGTCGTCTGGATCGCGTTCAACATCGCCTTCACCGCCCGGGTCGTGCCGATCTTTGTCGAGCGCTCGCGCCGCACCGCCAAGCAGCGCAGCCTGGTCGCCGGCGCCATTACCGATCTCTACACCAACATGCAGATGATCAAGCAGTTCGCGGCCGAAGATAGCGAGGCTGGCGCAATCCGGCGCATCATCGGCAAGGCCGTGCAGACGCAGCACAGCGAGCAGCGCATCTACCGCTCGTCAGAGGTGACAGTCGTCATCCTCAACACGCTGCTGTGGCTGACCATGCTGGCGATCGGATTTTCCGGCTTGGTCAATGGCTTCCTCACGGTCGGCGAGTTCGTCGGCGCGGTCTACATTCTCAACCGGTTATCGTCGCAGATCTTCGTCTTCCTGCAGATGGGTCAACAGATCTTCCAGGCGATCGGCACGATCAAGGATGCCATGCCCGTCATGACGACACCGCCGACGATCACCGATCGGCCGGATGCGAGCGAACTCAAAGTGGAACGGGGTGAGATCCGTTTCGAAAACGTCCGCTTCGCCTATAAGTCCGGCAAAGCTGTAATTGAGAAACTGTCGCTGACGGTCCGGCCTGGCGAGAAGGTCGGGCTGGTCGGCCTCTCCGGGGCCGGCAAGACGACGCTCGCAAACCTGCTCCTGCGGTTTTACGATATCAAGGAAGGCGCGATCCTGATCGACGGCCAGGACATTCGCGCGGTGACCCAATCAAGCCTTCGTCGCGCGATCGGCGTGATCGCCCAGGATGTCGCGCTGCTGCACCGTTCAGTCGGCGACAATATCCGCTACGGCCGGCCGGAGGCGACGCAGGAAGAGATCGAAAGGGTGACGAAGATGGCAAGCGCCGATGCCTTCATCACCGGTCTCACAGACAGCGAAGGTCGGAAGGGTTATGAGGCCTTCGTCGGCGATCGCGGCATCAAATTGTCTGGCGGCCAGCGCCAGCGCGTCGCCATCGCCCGCGTGCTGCTGAAGGACGCGCCGATCCTTGTCCTCGATGAGGCGACTTCCGCACTCGACAGCGAATCCGAAGCCGCCATCCAGGAAAGGCTGAATCTTGTCATGGAGGGTAAGACGGTTATTGCCATCGCGCATCGCCTCTCAACCATCGCCAGGATGAACCGGATCGTCGTGCTCGACCACGGACGCATCGTGGAAGAAGGCCGGCCGGAGGAACTGGTCGAGCAGGACGGCCTGTTTGCCCGGCTGTGGAAGCGCCAGACCGGCGGCTTCATCCCCGAGGAAATCGACTGAGCTGGAGCAGCAGCGGCTGTCACGGCTTGACTCACGGAAACGGGATTGATACCGATGTGGGTAATCGATAACCCAAAAGCGAACTCGTGACTGCTTCACTCAATGACATAGCCGCCCGCGCAGGCGTTTCCGTCAAGACCGTATCCGGCGCCTTGCATGGCGGGTCGGCGCGCATGTCGGAGGAAACACGTCAGCGGATCAAGGAGATTGCCGAAGAGCTCGGCTATGTCACCAACTTCGCCGCCCGCAGCATGCGGCAGGGCTGGATGCCCCTCGTCGGCCTCGTTGCCGATGACTTGATCACGTCGCCTTTCGCGACGGAGATCATCCGGGGGCTCGACGGGGCCGTGCGTGCGGCCGACATGGCGGTCTTTGCCATGACGCTCGGCGGCCATCGCAGCATAGCGTCAATCCTCGATGAGATGCGGCGCTTTCGCCCGCGCGCGATTGCCTGTGCCGCCATGTATCACAAGAGCGTCAACCTGCCGCCCGAGTTTACCGACACCGTGGGCGTCATGATCAACTGCCGGGATGCCAACGACCGTGTGACGTCCCTGGTGCCGGATGAAACGGGAGCGGCCGTTGAGATTACGAACTATCTCGTCGAGGCAGGCCGTCGTAATATCGCCTTCATCAATCTGCCGGGGCTTCTCGCCGGCGAGCTCCGCGAACTCGGCTTTCGCCAAGCGCTCGATCAAGCGGATATCGACGGAGCCGGCGCCATTGTCCTGCCCGCCGTCAGCAAGGCGATCTACAGCGACCGGGCCCACAGCCTCGTGCACGCGCAGGTGCATGATCTCATGACAGGTCCGCGACGCCCCGATGCCATCCTGTGCGGCAACGATCGCGTGGCCATGGAGGTCTATGCCGCCCTGCGCCGCTCGGGCGCCACCATTCCCGATGACGTCGCCGTCGCGAGCTTCGACAATCAGGTCGAGATCGCCTCGCGTCTCGATCCGCCGCTGACCACCATGGCGCTTCCCCATCGCGCCATGGGCCGCCAGGCTGCGCACATCCTGCTTGCCGAGGACCGGCCGCCGGTCGGAGTGCAGAAACTGCCGTTCCAACTGGTGGAGCGGGCATCCGTATAATTTGAGCCAGGCCCATTCAATTGAGGAGGAATTCTAATGGGTAATCGTTTACTTTGGTCTCTGATCCTGTTTTCGACTATGATAGCCCCATGGGCGCAGGCAGCCGAGAAGACTGCCATTCAGGTCATGCATCAGGGCGATCCGGGCTTCGTGGCCGCCTACGGCAAAGTCGCGGAACGCTTCGAGGCCGCAAATCCCGATATCGATGTCCAGTTCATCTATGCACCGCACGACGCATATAACGAGAAGTTCAGCGCGGCCGTCATGGCCAAACAACTGCCCGATGTCATGGAGCTCGATGCCCCGTTCCTCGCCAATTATGTCTGGTCGGGTTACCTTCAGCCCATCAAGCCGCTGATCGACAAGGATCTCCTTGACGACATGACGGAATCCAACATCGCTCAGGGCACGTACCCGATCGACAAGGATCTTTATGCGATCGGCCTGACCGATTCCTCGGTCGTTCTTTACGGCAATAAGAAATATCTCGAAGCCATAGGCGCCCGCATCCCGAAATCCGTGGACGATGCGTGGACGCGGGAGGAGTTCGAAAGCTATCTCGAGAAGCTTTCGAAGCTCGATGGCGTGAAATGGCCGATCGACACCTTTCGCGGTTACGGCATCAAGACCGAATGGATCACCTATGCCTATGGGCCAATCCTGCAATCGGCCGGCTGCGACCTGATCGACCGCAAGGTCTGGAAATCCGAGGGAACGCTCGACAGCGACGCCTGCGTCGATGCACTCGCCATGATGCAGAAATGGGTCAAGAACGGCTGGGTCGTGCCGCAGTCGGCCGGCACCAACCAGTTCTTTGCCGAAGGCAATCCGGCCGCGCTGGCGCTCGGCGGACACTGGGTCTATGCGGAGGCGGCAGCGACCATGAAGGACAACATCGTTGTCATGCCGCTTCCCAAGTTCGGCGCAAAGGGAGCGAGCCCCGACGGCACCTGGATCTGGGCGATCACGAAGACCTCGAAGCATCCCGATATATCAGGCAAGTTCATCAGCTTCCTGCTGAAGGACAAGGAGTTCCGGGCCTACGTCGCGAGCCAGTCCGGCTATCCCGGCTTGAAGAGCTTCGCAGCCGAGTCTCCGCTCTATGCCGATGGCGGTCCAATGGCGATTGCCTTCGAACAAGCATCGAAGACCGCCGTCGCCCGCCCGCCGCATCCAGCCTATCCCACAATCACGTCGGCCTTCATGCAGGCCGTCGACGAGGTGTTCAATGGCGGCGATGCCAAGGAGGCGCTGACATCCGCCGCCGAGAAGATCGACCAGGATATCGAGGACAATGACGGATATCCGCCGTTCGGTGACGAGCAGTAATCGCCGTCGTCGCTGAACAATCGGAGCCTTGCAATGTCTCCGCGCGACTTTGCAAGGCAGAACCGGCGTCAAGCCTGAGAGGAGGATTTGCATGGTCATGCAACAATCGACATCATCGAGACCCGCCCGAATGGCGCTCCGGCGTGACAAGGGGCGCCTGATGCAGGAAGCGGCCATGCTCGCGCCCGCGGTCATCCTGCTGACCGTCTTTCTGATCGTGCCGTTTCTGCTGTCCTTCTGGACGGCGATGACCAACCAGCCTCTGGTGCCGAGGCCGACGCCGGTCCGGTTCATCTGGTTCAACAATTTTATCCGCATCTTCAAGGACGACCTTTTCTGGACAGCCCTCTGGAACGTCTCGCGCTTCACCTTCTGGATCATTCCGGCCCAGTGCGGTCTCGCTTTCGCAACAGCCCTCCTGCTGCATCAGAACCTGCCGTTCCGCAATCTGCTGCGCGGCATGTTCTTCCTTCCGGCGATCACTTCGATGGTCGTAGTCTGCGTCATCTGGGGCACCCTGTTTCAATATCCCACGGGACCATTCAACCAGATCCTCGGCTTCCTTTCCGGCGGAGCGATCCAGCCGATCGATTGGCTCGGCGATCCCGAATGGGCGATGTTCTCGCTCGTCCTGCTCTCGGCCTGGCAGGCCTATGGTTTCCAGATGATCGTCTACCTCGCCGGCCTTCAGGGCATTCCCGACGAACTCTACGATGCCGCCAAGATCGACGGCGCGAACGCTCTCCGGCGCTTCTGGCACGTCACCATGCCCGGCCTGCGGCCGACCCATGTCTTCGTGCTCGTGATCACCACCATCCAGGCTTTCAAGCTCTATACCCAGGTCGCCATTCTCACGCAGGGCGGACCGAAGAGCAGCACCGAAACGGTGGTGCATTACATGGTCCGCGCCGGCTTCGAGGAGCAGAAGATGGGTTATGCCTCCGCCGTCTCCGTCATCCTGTTCGTGATCGTTCTCATCATCGCGCTGATCCAGCGCCAGCTCCTGAGGCGCTTCGATGTCTGATATCGCTCTCTCGATCCCGCAGGCCCGCGCAGCACGGCCTCGCTCCGCCGCCAGGGTTCTGCGCACCGTCCAGACGGTCTCTATTTTCATCATCGCCCTGGTGATCGTCTCGCCGTTGCTGCTCCTCGTCGTCGCGAGCCTCAAGGACGACCGGTTCCAGATCCTTGCCGACATGGGCAGCTTCCGAGCCTTCTGGGTTTCGAATCCAACGCTCTCCAACTATGCGGAGGTCGGCCACCTCTCGGGCGAACTCGCCTTCGGCCGATACCTCATCAACTCTCTGATCATACTGGCCACCACGGTTTGTTCCGGCCTCATCGTGAATTCGATGGCCGGTTTCGTCCTGGCTTGGGGATCGCTCCGTGGCCGCGGGGTCATTCTGTCGGTCGTGATCGCGCTCTATGTGATCCCGCAGGAAAGCATCATCATGCCCCTCGTGATCATGGTTTCCAGGGCGGGAATATCCGACACCTTCGCGGTGCAGATCGTCCCCTGGATCGCGAGCCCTCTCTATATCTTCCTGTTCTACCAGTTCTTCACGCAGCTGCCGAAGGAGCTGCTGGAAGCTGCCGAGATGGATGGCGCATCCTTTTTCCGGGCTTATCGCTCCATTTTCCTGCCGCTCAGCCTGCCCGCACTCGCCACCGTGTCGATCCTGATGGGTATTGAGACCTGGAACCAGTATCTTTGGCCGATCCTCGTGACGCAGACGGATTATGCCCGGCCGATCGCGGTCGCCATCGCGACCTTCTTCGGCCAGGACAGCATCTACTGGGATCGTGCGATGGCCGCCTCCGTATTGATGATGATCCCGATCCTGGGGCTCTACCTCGCATTCCAGCGCTGGTTCGTGAGTTCCTTTATCGGCTCTGCCGTGAAAGGTTGAAATATGACAGATCAAGGGATTTCTCCGACCCATGAAAGCGGGCCGGAGACGATCAGCGCAGCACTCCCTGCAGGAACCACGATCCATGCTTGGATCAAGGCTTCGCACGGGGGCGCTCGGGGAAGGCTGAGCGCCCATGTCGATGGTAAGCCGGCCGGTGCCGTCGAAACATCAAATCCCCATGAATTCGAGTTTCGGCGGCTGACGCTGGAGAGCGGCGGGGAGACCGCCTTCACCTACGACGCCGCTGCGACAGACGTCTCGCTTGTCTATGCCTTCTCTCAGCCCCGCGTTCTCGACGAGGGCATCCGGCTGTTGCATGTCAGGCCTTCGAATGCCGCGCCCGATATCACCGGCGGCTATCATTTCCGCCCGCCTTTCGGCTGGATGAACGATCCAAACGGTTTCGGAAGATTCGACGGCAGGGTGCACCTCTTCTATCAGCACTATCCCCACAGCCTTCGGTGGAACAACATGCATTGGGGGCATGCGGTCTCGGAGGATTACCTTCGCTGGACGCATCTTCCGATCTTTCTTCACCCTTCGGACGAAATCGCCGCGCGGGCGGATGGACGCGGCGGCGCATTTTCCGGCTCCGCGATCGCGCTTGAGGGCGCGGGCGTTCGCATCTTCTTCACCGAACATATGAAGGACCGGGAACCGGAGGAGCAGGTTCAGTTCACGGCCACCAGCCGCGATCTTGTCACTGTCGAACCCGCACACCTGATCCTGCCTGAGCGGCCCGCGGGTCTGGGGCTGACGACCGACTTTCGCGACCCCTATGTTTTTCCAGGCCCCGACGGCAAATGGAAGATGCTGCTGGGCACGCGAGACCGCGAGGGCGGCGTCATCCTGCTTTACGAAACGGACGACCCGGCTGCGGCGGTGGGATGGACCTTCCTCGGCATGCTCCATCGCGAGAACCGCTTCGGGATGACCGCAGCGGAGTGCCCCTGCATGGTTCCCCTCGATGGTCCCGTGAACGAGCCGATGACGCGTTGGGCTCTGATTTTCGGCCTTCTGACCAGCCGCGACCCGGCAACAGGCCGGCGCAACATGACGCTTGCGACCATTGGCCGTTTCGATGGCCGCGCGTTCTCCGTGGAATTCGAACAGGAGCTGGATTTCGGCACCGACGCCTATGCATTCCAAGCCTTCGTCGATGGCAGCGGCCCGGTCGGAATCGCATGGCTCGCAAACTGGACGGACGTCTCCAAGGAAATCGACATGCCGACAGCCATGACGCTGCCGCGCCGGCTGGCGTTGCGTCAGGGGGCGCTGATCACGCCGCCGGTTACCGGTGTGGAAAGCCTGCGACAGCGCCGGCTTGATGCCCATGGCCTTCTTGACGGCCGGAGCGTCGATCTTGCTGACGGCTGCGTCGAAATCCTGCTCACCCTCCAGGAGGCGGGCAACGCGTTCCACCTTGCATTCGATCATCCCGAGGCGGCGGTCGCGGTTCAGCTGACCGACGATGGGCTGAGCATTCACTTTTCGGTGACGAATGCCAAAGCGTCGCCGATCTACATCGCCGCCGGCGCACGGCCGTCGACCATTCGGCTGTTTCTCGATGCAGGTTCGATTGAAGTCTTCGCCGACGATGGCCGCTGGACCGGAACCAAGCGGCTGCCTGGCTTCAAGGGGATAAGCTCGATGCGTCTATCGGCGCCCGAGGGCAATGTGCGCGCCGCCGAAATCTGGCAGCTCGGTCTTTGATCTCCGGGGCAACCCGGACAAAAGCACGGCCGCCGGGGCGCGGCGGCCGTTGCGAAGGAGAATAGCGCTCTTAGCGGCTTAGGCCGCCTTGCCCTTGCCTTTCACATTGGCCGAGGACTCGGCGAGTTGCGTGAGCTTCTTGTCGGTTGCTTCTTCCTCGGCAAGCGTTGCCTGCAGCAGCGGCACGGCATCTTTGAGGCCGAGCTGCTTTGCCCAGGCGATCAGTGTGCCGTAGCGGGCGATCTCATAATGCTCGACGGATTGGGCCGATGAAATAAGGCCGGCGTCGAGAGCGACCGTGCCCTTGAACTCGTCCATGATTTCTTCAGCTTCGGCGATGATGCCCTGAATGGCTTCACAAGTCTTGCCGCGTGCCGGTTTGCCGATCATTTCGAAAACCTGTTCCAGGCGTTCGACCTGCGCCTGGGTCTCGTCGCGATGCTGCAGAAAACCGGCCTTGCCCTCTTCCGATTGCGCCGCGCGGGCCATCTTCGGCAGAGCCTTCAGGATCTGCTTTTCGGCGTAGTAGATGTCCTTGAGAGTATCGAGAAACAGGTCGTTCAGAGTCTTCTCGGTTGCCATTTAGTCCTCCTATGGCGTGTCGTGACGACGATCAACTCTCGCATGGGCCGGATGTTCCGGTTGGAAGTATGACGCCCCCGTAGCCGGAGGCGTCATCTCTATCCGGCCAAGGAAGAGGCCGTCCGACAGGGTCGAGACGGCGATCACCGAACGATTGCGGCACGCCGTTGTTCCCATCCCCGAGCCGGCGACGAGTTGGCGGCCCAACCCGGACTTTTGTCCGGTATCGTACGGCAACGAATAGGAAGCCAGCGACTTTCCTTTTCATTCCAGGAGAGAAAAATGGCCTACTCGTCTTCAGTACGCTCTGCCTCGCATTGCAAAGACAAATCCGTTATCGAACGGGAGATCGTCGAACTTACGCCGGCATTGCGGGCCTTCGCGCGACGTTTCCTGCGCAGCGATGATGACATCGATGACCTCGTACAGGAAACCTTGCTGAAGGCGCTGAACTCGCTTCATCTCTACCAACCCGGCACTTCGCTTAAATCCTGGCTTTTCACCATCCTGCGAAATACGTTCTGCACCAATTATCGCCGGCAGAAACGCGAGCCGGCTGGAATGGACGCTGCGATGGAACAGGTCGCGATCGCGCCCACACAGGAGTGGGTGCTGCGGGAGCACGAACTGCAGCGGGCATTGACACTTCTTTCAGACGATAGGCGCAGGGCTCTGACATTGGTTGCTGCCGGAACGAGCTACGAGGAGGCCGCGAAAATGTGCGGGTGCCGGATCGGCACCTTGAAAAGCCGTGTGAGCCGCGCCCGCGAGTGCCTGGTTGCGATGCTCGGAAACCATCTCGTCGATTGATCGCGTGGCACCGGCCCGCACTCGCATCGACCGGCGAGCGGAACAAGCTGTCATGGCCGTGGTGCCTAGGTCTATAGGTTCGGCCGATCGAATCGGTATGGGCAACCGCGGCCAGGCTGGAGAGTCATGATCGCGCGAAGCCACGCAATCTTCCCCAGAGTAAACCGCGCCGGATGGATCGATACGCTACGAGTGATCACGACGGTCATGGCTCCGACCGTGGCCAAGGGCATCATCATTCGCCGGCCGACAATGGAGCGGCTGGCGCAGCGGCAGGGCTTTGACACAAAGGCCGTGCAACAGATGCAGCGGCTGAAAAATAAATATGGTCCAGCCCCTCTTCTGCTACCTATCCCATTCCGACCACAGCTGCTGATACTGAACCCGGGCGATGTCGCCACGGTGCTCCAATCTTCGCCCGAACCATTTGCCGCGGCAACCGCGGAAAAGCACGCGGCTCTTGCTCACTTCGAACCGAAAAACGTCCTTATCTCATCGGCTCCTCAGCGGGCCCAGCTTCGGCCGGCTCATGAACACGCGTTGGCAACCGCAGATCGGCTGCATCCATATGCGACGCAGTTCAAGAATATCGTCGAAGACGAGTTCTCGCAGGTTCTGACCGGCATCGGATCCGGCCGCCCTTATGAGCTCGATTGGCCGGCTTTTTCGCAGACTTGGTTCCGGGTCGTCCGGCGAGTCGTCCTTGGCGAGCGCGCCCGCAATGACGTCACATTGACCGAGACCCTGAACGAACTTCGAGGCAGGGCGAACTGGGCATTTGCCCTCCCGGTCGATCAGCGCAAGCTTGCCCGGTTTCATGAGCAAGTCGGTCGCTATCTCGGAGAGCCGGAAAAGCATAGTCTCGTGAACCGGTTTCCCAAAGGCGATCAGCTTGCTCCGGAGAATCAAGTGGCGCAGTGGCTGTTCGCCTTCGATGCAGCCGGAATTGCCGTTCTAAGGACGCTGGCGGTACTGGCCTGCCATGTGGGTTACTGGAGCAAAGCCGTGGAAGAGGCGATGGGCCGGGAGCTCGATCGCCCCTTCACACGCAGTTGTCTGCTCGAGGTCCTGCGGCTCTGGCCGACGACGCCCGTCATCCTCAGGCAGCTGGCCAAGGATATCAAGTCAGGAAACAGGGTCATTGCTCGCGGCACGGGCGTCATCATCTTCGCCCCTTTCTTCCATCGAGATCCTGCGCTTCTCTACGCCAATCGGATGGAGCCGAGCATCTGGGGACAGAATGATGCCTTGCCGAGCGCCGGGCTGGTGCCCTTCAGCGCCGGTCCCGTCATTTGCCCGGCACATAACCTCGTGCCGATGATTGCAAGCTTTGCCGTCGGCACGTTCCTATCGGCCGCCGATATTGTGCTGCTGCAACCGCCTTTGACCGTCGGCGACTTACCCGGAACCCTCAACCACTTCGACATCCGGTTAAAACTGACTGCGCGACGCAGGCAGAAATAGATGTTTACTCGATGGCAGTCGCAGAGACTGAACGTCTCTCCGTGCCGGCTCGCATCCTTGCGTTACGTCGGGGTCGAGACGTAGAGCAGAAAGGGCGAGCGACCCTTGCTGCGATAAGAGCGACTACCACCCAACGGTTTTCACGCCATTCCGCTGCCGTTCAGCACTCAGCCGGTCCGACGGATTGTGTCGTCCTTCGGCCATTTTTGTTAGGAACTCGCTCCCTTGAAATCGCGTGGATGGTCGTCGCTCTGATCGTCTAGTTCCACGAGAGCGTAGCGCCGAGCACGATCAAAAGTCCGACCAACACGATGGCTCCCAAATAGATCATAAAAGCGCGACGATCCGATTCGTGGTTCATCTTTCTCTCCTTCGGCCATCGAACCAGGCGAAACCCGGAATGTTCCGGTCAAGAAAGCAAGGCGGGATCTACCAGCGGAGCAAGCGAGGCCCGGTCACAGCGCCGACAGCACCGAGGATGAGGATGCCGAGCGTGTACCAGATCAACACGAAAGGCATACCGTTTTCGGTGCAGAACCAGGAATAGACCCAAGCGCCGGCTCCTCCTGCGGCAATACCGGCGACGAAGCCCGTCAGCCGCAGATCCACCGGCGCCGCCCGGCGCAGTGCCCAGACCGTGCCGGCATAGACGGGGAGCGCAAAAGCGACAATGAGCGGCGGGCAATGCAGCGCTGAAGAACCGAAGATCAGCAACTGATAGCTCTCGATCGGCGCCATAAGGAGCTGGGTGGCCGCGACGGCCGCCATGGCGGCGAAGATCAACGCCAGCAGACCGAAAAAGTGTCCCTCGAAACCATCGGGGCGGGCAAGCCGAAAAACGGCTGCGAAGGCGGCGGCCGCGATCAGGGCGTTATAAGCGGACTTGATCCAGAAGACCGGCAGCGTCAGCACGCCAGGCATATCGACCCGGGGACCGAGAATGATCAGCATCAGCAGCAGGGAGAGCCCGAGGGCCGGCGCTATGCCGAGCGCAAAGCGGCGCCATAGCGCGTTGCGCGGCACCGGCTTCAGGTCGCTTGCCAAGCGTTCGATGATATCGTCCGTCTTCGTCACGATGTGCCTCGCAATCTCTCTCCGAGCACCTTGAGCGCCCGATGGATGCTCACTTTCACCGCAGATTCGGACTGGCCGGTCCGGCTTGCGGCGTCGGCGACCGAGCTGCCTTGGAGCTTCACTTCTCGGATCAGTTGCTGCTGTCGCAGTGGCAAGCCGTCGAGCAACCGCTCGACATCCATGCGGGCAGTCAGCCTATCCTCGCTGAAGTCGCTTTCGATCTCGTCATCGAGCTCGGTCTCGACCAACCTGCGTCTGCCGCGGCCTCGATGATGGTCGACCAGCTTGTAGCGGGCAATCGAGAAGAACCAGGCGGTAAAAGGTCTTTCCCGGTCATAGGTGGATCGGCGGGAATGCAGTGCCAGCAACGTCTCCTGCACCAGATCTTCCATGTCCGCTCTCGTCGCCGCAGCCATCCTGCGGCTGTAGTAACCGACGAGCAGCACGCGCAAAGCCGCGAGCAAACGCCGATAGGCAGCCTCATCCCCGTCGAGGGATAGAAGCATCAATGCTTTCAGGGCTTCTTCCGTATGGGCGGTGGTCATGCTGTCAGAAGCTCATTCGTAAAATCAGGCAATCGGTTACAGCGACAACCATATTTTTTTCACTACAGCTCTATCACATGCACGTGAAATTGTAAGGCATGGCGAGGCGCCGAGAGCGATGACTGGGCGATGCAGATCACCCGAATATTGCGTCGAAGGCGGTGGATGGGATCGGCAAATGCGGGCTCGGATGGTCGATAATTTCAACGTGCAGATTTTCTGAGAGGGCCAATCAGGCGCTCATATTCCTCCTCTGCCTTGCCGTAGGCATCGGCAGCGAAGTCCTCCAGACCGGCGCGATCTCTGACGATCACGAGACCGCGGACAGAGCGGATGAAACGGTTCCCCTCGAGTAGATGCAGCGCCGTCGTGACGCTCGGCCGCCGCACCGCAAGCATCAAGGCGATGAATTCATGCGTCAGCGCGAGCTCGTTTCCGTCGATCCTGTCGTGGCACATCAAAATCCAGCGTGCCAGCCTTTCGTCGATCCCATGAACTGCGTTGGAGAGTGCGGTGAATCCGGCCTGGACCGCGAGAACATGCACGCTTTTGTGGAGCAGGTTGGCAAACACCGGCTGCGTCCGCATCAGACCGACCAACTTGCTTTGTGGCAGCCGGTAGGCGCAGCCCGGCACCTGAACAGCGACTTCCAAGATACTGACGGGCGCGTCTATCGCTGCCGCCGTTGGCGCAAACGCATCCCGCCCGAACAATCCCGCCTCAACGCGATTGCCCTCCGGAGAGACGTTGATCACCGAGCCGACTCCTGAACAGGGAAAATAGACATGCTCGATCGTCGCACCGGCTTCGACGATGATGAAACCGCGGGGTGTGGCGCAAGGTTCCAGATGAGCGACAACAGCCGAATACTCGTTCTCCGGCAGGAGTGCGAGCAGACGATTCTCCTTTGGCCGCATGTTCATATCTGCAACTGTCACTCTCCGGCAGGTGCGGGCTCTCAGATCGCGCTTACCGGCTCGCCAGCCGGCCAACCCTGACCAACTCGCAAATTTCGCTTTGGTTCCGCTCTTGCAATAGCGCGGGGCGGCATGCGATTAGGCTCGTCGGGTCGTGGCGCGCAAAATACGTTGGATTCTAAACCTTCGCTGTCTCGCCCGCTTCGCGCAGCGAGAGGAATTTTGTGGTGAGAGCCACCAGATTGTCGTTGATCCATTCCGCCATTGCCAGTTCTTCGGCCAGATTTGCCTGAAGGCCGGTTACGGCGGCGCCGTGTCCGCCGGCTTCGGCGATCACCAGCAGCGACTTGTAGGCCGCGGCCTCGAAATTCTCGAAGGCATAGTTGGCGAAGGCATTTTTCAGGATTTCATCGCCGGCGACCGTGTGGCCGAGCGCCGCCATAGATCCCGTGAAGGAAAGCGCCAGGTCCTTGAGCGTCGACTTGTCCTCGTTCAATCCGTCGAGAATTTCCTCAAGGCGGACGATCTGCCCGTCGGTTTCGCGGATATGCCGATCGAGCTTTTCGGCGACTTCAGGATAGTTCTCGATCCGCTTCAGCTGCGGCTTCATGATGCTCAACGCCTGGTTTTCCATCGCGTGCGCATTTCTCAAGCCAATGACGAAGATGTCCCGGATTTCATTCTCTGCCATGTCGGCCTCCTTTTTTTCGGAAGGCCTAACTGCAATATTTCGTCGCGGTTCCCTCGACGCCACGAAAGTGCCGGGAACTGTCGCCCGGCCCGGTGGTTGGGCTGCATCCGAAATTATCCGCCGAGCCCAACAGACCTGGAGACGATAATGAGGCTGACATCCAAGCTTTGCCTTCTCTTCCTGCTTGCCGCACCCGCCTTCGCGACCGACGGCGCTACGCGGCAAAAGGCGACCGATTTTGCCACGCGCGCCGCCCTAACGAACATGTTCGAAGTCGAAGCGGCAAAGATCGAACTTGCCAAAGGCAAGGCCGAAGAAGCCAAACAGTTCGCCAGCGACATGCTGAAGGACCATGAGCGTGCGGGTTCGACGCTGGCCGATGCCGCCAAGGAGGACGGCATCGCGCTGCCAGCGGCTCTCGCCGACGAGCACAATAAGAAGCTCGAGGCGCTTAGCCAGAGCGATCAGGAAAACCTCGATCAGGCCTATCTCTCGACGCAGCTGACCGCGCATCAGGAGGCGGTGGCGCTCTTCGCGGACTATTCGCAAAATGGCCCTGACGGTGCCCTAAAGCGCGCATCGCAGAAAATCCTGCCGGATCTCAGAATGCATCTGACCAAGATCCAGGGGCTGACGTCGAAGTGAAGGCGGCGGCGCCAGGCGCAAGCGAAACGGCGTTCACCCGCGAAGAGCTCGCCGGCGCCCGCAGACTGAACGCGGTCCTCAACCTTCTTCCGCGCTATCACACCGGCCGGCGCTGGAATGCCAGGACGGTGCAGGCTGTCGTTCGCGCGATCCATTTTCTGGTTCCGGACCGACTGTCGCGCTGCGATGGAGCGATCAGCCGCACGATCGCGGCCGGCGACAGGCAGGTCGGCCTCAGGTTGACCCGTCCCGTCGGCGCCCGCCGCGGCCTCTACGTCCATTTCCATGGCGGCGCCTGGGTGATGGGCAATGCCCGCCTCGATGACGGCATCACGCGTCCGATCGCCAGAGACTGCCGCATGCTCGTGGCCGGGATCGATTTCCACAATGCCGCCGACGACCGGCTTGACCTTGCTCTTCAGGACAGCAAGGCGTCCGTCGAATGGCTGGCCGATCATCTTGCCGAGTTCGAGGTCGAGCAGATCATCCTCGGCGGCGAGTCCTCGGGCGCGCATCTCGCCGCGGAAGCACTTCTTCATCTTAGAGCACGCGGTAAGGCGGAGGCCGTTGCCGGATTCGTATCCATGTGCGGCGCGTTCGACCTCGGTGGATCCCGAAGCCTGCGGCTCTCGACCGGCAGAAGCCTGGTGATCGACCGGCCATCGGCGCTGCGCAATCTTCAGCGCTTGACGTCGAGCCTCTCCGGGCGTGAGGCGAAGGGCCCGTTGTTTGCCGATCTCTCGGGCCTGCCTCCCGCCCTGATGGTCGCCGGGGCACTCGATCCGATCCTCGACGACAGCATCTCGATGTATGAGCGATGGCAGAGCCAAAACGGCAATGCCGAGTGCGTCGTCTTTCCCGAGGCCCCGCATGGCTTCAACCGGTTCCCGACCAAGCTGGCGGCCCGAGCAAACAGCCTCGTTAGGACTTGGATGTCGCGAACACTCGACCGCAATGCAAGCGCGGGTGGTGGCCGGTAGCGCGCCGCTCGCCGGTCTGTACGCTATGGCACAATGTATTGCTCAATGATTCTAGTTGGTTAGGTTCGCCCGCAACAAAGGCCGCATTATCGCTGATGCGCGGGTGAACATGGATAATCAACACTTGAACTTTCGGAATGAACTTTTGCGCGCCATGGGGCCGCAGGAGCGGGAACTTCTGCTCCCGCATCTGGAGCCTGTCGACCTCGAGGTCCCGTTGGTTCTCGAAATGGAAAATAGTCCTGTGAGCGACGTCTATATTCTCGAATCAGGGCTTGCCTCGATCGTGGCGAGATTTCCAGGAGGGCGCGATATCGAAGTGGGAATCGTCGGCCGCGAAGGCATGACCGGTGCGGCAGTCATTCTCGGTGGCAATCAGTCCGCGAACCGGACGTTCATGCAGGTCTCCGGCCATGGTTTCAAATTGCCGGCGTCGGTTCTATCCGCAGCCATGGAGGAAAGCCGGCCCTTACGCAGCCTGCTTCTCGCCTATGTTCAGGCGCTGCTCGCGCAGACGACGTCGACGGTGCTGGCCAACGGCCATGCCAAGCTCGAAGAGCGCTTGGCGCGATGGTTGCTGATGGTTCACGACCGGACGGATGGCGCGACCATCTGGCTGACTCATGAATTTCTGGCGGTGATGCTCGGCGTGCGCCGCGCCGGCGTCACGGTCGCTCTGCACCTCCTCGAGGGCAAGGGCCTGATCCGGTCTACGCGGCGACAGATCGTCATCCTCAATCGGCCGGGATTGATCGAAGAGGCGCACGGAGCCTATGGGGCAGCCGAGGAGGAATATCGGCGGCTGATCGGCAAAGACCTCTCGCGTTGATGGACGTAACCCATCGCAGGATATCTTATTGCCGCGCCCTCCGCTGCTTTTCAGAGGCATGCCAGGCGGTATCGATACTGCCTTCTTCCGCCTTGTGGAAGAATTGCGAGCAGACGAGCCAGCCTTTCAGCGGCCTAAGAATGAGGACGCAAGCAATCACGGTGATCGGCACGGTGACGAAGAGGTGCATCCAGATCGGCGGTTCGAACGTGAACTGGAACCACAGTGCGAAAGCCAGTGAGGGGACGGCGACGATGCTCATCGCGAAGAAAGCCGGCCCATCGGCCGGATCGGCGAAGCCAAAATCCAGCCCGCAAACGTCGCAGCTCCGGGCGAGCTTGAGGTAGCCTTTGAACAGACGGCCGCGCTGGCACCGCGGGCAGCGGCCCAGAATCCCTGTGAGAGCCGGGTTGGTTGTGACCTGATGTTCGCCAGAGATATGTATTTCGGGTTCCATTCCCTTCGAACTTCGCCCGAACGAGCAGGTTCCAGAATCCCACATCATTCGGAAGCACAAATGGCGCGCTCAGGCTTTTCCGAGCTCATCCCGATCCCGGCGTAACGCTTCGCTCGTCCTCGTCAGGCAACGAGCCGGCTCCTGGCGTTTTGGTCTCGTCGATGAGATCTTTCTTGGCGTGAGGACCTGCCGGTGGATATTCCTTCACCTTGGCGGGCTGCTTTTCGTTTCCGCCAAGCTGGGTCTGCGCGCTCTTATTATCCTTCATGAGCTGCTCCTAGTCATTCGACGGATGACGGGCCGGCCGCGCCGCTTTCCGACGATCCCGCCGCAGCCGCGGACGGCGTCGTTTGCGTCAATGCCAGACGGCCGACCGACAGCAACTTGTCCTCTTCGGTGACGCCATGGCGATAAAGGCTGATCAGCAAGGCTGCGATCTCCTGCATGTCAGGGGCGCGCTGCGACTTGCCGGCCTCGCGGCAGATCTCGTTCAAGACGGCCTGCAGATGGTGGAGATCGGTTGAATCAAGCGCTTTCAGATGAATGGACTGAGAATCGAGCATCGCGTCTTCCCTGGTCCCGGAAGCTGTCATTAGGGAGCGATAATGGGACTCAATTGCGGCTGAGACAACTCCGCTTCATCAACTGTACGAAAGCGAACAACTCAGTGGTAGTAGGGCGAATCCCCCCCGAACAAGGCGCCGATCACCGCCTCGATGTCGGAACCGCGCCCACTGAGGACAAAGCCGCCGAAAGACGTTTCGGATTGCTCGCCATGGGCAAAGATGAATGGAACCCGGCGCGTCTCCAGCCATTCGTTCATCCAGAGCATGGCTTCGTCGGAAATCGTGACGTCGATAATCACGGCGTCGAACACAAGCCCCTCGCTCAGCCTCTCCATCGCGCTGGCCACGACGACGGGACCGGTGAGCAGCGCCTGGCGCGCGATCAATGCCTTTCTGGCACGATCCGAAAGGAAACCGGCTTCCCCGATGATAAGGATCGTCTTGCCGGCGGCCGAGCTGAGCGACTTCATTGGCGGACGCCTAATGTAATCCTGGCTTTAGGGTGATCATCTGTCCATGGCGGTTCAACATCAGGCGGTCCGCGCCCGCGCCATGCCTACCATACTCGAACTCGTCTTGCGACGATCATTTGTCGTGACTGCCGAACCCTATGGGGTCGTCTTGGTTCCCCGGTGAGCCGCATCCAGGCGCCGCTGGCCTCCTCGGTACGCTTCCGCACCAGCTGTTGAAATCGAAGACCCGAAGATTAGGATCACCTCATGCAATCGGGAGGAATGGGGATGATCCAGCACTCGGGAATCACCAAGCCGGCGCTGCAGCCTGATGACGTGGCGATGCTGACCGCTGTGCTTCGCGAATGGTGCCGCGAGAAATCCTACAGCATGGCCGGCCCGGAGGCGCAGCATGTCGCCAGAGAGCTCGTGTCCTGGTTCGAATGCGGCATTCGGGAGAAGCGCAGACTCTCTGGCCTGGTGCGACATGTGCATCTGGATTTGGAAAATCCACCAATTGCAGCCGATGCGCCGCTTTAGCCTGTCCGAGGCGCGAAGCCAGCCAGGCGGCAGAGGATGATGGCCGGCTGGCGACTGCCAGCCTCGCCTTGATTCCGCATCTGCAAGAGGATGGCGAGGCGCGATGTTATTGCCGCCGCCGGAACCAAACCACGAGCTATGGCTTAGATTCTGCAACGGTGAGTCGGCTGATGCCAAGGTTTTACTTCAACGTCGTTTCAGAAGCAGGCACGGTCGTCGATCTGGAAGGCTCGGAACTGGCGACGCTTACGCATGCCAGGCGGGAGGCCGTCCAGGATGCACGGGCGCTGATGAGCCAGGCGGTACTTAGGGGCAAGGACATTTCGAGCAGAAAAATACATGTCTGCGATGAAGAGGGAAACGTCCTCATGATCTTGCACTTCGCTGAGACGATCAGAAACTGCGGGTAGGGCGGCGGACCGACAGCCCGATCAATCGTTTATATTCGCGTTCGGGAATGCCGCAGCTGCCGGCGGCGATCTCTTCCAGCCTTTCCCGCACGAGGATCCTGACATTGGCGCGCGTCGACTTGATCGCTCTCAGCCCTTCAATGACATGCAGCTCGTTTGTCACCCCTCGCGCGGCGCACGCCGAGCATGAGCGCGAGAAATTCCTGCGTCAGCGGCAGATCATTGCCGTTCAGCCGGTCGTTGCACATCAACAGCCAGCGGGCGAGCCGCTCGTGCATGTTATAGCGGCCGTTGGCGAGAGCCGACTGGGCGAGATGTATATCGCAGCAATGCACGTATTTCAGGAAAAGATTATTGGCGGCCAGCATGCGCTTAAATCTTTCCAGGGACACCTCAAAGCCGGCTCCCGCGACCTGGATGAAGGTCCGGTTGGGGGTCGCGTCGTCTTCAGCAAGACATGCGATCCCGCCATGCCCTCATGTCCTATATGTCCAACCTCAACGACTTCGTCTTCGGCATTCGACGCCACCATCGATGCCAGGCCGCTCTCGATGAAATAGACCTGGGCCTTGGGTTCGTCGGCTTCGACGAGGACTTGTTTCAGCGGCAGCTCGATCATATCGGCGTCAGCGACAATCATGTCGAACGCATCAGCAGGAACGGCCTTCAACAGCAGGTTTTGAATTTTGCGCTGAACCGGTGTGACCATGACCGTCTCCTGCCGGAGGGAGCCCGCGCTCATACCGACAGGTCTTCACGGTAGTGATAAATCTATGCGCCGAAACGGCATACATAGCCATCTGCCTGAGACCCTCTATGCGTTTTTGACAAAACGGACAGGCGGAGAAACTAATCGTTGTGGATAGTCAGGGATCAGCAATAGGCAAAGAAGCTACGACGGTGTGTCGCACCACTCCTCATCCAACCCTTTTGGATCCGATCTTCCACCTCGTGAGAAGCGGAGCTTGCCGCCTGTCCTGTTTCAGAAATCCGTCGAGAAGGGTCAGACGCCGCTGCGAAACGCCTCGCGGCGGCCGATGAGGCGACCTCACGGCAGGCGCTTCAAATAGTCCATCACGCTTCCCTCGGGAACCGGATCACGAAACCGGTACCGGGCTGCCTGTTTTCCATGTGAAGCTCGGCTTTCAGCTGCTGCACGAGAGCGCGGACGATCTTCATTCCGAGGCTTTTTCCGCCATTCTCAGGGGATAGCACTTCCAGAGGCAGACCTTTTCCGCAGTCAGCGACCTCAAGTACGATTTCTTCTCCGAGGCTGCGGGCGCTGACAGTGACGGTGCCTGTTCCGTCAGGATAGGCATGCTTGACAGAATTCGTCACCAGCTCGTTGACGAGGAGCGCGACCTGGATGGCGCGGTCTGCATCTACCATGCATGGATCGGCATCGACTGACATCATGTGTCGGGTGGTCGACTGCTGCAGGCGATGGCAAAGGCTCGACAGGAAATCGGCAAGGTCCACCGTTTCGATCTGCGGCTGGCGCCACAATTGGTCGTGTACCTCGGCAATCGTTCCGACACGCGCCTCCGCATCACGCAGGGCCTGTGCGACCTCCTCCTGCTTGGCCGAACGGGCCTGCATGGCGAGCATGGCCGCGACCAGCGCCAGGCTGTTTTTAACCCGATGGCTCATTTCGCGCAGCATGATTTGCTGGTGCTCTTCTGCGAAATGTCTCTCCGTATCGTCGCGGAGCACTTTGAGATAGCCGGCGCGCTGGGCACGCAGCGGCATGGTTAATCCACTGCCCCAGAATGTCGATCCATCCTTACGCAAATGAAACCGGTCATTCTCCGCGCGGCCGTGCTCGGCCGCCGCGTTCATCTCGCGCTCCAGGGCGCCACCGTTTCGATCTTCCGCGACGAAGAGAATGCGTGCATCGCGACCGAGTATCTCGCCTTCCTCATAGCCAAAGATGCGGCAGGCTCCCGTGTTCCAGCTGATGATCCGCCCCTCACTATCAATAGCGAAGATCGCATAATCGATTGCGCTTTTGAGAATGAGTTGAAGCCGCTCCTCGCTGGCGCGCAAGGCTTCGTCTTCATGGAGTCTTAGTGTCCGGTCGCGGACGATTTTCATCAGGCCGTAGACTTCGCCGGTATCGTTGCGAAGCGGCATCATCAGCCCTGACGCCCAGAATGAACTGCCGTCCTTCCTGATGTGCCAGCGATTGTCGCCGGCGCGGCCGGTTGCGAGCGCAAGCCTGATTTCCTTGAGAAGAACTCCGTCAAGCTGGTCCTCGAACGAAAAGATGACGGCACTGTTCTGCCCGATGATTTCGCCCGCCGTATAGCCGAAAAGATTCTCCGAGCCGGCGTTCCACGTCAGGACAGTACCGTCGCGATCCATCGCAAAAATTGCATAATCCCGGGCGCTCTCGACGATGTGCCGATAGATTTCCGACTCATCGCTCGGAAAGTGAAATTGATCCATGCCAGCGCCCCAGAGATTGCCGTCAGCTACATTAGCACTTGCTACAGCAATTTCTCCGCCGCGTGCGGTTGCGTACAAATCTCGCTCACGTGGACCTTCGTTCGAGGACGGCAGTTTACGCTTGGGTGCCTTGCAAACGGCCTTTCCGCAGTTCATAATTCCAGTACGGTCGAGCGCATCTTGTGGCGCTGGCGGCCGGGAGACAGTGTCCTCTTGCCAAACAAAGGGCAGAGCGATGCGAGCGTTTGAAAGCAGAAATCTCATTCTATCGCAGTTGGCGGATCCGGAGCTTCTGGCACTGGAGCGCATACTGGAACCGCTTCCTCTTCCTCGGGATTTCGAACTCGTTCATCCGGGCACGCCGGTCAGTTACTATTATTTTCTGGAGAGCGGCATCGCCTGCATGGTCGCGACGAGTCCCGAGGGCAGGAAAGCCGAAATCGGGGTGCTTGGCAGGGACGCAATGTCGCCGCCGGCCCTGACGGTGGATGCAGAGCGATTTTCGTTCGACGTGATGATGCAGGTCGGCGGTCATGGACGCCGTGTGGACGCCGGCGCGTTGGCATGTTTCCTGGTCGACCGCCCCCCCGTTCGCCGGCTGCTTTCGCACTTTGTACATGCCTTCTTCGTGCAGGTCGCCAACAACGCGCTGTCCAACGCCGTTCATAAGATCGACGTTCGCCTGGCGAAGTGGATTCTGATGTGCCACGACCGCCTGGAAGGGGAAGAGATCGAAATCACCCATGAATATATGGCGACGATGCTCGGCGTCCGGCGCTCCAGCGTTACCGATGCACTGCATGTGCTTGAAGGCCGACATTTCATCTACTCCAGCCGAGGGATGGTGATCATCCGCGATCGAGCTTCCCTGGAGGCCTTCGCCGCCGATGCCTATGACGTCCCAGGCATATCGAGCCGTGATTGGCCGCAAATCAGCCGCCGTCCCCTGGCGATATACCGCTAACCCACCTTGCGACCGCAAATCGCTGCAAACGTTTGCCTGACATACTCCAGCCGGCGAGAACGAACGCCTTATGCCGGCGCCCGCTGTCACGAGCAATCGCGGCGTATCCGGCGGGCTTCCCACTCTCTGTAAGGTCTCAACATCCTGCCCGGGATGGCGCTCTCGGCCAAAACGATCTGGGCGAAGACCGTGTCGCTCGGCGCAGCCGGTCCAAGGCTTCGCTGCGGATTTCCAACTCGGCCATGAGTTCGAAAAGCCCTTCATCGGTCATTGCCTCAAGAGCTGAAGCGAAGGCGCGCTCCGACACAGCCGCAAAATTTGTCACAATGAACCCTCCTGCCGCCGTATCTGCCCGCTCGGTCTCATCGCTCGCGCGGGAATTGGCGTCACACATACATCACTGCCCCGGCAGATCCTTCTCGGTCGTCGCTGCGCCCGGAAGCCTGTTCTGCGATCCCTCCCGGTCGGACGCGCGCATCGGGGCCGTGGGTTCGCTGGCGACGTAGACGCCGAGCCCAAGCGCGCCGATGGCAACGATAAAGGCGCCGGCGATGGCGGCGACCGACCGGCGGCCATCCTGCTTGATCATTCCGAAAGCGAGCGCAATCCCGAGAAGGGCTGCTCCTCCCGCCACGGCAAAAAGCCAGATGTAATTCATCGTCATGCTCCTGATATCAGGCCACCCAACCCGTAAAGATGGCCAAGGTTCCCGCAATTTCCGCCATTTACGGCCGGGCGGCGCTTGAGCTACATCTTAGGAAAACGCGACCGGAATGGATGAAGCAGCATGGCCGACAGAACCCAATCTTCCGGCATCCTGAGACCGCTTGCGGCAATCGAGGCTTTCTGCAGGCAGATCCTGACCGCATCAGGCGCCGACCGGCCAACCGCGGAGGCCGCCACCAGGGCAATGATGCATGGCACCTGTCACGGCATCGACAGCCATGGGGTGCGGTTGCTCGCCCATTATGTGAAGGGGCTGGTCGAAGGCCGTCTCAATCCGCGCCCGAAGCTGACGCTCGCCAATAGCCTTGGCGCCGTCGCCTCGCTCGACGCCGATAATGCCCATGGCGCGCTCGCGACCTACACCGCGATGGATCACGCCACACGACTGGCGGGTGAGTTCGGCATCGGTGCAATCGCCGTCCGCAATTCCTCGCATTTCGGCCCGGCGGGCGCCTATGCCATCGACGCCGCCGAACGCGGCTTCATTGGCTTTGCCTTCTGCAATTCCGACAGTTTCGTACGCTTGCATGACGGGGCGATGCGCTTCCACGGCACGAATCCGATCGCCTGCGCCGTGCCGGTGAAAGGGCAAAATCCCTGGCTCTTCGACATGGCGACGAGTGCCGTGCCGTATAACCGCGTGCAGCTCTATCGAAGCCTCGGCCGGGAACTGCCCGCCGGCGTCGCCTCCGACGAGCGGGGCTACGACACCAGAGACCCTCAGATCGCCGACATGCTGGCGCCGCTCGGCGGCGAGTTCGGCTTCAAAGGCGCAGGGCTCGCCGGCATTGCCGAAATCCTCAGCGCGGTGCTAACCGGCATGAAACTCAGCGTCGACATCGCCCCCATGCCAGGCCCTGATTTCTCGACGCCGCGCGGCCTCGGCGCTTTCGTCATCGCCCTCAAGCCCGGCGCATTTCTTGACATCGACAGTTTCGATGCGGCGATGACGCGTTATCTTGACACCTTGCGCAATTCCCCGGCACGCGAAGGCTTCAAGGTGATGGCGCCCGGTGACCGGGAATGGGCTGTGGCCGCGCAACGGCAAAAAGCGGGCGTGGAGCTTGATCCGGTCACGGTCGAATCCTTCAAGGCGCTTGGCGCTGCTTACGGGATCAACGCTCCTGTCTGAGTTTCATGCGGCGCATTGACGCACAACCCCGACGGTGATATCCATGTCTTAATTGGTCAGGCCAGTTGACCAGCTGCGCGCTTGAGGAGAAGCCGCCGGGAGGCCAGAATGTTTTCGCCCGTTGAATCGCGCCGCCTCTACAGGCAGGTGGCCGATCAGATTCGTTCGATGATTGCCAGCGGTGAGCTCGCGCTCGGCCAGAAGCTGCCGGCCGAGCGCGAGCTCGCGGAACAACTGTCCGTCTCGCGCCCGACCGTGCGCGAGGCGCTGATCGTTCTCGAGGTCGAAGGCCTTATCAACATCCGCATGGGCTCCGGCATTTATGTCGCGCACCGGCATGCCATCAGCATGGCGGCAAGCGAGAACGAGCCGGTGGAGGGGCCTTTCGAACTGCTGCAGGCGCGCGCCATCATCGAATGCGCCATAGCCGAGGAAGCGGCAACTCGAGCCGGACCGGAAGATATCGCGGTTCTCGACGAAGCGCTGCAGCGCATGAGCGGCGGCGTCAACGATGCGGCAACGGTGCTGGCGGCCGACCGGGCCTTTCACACCGGCATTGCCGCCATTATCGGCAATGCCACATTGATCCGCGTGACGGGCGAGATTTTCGACATGCGCATGACGCCATACTTCGCCAAGCTGGCCAGCCACTTCGAGGGGCCGACGACATGGCGTATCGCCGTCGACGAGCACCGGGCGATCCGCGATGCGATCGCCGCCGGCGATGGCGCAGGCGCGAAGGCTGCGATGCGCACCCATCTCACCATGTCGCAGAAAAGATTTTCCGAGAGCTTCGGGGAGGAGTTCTCGGGAGAGGAGGAGCGGGGCCGCGACAAGGCATCCGCCAAAGGAAGCACCAAGACTTAAACCCGAGTTCGGGAGGAGAGAGCGATGAAGAGCAGACTGGCAACAATACTTTGCACCGCGGCCGCGATCCTGGCGTCGACGGCGATCGCGCATGCCGAGACCGTATTGAAGTGGGCGCATGTCTATGAGACTTCCGAACCGTTCCACACGGACTCCGTCTGGGCGGCCGGAGAGATCAACAAGCGCACGAACGGGCGTTACAAGATCGAGGTCTATCCGGCCTCGCAGCTCGGCAAGGAAGCCGACATCAACCAGGGCCTCAAGCTCGGTACGGTCGACATCATCATCTCAGGATCGAGCTTTGCGGCGCGCGACTACAAGCCGATCGGCGTGACCTATTTCCCCTACATCTTCCGCAATCCCGATCACCTGATCGCCTATACCAAGAGCGATGTCTTCAAGCGTCTCGCCAAGGGCTATGAAGACAAGACCGGCAACCACATCACTGCCGTCAGCTATTACGGCACGCGCCATACGACCTCGAACAAGCCGATCGCCAAATGCGCCGACATGCAGGGCCTGAAGATCCGCGTGCCCGACGTTCCGGCTTATCTTGCCATGCCGCGCGCCTGCGGCGCCAACACGACGCCGATCGCCTTCGCCGAGGTCTATCTCGCCTTGCAGAACGGCACGGTCGAGGCGCAGGAAAATCCGCTGACGACGATCGAGGCGAAGAAGTTCTACGAAGTCCAGAAGAACATCATCCTCACCGGCCACATAGTCGATCACCTGAACACCGTGGTCTCCAAGACGCGGTGGGCGAGCCTTTCCGACGAGGACAAGAAGATCTTCGGCGAGGTCATGCAGGAGGCTGCCGAGCGCACGACCAAGACGATCGCCGGCAAGGAAAACAGCCTCGTTGCGACCTTCAAGGATAAGGGTCTCAACGTCGCCGAGGTTGATAAGAGCGATTTCGAGAAGAACGTGATGGAAAAGGTGAAGTTCGAGGACTTCGGCTACGAAAAGAGCGATTGGGAAGCGATCCGGGCGATTCAGTAGGAGCCTCAGAGCGCTGCCAACCCTCATCCGGCTGCCGCCACCTTTTCCCCGCCGGCGGGGAGAAGGGACAAGCTGAAAACCTTCCGCCCCCCTCTTACCCCTCGCAGGGCAAGTCCCCTCTCCCCAGGCGGGGAGAGGGTTAGGGTGAGGGCGGCCTTCGGCACGAACAGGGCAGCAGCGGCACAACGCTTGTCAAAAAACTGAAGTCGCGCCGTCCACACGCCGCGCCCTTCATTCCCAACCGGAACAAGGCCGATCATGTCGCAAGAAATTCATACGCCAATCACGGCCGAGGAAATCGGTCACGAATTCGAAGGGCACGCGCCGACGGCGAACATCGCTGACTATGCCATCGAGGACTGGATCACACTGGTCGTCTTCTGGCTGATGACTGGCTGCGTCTTCCTGCAGTTTTTCACGCGTTACGTGCTGAACGACAGCTATGCCTGGACCGAGGAAATCGCGATCAACTGCCTGATCGGCGTCGTGTTCCTCGGTTCCGCCATGTGCGTGCGCATGTCGCGGCATATCCAGGTGGACGTGTTCTATCACTACATGCCGGCAGGGCTGGCGCGCGTGCTGGCAACCTTCGTCGATATCGTCCGCATCGGCTTCTTCGCCTATGGCTGCTATTTGATGTGGCGTTACGTCGACATCGTCGCGGACGAACAGATGGTCACCATCGACCTGCCGCGCAACATCGTCTTCTACTCCGTGCTTGTTGCCTTCGTGCTGATGCTGATCCGCGCGGTCATCGTCTTCATCGCCAATATGCGCCGCGGCTACTCCGTGCTGGAGCGGCCCGAAGAATTCCAGGCCGTAGAGGGGTGATCCGATGCTGCTGCTTCTTGGCTCGTTCCTGGTTCTGATGCTGGTCGGCGTGCCCGTCGCCATCTCGATGGCCGTCGCCTCCGTGCTCTATATCGTCCTTTACGGCGTGGCGCCCGATATCATCGTCGCCCAGCGCATGATCGCCGGCGTCGAAAGTTTTCCGCTGCTGGCCGTGCCCTTCTTCATCCTCGCCGGCAACCTTATGAATTCCGCCGGCGTCACCGGCCGCATCTATTCCTTCGCCGTCGCGCTGGTCGGCTGGATGAAGGGCGGGCTGGCGCAGGTCAACATCATCGGCTCCGTGATCTTCTCCGGAATGTCGGGCACTGCCCTTGCGGATGCCGCCGGCATCGGCACGATCGAAATCAAGGCGATGAAGGACCATGGTTATCCGGTCGAGGCGGCGGTCGGTGTCACGGCGGCCTCCGCCACGCTAGGACCCATCTTTCCGCCGTCTCTGCCTTTCGTCATCTACGGCATGATGGCGAATGTCTCGATCGGCGCGCTTTTCATGGCCGGTATCCTGCCCGGCATCGTGATGACGCTCCTGATGATGATCACCGTCGCCGCCTTTGCCTATCGCAGGCGCTGGGGTTCTGACGCCCCCTTCAATATACGCCAGCTCTTGTCTGCCGGCATGGAGATCGTCATCGTCCTCCTGGTACCTGTGGCGATCTATCTGATGATGCGGGCGGGTGTTTCGATGAACGCAGCGGCAGGCATCGCCCTTCTCGTGCTTCTGGCGCTCGACTGGTACTTCAGCTTCTCCGCCGTCATGGCGCTGATGACCCCGGTCATCCTGATCGGCGGCATGACCATGGGCTGGTTCACGCCGACGGAAGCCGCCGTCGCGGCCGTCCTCTGGTCGCTGTTCCTCGGCCTCGTGCGCTACCGTACGATGACGCTCTCGACGCTCGCCAAGGCAAGCTTCGACACGATCGAGACAACGGCATCCGTTCTGTTCATCGTTACCGCCGCATCTGTCTTTGCATGGCTGCTGACAGTGAGCCAGGCCGCGCAGCTGCTTTCGGATGCGATCCTGTCGATCACGGACAATAAATGGGTGTTCCTGATCCTGGTGAACCTTCTGATGCTCTTCGTCGGCTGCTTCTTGGATACGATCGCGGCGATCACCATCCTCGTGCCGATCCTTCTGCCGATTGTCGCCAAGTTCGGAATCGATCCGGTTCAGTTCGGCCTGATCATGACGCTGAACCTGATGATCGGCCTGCTTCACCCACCGCTCGGCATGGTGCTCTTCGTTCTGTCACGGGTCGCCAAACTCTCGGTCGAACGCACGACGATGGCGATTCTGCCCTGGCTGGTGCCGCTCTTCCTGGCGCTGATGCTGATCACCTTCATTCCCGCCGTATCGCTCTGGCTGCCGCAGCAGCTTGGACTGTTGAGATAGGAGAGATAGGATGCAGACGCGTCTGGCACGGCTTTACCAGAAGGGCGATCTCAGGGTCGAAACCGATACCGTTCCCGCCCCCGGGCCGGGTGAGGTGCTTCTGAAAATGGCGGCCGCAGGCATCTGCGGCTCCGACCTGCATTATTACCAGGATGGCGGCTTCGGGCCGGTCAGGGTGCGCGAGCCTATCATACCGGGCCACGAGGCCTCGGGGAGGGTGAGCCGGGCGGGCGAGGGGGTCGAACTCAAAGCGGGCACGCTGGTCGCGGTCAATCCGAGCCAGCCCTGCGGCCATTGCGAATATTGCGGCAAGGGGCTGCCGATCCACTGCCTCGACATGCGCTTCATGGGCAGCGCGATGCGCCTGCCGCATGAGCAGGGCATGTTCCGCGACTGGCTGGTGGTGCCGGCCGGCCAATGTTTCGAAATGGGAGCCGAGACGACAGCCGCCGAAGCCGCCTGCAGCGAGCCGCTCGCCGTCTGCCTGCATGCCGCATCGCGCGCCGGCGAGATACCGGGCAAACGCGTCCTCGTCACCGGCGCCGGCCCGATCGGCTGCCTGATGGTTGCCGCCGCCCGTCATTACGGCGCGGCCGAGATCGTGGTGACCGATCTGGCCGAGGCGGCGCTGGAGCGGGCGAAAGCGATGGGCGCCAGCCGCACGATCAACGTCTCCCGGGATGCGGCTGCGCTTGCCGAATTCGAGACGGGCAAGGGCTATTTCGATCTCGTCTTCGAATGCTCCGCCGCCGCACCCGCGATCCGGAGCGCAATCGCCGCCATCCGGCCGCGCGGCACGCTCGTGCAGGTCGGCGTCACGGGCGAGATCCCGGTGCCGCTCAACGCCATTGTCGGCAAGGAGCTGCATATCCACGGCACGCAGCGGTTCCACGAGGAGTTCGCCACGGCCACCAAGCTGATCGCGAGCCGCAAGATCGATGTCCGGCCGATCATCAGCCACAGCCTGCCGCTTGAACAGGCGAATGCGGCCTTCACACTCGCCGGCGATCGCACGGCCGCCTGTAAGGTGCAGCTTACGTTTTAGATGCCGCCGCGGCCCGGCCCTCGAAGGGGTTGCTCATCCCTTGCTCTGACCTGCGCGACCGTCTCCAAGCCGAGTGCGATACCGCACGGAAACAAAACCCGGGCTGTGTTGTTCAGGATGCCGCAGGAGCATTCCCTGCAAGGAAAAGTAGTTGCATGAGAGCAAGACAATGGACACAGCAACGCAATGGGCGCTCTTCCTCGGCATATTGACCTTAGCGAGCTGGTTGGTCGGGGGCCTCGCGGCTGTCATCGGGAACGTGGAGCTTGACCCTCACCGGCAAAAAGCGGCCGAATATCTGACGTTCGGTCTGAGCGCCACCGGGTTCATCTCCGCCATCGCGATGGCATTGATCCTGGTGATCCGATGACCGCGGTCACCCGCGTGGCCGCACGGCTAGCCTTCCCGCGATCATCGGGCGTCCTGTTCGGCCTGGGGCTCGGCGGTTTCTTTGATGGCATCATTTTCCACCAGCTTCTGCAATGGCATCACATGTTCAGCGGGTGGTATCCAGCTCCCTCATTCGAGAACCTTCAGTCCAACACCTTCTGGGATGGGGTCTTCCACTCCGCCACCTACCTGTTTTTCCTCGCAGGCCTGCTTATTCTTTGGCGCCACGCACGCCGCCCGCATTTCGGCTGGTCGACGAGGGAGTTGATCGGCACGATTCTGATCGGGTTCGGCCTGTTCAACCTTGTAGAGGGACTTGTCAGTCATCAACTGCTCGGCATCCATCACGTGAATGAAACGGTCGACCGTTCGTTGTGGATCTACTGGGATATCGGCTTTTTGGCCTGGGGCGCGATTATGTTGGCCGCAGGCTGGATGATTGTTCGGGAGAAAGAGCTCTGATCGAACTGGCTACCGCTACCCCTGGCGTCGGGCAGCGATCTGGCCGGCAGCTGACAGCCGACGAAAGACCGAGACCTGGTTGCGTCCGGCTTCCTTGGCGCGATAAAGCGCCATGTCGGCTTCGTGCTGGAGATTGGCCAACGAAACATCCTTGTCGAGAACCGACTTGAACGCCACGCCGACGCTCAGCGTCACTGAGGGGCCGACGCTAGAGGCTGGGTTCGGCAGGGCGGCGGCTTCCACGCTCTCGCGTATTCGCTTGGCAACCGCGACGGCCTCTTCTTCATCGACATCCGGAAGCACGATGAGAAATTCCTCGCCGCCATGTCGCGAGACGAGATCGCGATCGGCGCGCACACAGCTCTGGATGATGCCGGCGACCTTAACGAGGCAGCGATCTCCTTCGCTATGTCCAAGCCGATCGTTCAGCGCCTTGAAATGATCGATGTCGCACATCAGCATGGCTGCGACGACCCCGGTTTCACGGCCATCGCGCCACAGGCCCTCGAGGGTTTCCATCATCCAACGGCGGTTGGCAATTCCTGTCAGCGGATCGGTTCTGGCCAGCCGCTCCAATCGGGCGTTCGCGTCTGCAAGCTCCGCGACACGGCGCTGATCCCTGCAGTCCAGGAGAAATGTCTTCTGCGCCAGGATGTTCATCGTCCGCCTGGCGACCACCGTCGCGATGATCCCACAGGAAAAGAACAGGGTGGCGGCGATGACGCTGCCCGCTTCCAAAAGCGGGTTGTGCCATTGAAGGATGAAATAGAGACAAAGGGCATAACAGGCGATTGCGATCGTCAAGGCCAACGGCACGCTGAAGATAGTGATTGCGCTCGTCGCGACGAACAACATGATGCTTAAATGCCGCTCGTAATATTCACCGCCAGCAAAAACGCCGACGAGCGCGACCGAGAGGAGAATGAGGAACATTCCCACAAGCAGCGACGCCTGCTGAACGACGGCCGGGCGCGGCTTGCTCCAAACAACCGCGGTCAAAATCGCTGCCGGCGGCAAAAGGCAGGCGGGCGCGATCATCGAGAGGACGACCTCATGGGGAAGCAGGATGGCGTTCAGCGCCAGCGTCAGGACATCGACGAAGGCGACCCAGATCATCCAGGAGCGGATGACCTTCGACGTCTGTCGCCATAACCTTTCTTCGAACCGGCGGCGCAGCTCACCTTTCAGGCGAATATCGCGGGTGCGGCCTGATAAGAGACGTTCGACCTCATCGGCCATTGCGCCAGTGAGCGGCCATGGCGGCAAAGACCCGGCGGGAGAGTTTTCAGAGGAAGTGCTTTTGGCATCACTCATCTTCGACTTAACTAGCCGCGATGCGAAGCTCGGCAAGGCTTAAGCACAGGCATCGGGATTCGTATGTTGATATTTTGTAAACAAGATTCCTCGCGCGGTCTGGGCCAGATCGTCTCGATCATGCTACCAACCCTTTTCCGAGAGGGGACAGGATGAGACTCAAACTGGTTGCGGTTGCGGTCGCGGCGCTGGCGCCTGTGGTTGCGATGCTCTTCTACAACGAAGTCGCGCTTCGCCATCAGCGCAATGAGGAAGTGCGCACCTCCGCGGCACAGGCGGCGAGGCAAGCGTCCTCGGAAGTCGAACGGATCATTGAGGGGCTGCACGCCCTTCTCGTCTCCGTGTCCGCCATGCCTTCCGTCAGGCACCTCGACGTCCAGGTTTGCAACGACGCCCTGAAATCGGTCGCCGAAAGCATTCCGAACATCCGCACGATCTTCGTCGCCGGCATCGATGGGCGGCCTATCTGCGGAAGCATGGCTTTTCCCGAGGGCGTGGTCTTTTCCGATCGCGATTACTTCCGGCAGACCCTGGAAACCAAAGACTTCTCCGTCGGCACCTACACGCAGAGCCGCCTTTCCGACCGCCCAGTGCTGCCGCTTGCGATGCCTTTGATGGAAGGCGATACCATCAAGGCCGTCATCATCAGCGGAATCCGGCTGGACTGGCTGCAGAACCGCATCACCGAGCGTGGCGTTGCTCCCGGCAATGCCGTGACCATCGCCGACGGCAAGGGAACCATCGTCGCGCACGTTCCCTCTCCCGAACAGTTCGTCGGCACGGTGGTGCCCGAGGAATACCGACGGCTGATTCACGCCGAACAACCTGATGTGATCGAAATCACCGGTCAGGACGGAACAGCGCGCATCCTTGGTTATCGCCCGATAGCCTTGCCTTCCAACCCCCTCTATGTCAGCGCCGGCTTCTCGAAACCGGAAGCCTTCGCGCCGATCGACCGGGCGACGCTGATGAATACGCTCGCCATCATCGGCGGCGCGCTCTTCGCCTTCCTCGCCGCGATCTTCATCGGCAATCGCTTCATCCTGGCGCCGATCTCCAGGATCGCGGATGTGATGGAGAAGTGGCGCAGCGGCCAGACGACGGCGCGGACAGGCATGAAGGGACCGGACGAGCTGGGGCTCGTCGGCGCAACCTTCGACCGGCTGCTCGATGAACTCGAAGAGCGCAGACGCCAGAACCAGGAGGCGGAGGAAGAGCGGAGCCTTCTCGTCCGCGAGCTGGCGCATCGCGTCAAGAATGGCTTTACACTCGTGCAGGCGATAGCCCGGCAAACGTTCTCCCGCTCCGATCCGGAGAGATACAGTTCCTTCGCCGAGAGGCTCGCAGCCCTCGCCGGCACTTATGACCTCATTCTGTCTCGGGAGGGGTCGGCTTCGCCCGTCCGGGAAATCGTATCCGCAGCACTGCGGGCGCATGTCACCTCGCAAACCGAGCGCATTCGTCTCGACGGCCCGGACGTGGTTCTTCCCGCAGAAACCGCCCTGCCGCTCTCGCTCGTCATTCATGAGCTGGCGACCAATGCAACCAAGTATGGAAGCCTCGGCAGCGACAATGGAACAGTCACCATAGAGTGGAGGCACGATGATGGACGGGTCCGTCTCCTGTGGACCGAAGCGGGCGGACCGCCAGTCTCGACGCCAACGAAAAAAGGCTTCGGCTCCGTGCTCATAGAACGTGCCTTCCCGTCGAAGGCGCAAGCGCGATCCCACGCTGACTATCGGGCCGAAGGTCTCGTGTTCCAAGTTATATTTTCGATCGGGGAACCGGTTGCCAAAGGCGAAGTTGACCCACTGAGCCGGGACGTAAAGCATACGAGCCAGACATGAAAACGAAGGTAGTCGTAGTCGAGGACGAAGCTCTGCTGCTGATGATGGCGGTCGCGATCGTCGAGGAGGCAGGCTTTGAAGCGCTCGAGGCACACAATGCCGACGAGGCGCTCATGCTCTTCGAAAGAGTGCCGGGCATCCGGATCCTGTTTACCGACATCGACATGCCGGGGAGCATGGACGGTTTGATGCTGGCAAGGGCCGTCCGTGACCGTTGGCCGCCCGTGGAAATCATCATCGTCTCCGGCATGAAGCAGCCCAATGCGGGTGATTTGCCCGAGCGCGGCCTCTTCTTCTCCAAGCCTTATGATACCCGTCAGCTTTCCGACGCGCTCGTCAGGATGGCCGCGTAGGCTTCGTCCGCGGCAGAAGCTGCGCGTCGGAAATGACGGCTATGCATCCTTTTGGAATCTCGTGCGTTTTCCCTGCTCCAACAGCAGGAGACCACCATGTCCAAGCGCGAACTCATCGATACAGGCACAGACAAGCGCTACGTCCGCCGCGACGATAACGGCCGCTTCACCGAGTCAGCCGACGTCGGCCGCTCGTTGTCGGCAGACAAGCGGAAGCGCGCAAAAAATGATGCGAAGCCCGGAGAAGGCGACCGCGGCGACCATCGCGCCAAAAAGCACTGAAGGTGTGACCGAGCCGTCGCTCCCCCGAGAGCAGCGGCCCGGCCGCCTATCTTTCTGCCAGGGAGGGCCGCTGCAAATCGATCCGGCTGGTCACGACTGACTGCCCGGAAGCAGGGTCCTGGTCGACGGTCTGCAGTCGAAGCCTGTTCTGCCCGATTTTCTCGATCAGCAAAATGGCATCGCGATCCCCGTTGACCACCCGCGCCCAGGTCACACGCAGGTTAAGGGCGGCGCCTTTCCTGCTTCCTGCAAGCTTCGACGGCAGTCCTGATGGTCCGACATACTTACCGGTATAACCATTTCCGGCGGCCTTTACAGTCGCTGAGAAGGTTCTGGTGAAAACCGCAAGGCCGCGACACGTCCCGTTCATCGAGACGGCAGATGCACCCGCATCGGATCGGAGAGTGCAGGAGACCTTGAGGTTCGTGCCGCCTATCTTGGTGAGCACCATTCCGGTTCCGCTCCAGTCCCCGGCCAGAGATTGAAGAAATCCTGCCTCCGACGCTATTGCCTTAGCCGGCAAGCAGGAGAGCGAGAGCATAATGGCGATCAGAGCAGCGCGCATAAAATCCCCCCGGGTTGCGTGACGCTTTAACAGATGAGTAAGGCAGATTGTTCCCACCTCGGGCGCTCGTGCAGCCATTGCATCCGAGTGGCATCCTGCTTCCTGTTCATTCCCCCTGTCACTGCGATGGGGCGTCGATCCTCCGCAGCGTGAAAAAATAGCGACGGGCATCGCCGTCGACGCACATCATACCGGCCACCTCGTCGTCTCCCGTCCTGCGGAAGTAGTCGGCGATCGGCTGCCGGTCGTAGACCATCGCGGCAGTGGAAACACTCTCGAACGTCTGAAGCTTCAGCGACGCTGTCGTACCCCGCGCCCGCAATGCCTTCTGGAGATAGGAGAACCAGTTCCGCGCGACCCTGGTTCGGCCGAACGGTGCTGCCTTGATCGCCAGTCTGATTGGAAAGATCCCGGGTTCGATCGCCACGAGCCGATCCGACCGCCACTGGAACAGGAGGGCGTCCGCGCGCATATCCTCATGAAACCGCTTACCGAACCAGCCCAGATTCTCGAGAACGCCGTCGAGCGGGTGGTCCGATGGGATGCCCGCGCCTCGCCACAGGCCGATCATCTCGATCGGCCGGACAGGCGCCAGCGAAGAGAACCACTCCTTGACCTCTTTCTGCCGCTCCGTGCTTTTCATGCATTTTCCCTAGAGCAATTCCAGGAAAAGTGCGAAGCGGTTTTCCGTCCGGAACTGCAAAAAATACAAAAGGTCAGACAGGTTCTGCGCTTCGGTGAGAAACTGAACCGCTTTAGCCACGCCATCGAACCTCTCGCCTCGGCGAAAGAAAAGGCCGACACCGCGTCGGCCTTGAGCACTTGTTCCCGCTCGAGGGCATCACCTGCCAGTCGTCTGCCTACAGCGATTTCTTGTACAGCTTTTGGGCGATCTCGAACATCTCTTCCGGCGCGTAGTCGGGCGTGAAGGCGGAGGGAACACCGACAAGCTGGTGGATCTTACCGCCTTCCGGCATGCCCTCGACGACTTCGAGCTCGCCCGGCGGATCGTCCGGCAGCGCGACTTCGTCATTGCTCCAGATGCCGGCGATTTCCTTGTAGTCGTTCGGGCTCCAGGTGTAGAGGCGGCGATGCGATCCTTCGTCGAGGTATTTCTGCGCCTCCGGAATGTTGGCGAGCGGGATGTTGGGGCAGGGGAGAAACTTCTCGATCTCGACGCCGGTGATCTTCTTCAACGCAAGCGCATAGGCATGCGCATGCACTGAGCCACGGACAAGCAAATAGCCGCAGACTTCGCGCCCGGTCGGGTCCGTAACAGTTTCGTAGACCCTGAGCTTATGAAGCCTGGCGCCGCATTCGAGATGAAAGTTGTGCAGCAGGTCGAAGACGATGTTGCCGGTCGTGGTGATGAAGTCGTTGTTCCACGGGGCGCCGTTGCTATTGACCGGCATTGCGCCGCCGCCGCCCGACAGGAAGCTCGCGGCAAGGCGGATGTCCTTCATGTCCTCGAAGGGCGCGCCGGAAATGTCGCCGCCATCGCCTGCGTCGCCATCGGGCATGTCAGGGCCGTTGGCAAGCATGGCGACGCCGTTGCTGACAAGCTCGACATGGCCGAGCTCCTCGGCGGTAATACTGGCGACCAGGCTGTAGAACGGCCGGAGCTTCGATTTGGAGCGGAAGTTGAAACTCTGGAACATGTAGTTGCCGAGAGTCGACATCTCTCCGTATTTGCCGCCAAGCAGCTCCTGGAGGGCTGCGGCCGCATTTGGGTCTGCGGCCTTTGGCGCGGGCAATTCCGCCTGCAATTGATCGACGCGCATAAACATCAGGAAGTTCCTTTGGTTGAGAAAACACTGCCCAACCTCGCCGGGCGGCGTCGGTTCCCGCCCATTGGAAATGTTCCCGATGAGGCGGAATCACGGCCCTCGCTTCGTTGACAACAAGGACTCCAGCGATACGGGCCTGAGGCCCTGGGCATCGACCCCGACGTCGTACTGGCGGGGCAGGGGCTTCAGGCGACCATGGGAATGTCCGTGCAGATTGATCGACTTCTTGCCCATCTTGTTCCATGTGCGGAACGGATAGTGGCAAAGGATCAACAGATGATCGTCCAGCGTCATCTCGCTATAGTGCTGAACGCTCGCCCCCCCCGTCGCCTCTGTCGTCGTCGGAGGGTCATTATTGCCGATGATGAGGTGCTTTCGCCCGTTCAGCATCGAAAGGAGCTGGTCACAGTCCCCGCCGCGGAAAGACATGAAGTCGCCGAGATGCCAGATGTCGTCCTGCGGATCAACGATCTCGTTCCAGTTCCTGATCAGCGTCACGTCATGGGAAGTCATGTCGGGAAAGGGGCGTCGGTCGATGCGAAGGACGCGAGGATCTGCAAAGTGGGTATCGCCGGTGAAGTAGATCATTTGACAGAGATGGCGCAGCCCGCTCGGTTGGAAAGCGCTAGTGGCCAGGTGTCGGGATCGAAGCTTTCACGTCATCGAGAGACGGGCTTCGCACAATACGGTAGCGCGCTTCGATGAGATTGTAGACGCCGAAGGCTGCCAGTCCGATCGCAACGGCGATATAGAGGATCGAGCCGAAAGGCAGCTGCCTCACCCATTCAAGCGCGTCCGCCATGCTGCCCGCCTGTTGAGGGTCGACGCGAAAACCCGCATAGGCGAAAAAGAGTCCTGTGATCGCGAAGACAACGCCGCGTGCAACGAGGCCGTATATGCAGACGGTGGTCACTACGCCGCTGGCGTCGGCGAGCCTGAGATAGCGCCTGAATTTCTTGGTAATGCCCTTGGCTGCCGTCACGACCCCGCCGATGATGAAGCCGAGGCCGACGGCTACGGCAAGATAGGCGCCGAACGGCTGCGACATGATCCATTGGGCCAATCCCTTCTCACCCGATCCTTGGCTTCCGCCGCCGCTGAAGAGTGCGTGTCCCAGCGCGTATCCGGCAAGTCCGAGGTAGACCACGGCGCTGCCGAAGAGAACGGTGCGGATCGCGACGCCCTTGGTATCGCTGCCATGGCCGTCGCTGTCCGCCAAGGACTGCGCCAGTCGCCAGCCGACGAAACCAAGAAGTCCGATGCCGATAAGTCCGACCCAGACGCGGCCGAAGGGCTGTGCGAGAAGCGTCGCAAGTGCCGATTTCGTTTCCGGCTCACCCCCGGCGACGCCGGAGAAGAGGGCCAGGCCTGCCACAAGAAGGAACACGGCGCCGCGCGCCACATAGCCGCTCTTGGCAAGCAGGTCGAAACGAAATCCTTTGGGCATGATATTCTCCGCGCGTCTGTGTGGCTGTCACCTCTAACGCGCCACCGCGCGGAAAGTTGTCGTCTGGGGAAAGAGCATGATCATTGAGGGAATTGTCGATGCCGGTCCGTAGCGCCGGGCTTCTCATCTACCGCCTTCTCGAGACGAGGCTGGAGGTCCTGCTCGTCCATCCCGGCGGTCCCTTCTGGGCGAAGAAGGACGAGGGCGCCTGGTCGATCCCGAAAGGATTGATCGAAGCCGGTGAAGACGAACTGTCGGCAGCGATCCGGGAGGCGCAGGAGGAGCTCGGCGCCGAACTTCAAGGAACCTTCGCCCGGCTCGGAGAATATCGCCAACCCGGCGGAAAGGTGGTGGTCGTCTGGTCCGTGGAGGCGGACGCATCGCTTGATGTCGAGACGGTCCGGAGTTCAGAGTTTCAGATCGAATGGCCGCCGCGATCGGGCCGGATCCAAAGTTTTCCCGAGGTCGACCGCGCCGGATGGTTTGCTACTGCGGAGGCTGAGATCAAGATTCTCAAGGGCCAGCTCCCCATGCTTGCCGATCTGGTAAAACAGCTCGGTCGCGTCTAGGAACCGGGTCTCTGCCATCGTTCTCTTTCGACAGCAATAAAGGAACGGCCGGGCCAGCGCATTGGAGGCGAGCACGAGGCATTCCTCAATAGACTCCGGTGATCTCCGGAGTGAAGGCAATTACTTTTTCGGATATCTGACTTTCACCGCTGCTCGCAGCGAGCAGAAGCGCGGCGGCCACTTCACCCATCTGACGCCGTGGCGAGATCGAGGTTGCGATCCTGACGGGGAGGGCGCTGGCGACATCCAGCCCATTGAATCCGGCTATCAGGATTTCCGCAGGGCTGGGAATGCCGAGTTCCAGGCAGGCGAAGACGCCGCCCGTTGCCATGTCATCGTTGGAATAATAGATGCAATCGAGATCCCTGGTCGCCGCAAGCATCGACATCGATAGCCGCTTGCCGTGCGCCACCGAGGAGTAGGCGGCGTTGATCCGCTCGTCGACGAAAGAAAGGCCGCTCTCGCGCAGCACCTTCTCGAAGCCGGCCTTTCGCTTGCCGGCGCGCAGATCCCTGTCGGTCGCGCTGCCGATATAGCCGAACCGCCGCCGGCCGGCCGCCAAAAGCGCTTTTGCCATCTCTTCTCCAGCCTTGCCGTGCGAAAGGCCGACGTTGAAATCAATCGGCGTGCCGTCGAGGTCCATCAGCTGGATGACCGGGATGGCTGCATTCTGCAGCATTCTGACTGTTTCTGCCGGCTGGTCGAGACCCGTCACAATGATGGCGGCAGGCCGCCAGGAGAGCATGTCGCGAATAATCTCGCGTTCTTTCGTCATATCGTAATCGGAGATGCCGAAGACCGCCTGCATGCCGGATCCTCGCAGCCCGGCCGAAATGCCCGCCAACATTTCGGGAAAGACGATGTTCGACATGCTGGGAACGACGACGGCGACGAGGTTCGTGCGCTGCGAAGACAGTGAGAGCGCAAGCCGGTTGCCGACATAGCTTAGCCGCTCGGCCTGCTCAAGCACTTTTTCGCGGGTCTCCTTGGAGACGTCGGCGGCGCCGCGAAGTGCGCGCGATGCCGTCATCTTGCTGACGCCGGCCGCAGCGGCAACTTCTTCCAGTGTGGATTTACGCATCGCACCGACCCCATCGTCGAATTGCCCCGCCACCGGGCAACGTCAGATTCATAGGCTCTTTTCTCAAAAAGGAAAACACTCACTACTTGACATACACGTCAAAAATAGGCGTTGTTACCGATACCGGTATCGATAACAGTGATCGGAAGCGGGGAGAGAAGCCATGCGGGAGATAGCGAAGGCAATGGTTATCGGATCGGGGTCGACGGGCTGAAGGGAAGGGCTTCGAAACAGCCGACAACTCATGTTCGATTACAATCACCTGCGGATCAGGAAAGGTGACTTGACCCGCCGGTTGCAAACCTATCTGAATTCGCTCTGGCATGTGCCGACCGGGCCGCTTCCCGAGCGCCCGGCTCGGGCCAAGGGTCCGCAAGGACAATGACGAGCAGCGCGATTTTGAGCGAGACGCCGGCCGACGGGAGGAAGAGCCGATATGCATGTGATGATTTTGGGCGCGGCCGGCATGATCGGCCGCAAGCTGGTCGAGAGGATCGCGCGCGAGCCGCTGGTTTTCGACCGGCCCGTCACTCGCCTGACGCTGGTGGACGCCTTTCAGCCGCCGGTGCCGGAAACGCTCCAGTCCGTCTCCACGGCGATGACGGTCGACCTCTCCGCGGTCGGCGCGGCCGACAAGCTCATCGAAAACCGGCCGGACCTGATCTTCCATCTCGCCGCAATCGTTTCCGGCGAGGCCGAGGCGGATTTCGACAAGGGTTACGCCGTCAATCTCGACGGCACGCGCGCGCTTTTCGACGCGATCCGCCAATTCGGCCTGAAGAGCGCCTATGTACCGCGCGTCGTCTTCGCCTCCTCGATCGCTGTCTTCGGCACGCCGTTCCCGGAGGTCATTCCGGACGAGTTCTTCACAACGCCGCTGACGAGCTACGGCACCCAGAAGGCGGTCGCCGAACTGCTGCTTGCCGATTATTCCCGTCGCGGCATCTTCGACGGCATCGGCATCCGGCTGCCGACGATCTGCGTACGCCCCGGCGCACCGAACAAGGCGGCCTCGGGTTTCTTTTCCAATATCCTGCGCGAGCCGCTGGTCGGCAAGGAGGCCATACTGCCAGTCAGCGACAGCGTGCGGCACTGGTTTGCAAGTCCGCGCGCGGCCGTCGGCTTCTTCGTCCATGCCGCGACGATCGATACGGCGAGGATCGGCGCGCGGCGCAACCTCACCATGCCGGGGCTCTCGGCGCTGGTCTCCGAAGAGATTGAAGCCTTGCGCCGCGTTGCGGGCGACAAGGCGGTCGCCCTCATCAAAAGCGTGCCTGATCCGGTGATCGAGCGCATCGTCGCCGGCTGGCCGACCCAGTTTAATGCCGAGAGGGCCTCTTCCCTGGGCTTCAAGGCGGAGACAAGCTTCGACGAAATTCTGCAGGTGCATATCGAGGATGAACTCGGCGGGAGGATTGCGTGAGCTTATCGGCGAGCGGAGAACCAAGGATCGCGCTTGTTACCGGCGGTGGCACCGGCGTCGGGCGTGCCATATCAAAGGGACTCGGCGCTGCCGGCTACAGCGTCGTGATTTCAGGACGACGGGCCGATGTGCTTGAGAAGGCGGCGAATGAGCTAGGCAGAGAAACGGAGGCCGAGTTTTCCGCGGTTCCCGCCGATGTCGGCGACCCCGCTTCGGTGCGGGCTCTGTTCGATGCGATCTCGGAGAAATACGGGCGGCTCGACCTTTTGGTCAACAATGCCGGCGTCACCGTGCCGGGAGTGCCGCTCGAGGAGGTTTCCTTCGAGCAATGGGGTGCCATCGTCGCCGCCAATCTCACCGGCGCCTTCCTCTGCACGCAGCAGGCCTTCCGCCTGATGAAGAGCCAGAACCCGCGCGGCGGGCGCATCATCAACAACGGCTCCGTCTCGGCGACGACGCCGCGCCCCAATTCGGCGCCTTATACGGCAACCAAGCACGCCATAACCGGGCTGACGAAATCCACTGCCCTTGACGGGCGCGAATTCGACATCGCCTGCGGCCAGATCGATATCGGCAATGCCGCAAGTGACATGACGACGAGAATTGCCGCCGGCGTGCTGCAGGCGAACGGCAGCATCGCCGCGGAGGCGACGATCGACCCGGCCCATATCGCCGACGCGGTCGTCTACATGGCTGGCCTGCCGCTCAGCGCAAATGTGCTGACCATGACTGTCATGGCGACGAAAATGCCCTTCGTTGGACGGGGGTAAGGAGACAGGCAGCCGCCGGCGACATATATGCAGTGCTTATGATCTGGGAGGAGGGAGTATGGCAAACGTTCAATTCGAAGACGTCCGGAAATCATTCGGTGCGCATCCCGTCATCAAGGGGGTGGACATCGATATCGCCGACGGCGAATTCGTCATCCTCGTCGGCCCCTCGGGCTGCGGCAAGTCCACGCTTCTGAGGATGCTGGCCGGGCTCGAGAACATTTCCGGCGGCGAGATCAAGATCGGCGGACGCGTCGTCAATACGCTGCCGCCGAAGGATCGCGACATTGCCATGGTGTTCCAGAATTATGCGCTCTACCCGCATATGACGGTGGAGCAGAACATGGGCTTTTCGCTCATGCTCAACAAGGCGCCGAAGGCGGAAGCCGAAAAGCGGGTGAAATATGCCGCCGGCATCCTGGGCCTCGACAAGCTGCTCGATCGTTATCCACGTCAGCTTTCCGGCGGCCAGCGCCAGCGCGTCGCCATGGGCCGAGCCATCGTGCGCGACCCGGAAGTCTTCCTGTTCGATGAGCCGTTGTCCAACCTCGATGCGAAACTGCGCGTCGCCATGCGCGCGGAAATCAAGGAACTGCATCAGCGCCTGAAGACGACGACCGTCTACGTCACCCATGACCAGATAGAGGCGATGACGATGGCCGACAAGATCGTCGTCATGCATGACGGCATCGTCGAGCAGATCGGCACACCGCTCGAGCTTTACGACCGCCCCGCCAATCTCTTCGTCGGCGGCTTCATCGGCTCGCCGGCAATGAACATGATCCATGGCCGGCTCGATCCGGAAGATCCCAGCCAATTCGTCGCGGCCAACGGAACGCGGCTGCCTGTCTCCAGTCCGCCGGCGAGCGCTATCGGCCGCGATCTCGTCTACGGGCTGCGACCCGAATATATCTCGCTCGATCCCAACGGGCTGCCGGCCGAGATCGTGGTGATCGAGCCGACCGGCTATGAGACGCATCTGACTGTCCGCCTCGGCGGCAGCGATGTCAGCTGCGTCTTCCGCGAGCGTGTCGATGCCCGCCCGGGCGAAGCCATCCGTGTGGCTATCGACGCCAAGCATGTCCATCTCTTCGACGCCGAAGGCGGCAGGAGATTGACCGACTGAGGCTATCCGGCGGGACCAGGGGGAGGAGGAGTCTTCCATTCCGCCGGAGCGCAAGCATTCGAGGGGCGAGTTTCTCCACGGGGCGCAGCCTCCCTGGGGAGCTTGCGCCCCCGGGATGCCAGGCCGCCATTCACCAAGCGGGAGGTGGATGCCGGAGAATGCTCCCGCTGTTTCAATCAGGAGGAATCTCATGACGATCAAGAGACGTGAATTTCTTGCCGCATCGGCAGCCGTCGCCGGTGTCGCCGGCCTTGGCATCAAGCCATCCCTAGCGCAGGCCGAACCGACCTATACGCCGGAAAGCGGCGCGAGCCTGCGGCTGCTGCGCTGGACGCCTTTCGTGAAGGGCGACGAGGATGCCTGGATCGCCAATACCAAGAAGTTCACCGAAGCCACAGGCGTGGAAGTGCGCATCGACAAGGAGAGCTGGGAGGATATCCGCCCGAAGGCAGCCGTTGCGGCCAATGTCGGCTCGGGCCCCGACCTCATCATGTGCTGGTTCGACGATGCGCATCAATATCCTGACAAGCTGGTCGATCTCACCGAACTCGGCAACTATCTCGGCAACAAGTATGAGGGCTGGTACGACGGCCTCAAGGGATACGCTACACGCGACGACAAATTCATCGCCATGCCGCTGACGACGATCGGCAATGCCGTCGTCTATCGCGACAGCCACGTCAAGGCGGCCGGCTTCAACGAATTTCCGAATGATACCGCAGGCTTCCTCGAGCTATGCAAGGCCATGAAGGCGAAAGGGACGCCCGCCGGCTTCCCGCACGGCAAGGCAGTGGGCGACGGCAACAACTACGCCCATTGGCTGCTCTGGAGCCATGGCGGCAAAATGGTCGATGAAAGCGGCACGGTAACGATCAACAGCCCGGAAACGCTCGCCTCGATCAACTATGCCAAGGAGCTCTACGCGACCTTCATTCCGGGCACGGAAAGCTGGCAGGACGTCAACAACAACCGCGCCTTCCTCGCCGGCCAGGTATCGCTGATCGCAAATGGCGTCTCGGTCTATTACACGGCCAAGAACGATCCGAATCTCGCCGAGATCGCCAAGGACATGCGCACGACAAACTTCCCGATCGGACCGGTCGGCAAGAGCGTCGAGCTTTTCCAGACGAGCTCGCTGCTGCTCTTCAAGCACACCAAATATCCGGAAGCGGCCAAGGCATATATCAAGTTCATGATGGAAGCCGACCAGATGAACGCCTGGATCCAAGGCTCCAGCGCCTATTGCTGTCAGCCCCTCAAGGCCTTCGCCAAGAACCCGATCTGGACCGCCGATCCGGTCCATGCACCCTATGCGCGCGCATCGGAAAGGCTGCGTCCGAACGGCTATGCCGGCCCGCTCGGCTACGCCTCGGCGGGGACCATGGCCGATTATGTGCTGGTCGACATGTATGCCGCCGCCGTTACCGGCCAGAAGTCGCCCGAGGACGCAATGAAGGAAGCCGAACGCCGGGCGAACCGCTACTACCGCGTCTGATCCAGAGCCGAGACCTGCGGCATGCCGGGTTTGAGGCATGCCGCGAGCTCTTCAGGACTGAATGCAATCTGGAGACAAGCAATGTCGACCTTGAAATCCGGGGATACGCGCGGCCCGATCTCCTCGCTCATGCAGAACAACAACGTGCTCGGTTTCCTGTTCATGCTCCCGGCCGCGGTGTTCCTCGTCTGCTTTCTCACGTATCCATTGGGGCTCGGCGTCTGGCTAGGCTTCACCGATACCCGGATCGGCCGGGACGGCATCTTCATCGGCTTGGAGAACTACCAGTTCCTGGCCGATGACGCGGTCTTCTGGCTGTCGGTCTTCAACACCATCCTCTACACACTGATCGCCTCCGTGCTGAAATTCGCGCTCGGCCTCTGGCTGGCGCTGCTTCTGAACCAGCACCTTCCGTTCAAATCCTTCTTCCGGGCGATCGTCCTCCTGCCCTGGGTGGTGCCGACGGTGCTTTCGGCGCTGGCCTTCTGGTGGATCTACGATTCCCAATTCTCGATCGTCTCCTGGTCGCTGATGAAGCTCGGGCTGATCGACGCGCCGATCAACTTCCTCGGCGATCCCACCAACGCACGCATCGCCGTCATCGTCGCCAATGTCTGGCGCGGCATTCCCTTCGTGGCGATCTCGCTGCTCGCCGGCCTGCAGACCATCCCGGCCTCGCTGCAGGAGGCGGCATCGCTCGACGGCGCGACCAGTTGGCAGCGTTTCCGCTATGTGACTCTGCCGATGCTGACGCCGATCATCGCGGTCGTCATGACCTTCTCGGTGCTCTTCACCTTCACGGACTTCCAGCTGATCTACGTGCTGACCAAGGGCGGGCCGGTCAACGCCACGCATCTGATGGCGACCCTCTCCTTCCAGCGCGGCATTCCGGGCGGGCAGCTCGGCGAGGGGGCGGCCATCGCCGTCGCCATGGTGCCATTCCTGCTCGGCGCTATCATGTTCAGTTTCTTCGGTCTGCAGCGCCGCAAATGGCAGCAGGGCGGACAGGATTAAGGAGGAAGCCATGTCGACCAATCTGAAAACGGCCGATGAGGTCCTGACCGACAATGCCGAAGGCATGAGCTATCTGAACCGCCTGCCGCGGCGCGTGGTGATGCTCTACCTGCCGATGGCCGTCTTCGTCTTCGTGCTGCTCTTTCCCTTCTACTGGATGGCGATCACCGCCGTGAAGCCGAACGAGCAGCTGACGGATTACAGCAACTACAGCCCGTTCTGGGTGATCGGGCCGACCCTCGATCATATCAAATACCTGTTCCTCGAGACATCCTATCCCGGGTGGCTGTGGAATACGATGCTGGTCGCTGTGGGGTCGACGGCGCTGTCGCTGGTGGCCTCGGTCTTCGGCGCCTATGCGATCGAGCGTGTGCGCTTCACCGGCTCGCGCCAGATCGGCCTCGTCATCTTTCTCGCCTACCTCATTCCGCCGTCCATCCTCTTCATCCCACTCGCCTTCATCGTCTTCAAGCTCGGAATCTACGACTCGCGCCTGGCGCTGATCTTCACCTATCCGACTTTCCTCATTCCCTTCTGCACATGGCTGCTGATGGGCTATTTCCGCTCGATACCCTTCGAGCTCGAGGAAAGTGCGCTGGTGGATGGCGCCAACCGCTGGCAGATCCTGGTGAAGATCATCCTGCCGCTTGCGGTGCCGGGCCTTATCTCGGCCGGCATCTTCGCATTCACGCTGTCCTGGAATGAGTTCATCTACGCGCTGACATTCATTCAGTCCTCGGAGAATAAGACCATTCCCGTCGGTGTCCTGACAGAACTGGTTCGCGGCGACGTCTTCGAATGGGGGTCGCTGATGGCGGGCGCACTGTTCGGCTCACTGCCTGTGGTCATCCTCTATTCCTTCTTCGTCGACTATTACGTGTCTTCGATGACGGGCGCGGTGAAGGAGTAGCAATAACGTTTCGGCGGCGGGTGGTGAGGGTGTCATCCCCGCCCGCCGGAAGGATACCTCATCAACGCTATCGGACGAACTGCTTCACGAAATCGGCGCCGAGGCCGACCTTATGATAATGGGCGGCGCACATGTCGATCTTGGTGAAGACATCCTCGAAGCCGGTGTGATCGCCGTTTTCGTCGACATAGTACATACAGCCTGAAATGTTGAAGAAGGTGATCATCTCCTCGACATCGTCAGGCACGGTCAGCGTATGGGTTTCGCCCGGCGGTTCGAAGACGTAGGATCCTTCGGTGGCGATCCAATCATGCTCGAGGTAGCGCCAGCGGCCCTTGATGACATAGCCGTGGACTGGTCCGGGGTGCCGATGACGGCTGAGAATGCCCGCGCGCCGCACCCGCAGGAGATTGCACCACCCGCCCTGCAGCGTGTTCAGCATCAGCGGGCGGAACCAGACATCGGGGGCCTGGGGAACCCACATCCGTTCATCTTCGGGAACCGCCGCGACGACGATTTCGGGCGGCGACATAGGGTGGACAGATTGGTAGGCCATGGAACCTCTCTTTTTTAAGCTGCGGCATAGCCGCCATCGACTGGCAGGATGACGCCGGTCATGAAGCCGGCCGCTTCCGAGCACAGGAAGACGATCGGGCCGGCGACGTCTTCCGGTTTGCCCCAGCGGCGCATTGGGGTGCGCTGCAGGATGGGCTCTGCTCGGCTTGCGTCTTCGTAGAGGGGACGGGTCAGCTCTGTGGCGATCCAGCCGGGCGCCACGGCGTTGACCCTGATCTTGTCCGCCGCCCAGGCGACGGCCAGCGATTTGGTGAGCTGTGCGATGCCGCCTTTGCTGGCGGTGTAGGCAGGCACGGCAGGTCCGCCGAAGAAGGACAGCATGGAAGCGGTATTGACGATCGCGCCGCCCTCGCGCGCCAGCAGCGGCTTGGCCGCGACGCAAACTCGCATCGTGCCCGAGAGATTGACGTCGATGACCTCCGCGAAGGTGGCGGGATCGAATTCCGCGCCTCCGCGCCGGATGAGGCCGGCGCAGTTGACGACCCCATCGAGCCTGTCGAAGGAAGCGATCAGCCTCTCGACGGCGGCCTGATCGCGCACGTCGAGCACGACGCCGGCAAGTCCTTCCCTCTTCGGCATGGCATCGATTTCGGCGGCATCGATCCCGGTCGCCGTCACACGATAGCCTGCGTCCCGAAGCGCCAGGGCGGCCGCAAGACCGATGCCGCGACCGCCACCCGTCACCAGTGCATGTTTCATACGCCAACCTCTTTGCTCAGACATGCCAGAACCTCTTTTCTCACGGGAACAGGCGCTACCGCGCCATAGCCCCGCGTCGAAAGTGCCGCGGCTGCATTGGCATATCATGGGGCTCGCATCTCGATCCAAAAAAGTCCGCGCGGAGGATCGAGCCGCGTCACTGCCAATTTAGAACCATCTTGAGGGCGGCGTCGCAATCATTTTGCGTCCGACTGCGAAATCTTTATTGCAATTCATTCGCAATTGCAGAATATGGAAGACTGGAGTCATCTCTTTGCAGAGTCACGGGGAAGGCTCGAACCGCCAACTGCAATTAACTCTTAATAGCACCGGAGATATTCATGCTCGATAAGGTAAGACGGTCGATCCTGACGGGGATGATGGGAGCGGCGTTTGCGGCCGTGCTGACAGTCGTTCCGGCGTCGGCGCAGGAAAAATTCAAGGCGGTAACGACATTCACCGTCATCGCCGACATCGCCAGGAACGTTGCGGGTGACGCGGCTGTCGTCGAATCCATTACCAAGCCCGGCGCCGAGATCCACAATTACCAGCCGACGCCGGGCGATATCCAGCGCGCCCAGGGCGCGCAGCTCGTCCTGTGGAACGGCCTCAATCTGGAGCGTTGGTTCGAGAAGTTCTTCCAGAACCTGAAGGACGTGCCTGAAGTGGTGGTCTCGACAGGCGTCGAGCCGATGGGCATTGCCGAAGGACCTTATCAGGGCAAGCCGAATCCGCACGCCTGGATGTCGCCGGCGGCGGCACTGATCTATGTCGACAATATCCGCGATGCCTTCGTGAAGTACGATCCTGCCAATGCCGCGATCTACAAGACGAATGCCGAGGCTTACAAGGAGAAGATCAAGGCGACCGTCGAGCCCATCAAGGCACGGCTTGCCGCCGTACCTGAGGCCAAGCGATGGCTGGTATCGAGCGAAGGCGCCTTCTCCTACCTTGCCCGCGATTTCGGTTTGAAGGAACTGTACCTGTGGCCGATCAATGCGGATCAGCAGGGAACGCCGCAGCAGGTGCGCAAGGTGATTGACGCCGTTCGCAAAAACGGCATCACCGTCGTCTTCTCCGAGAGCACGATCTCGTCCAAGCCTGCCGAACAGGTGGCGCGTGAGACAGGCGCCAAATATGGCGGCGTTCTTTACGTCGATTCGCTGAGCGAGGCCGATGGTCCGGTTCCGACCTATCTCGATCTCCTCAAGGTCACGTCGGAAACCATCGCCAAGGGCCTGGCGTCCTCGTCCTGATCAGGCGACAGGGACCTCGCCCGCGGGCGGGGTCCAGATTCACGTGTTCATGGGGGTGTTTCAATGAGTGTTCAACCCGGCCGGCAGAAGCAGGTCGACTCCGGCTTCGAGGGGACCGGGATTCTGGTGGACGGCGCGACCGTCACCTATCGCAACGGCCATACGGCATTGCGCGACGCGAGTTTCGTCACCCCCACCGGCACGATCACCGCATTGGTCGGCGTCAACGGCTCGGGAAAATCGACCCTCTTCAAGTCAATCATGGGCTTCATCCGCCTCGCCAAGGGCGATATCCGCGTGCTCGGCATGCCGGTCAAGGACGCGCTGCGAAAGAACCTCGTTGCCTATGTGCCGCAGTCGGAAGAGGTCGACTGGAACTTCCCCGTTCTGGTCGAGGACGTCGTGATGATGGGTCGTTACGGCCATATGGGCATTATGCGTATTCCCAGCGCCGCCGACCACCAGGCGGTGGCGGCGGCACTTGCCCGCGTCAACATGAGCGAATTCCGCAAACGGCAGATCGGCGAGCTCTCCGGCGGCCAGAAGAAGCGGGTCTTCCTCGCCCGCGCGCTGGCACAGGACGGAAAAGTGATCCTGCTCGACGAGCCGTTTACGGGCGTGGACGTCAAGACCGAGGAGCAGATCATCAAGCTGCTTCGCGAACTGCGCGACGAGGGCCGCGTGATGCTGGTTTCGACGCATAATCTCGGCTCCGTGCCCGAATTCTGCGACCGGACCATCCTGATCAAGGGCACGGTACTCGCCTATGGCCCGACCTTCGAGACCTTCACCCAGGAAAACCTGGAGAAGGCATTCGGCGGCGTGCTGCGCCATTTCGTCCTGAACCAAGCCCCGAGCGGCAGACCGACATCGATCGGCCTGATCAGCGACGACGAACGGCCCCTGGTGTTTCGCGAAGGCAAGGCGACCGCGGGCGCATCGGACGGGGAAGACGGAGGCTGGGAATGACGGCCATTCTCACCGAACCCTTCACCTACAACTACATGCTGAACGCCATGTGGGTCTCGGCCCTCGTCGGCGGCGTCTGTGCCTTTCTCTCCTGCTACCTGATGCTGAAAGGCTGGTCGCTGATCGGCGATGCGCTCTCGCATTCAATCGTCCCCGGAGTGGCGGGCGCCTATATGCTCGGCCTTCCCTTTTCCATCGGCGCCTTCTTTTCCGGCGGGCTTGCCGCCGCCGCCATGCTTTTCCTCAATCAACGCACCAAGCTCAAGGAAGACGCCATCATCGGCCTGATCTTTTCCTCCTTCTTCGGGCTCGGTCTGTTCATGGTGTCGCTGAAGCCGGCGGCTGTGAACATCCAGACGATCGTCCTCGGCAACATTCTCGCCATCACACCCGAGGATACGCTCCAGCTCGCGATCATCGGCTTCCTGTCGCTGGCCGTCCTGCTCGTCAAATGGAAGGACCTGATGGTCACCTTCTTCGACGAGAACCATGCCCGGTCGATCGGTCTCAATCCGACCGTACTCAAGATCATGTTCTTCACGCTGCTTTCCGCCTCGACCGTCGCGGCACTGCAGACAGTCGGCGCGTTCCTGGTCATCTGCATGGTGGTGACACCGGGCGCGACCGCCTATCTGCTGACGGATCGTTTCCCGCGGCTCCTGCTCATCGCGGTCACGATTGGCTCGATCACCAGCTTCGCAGGCGCCTATGCGAGCTACTTCCTCGACGGAGCGACCGGCGGCATCATCGTCGTGCTGCAGACAGCGATCTTCCTGCTAGCCTTCTTCTTCGCCCCGAAGCACGGAATGCTTGCCGCACGCCGAAGGGCCGCGCTAGCCCTGGAGGCGGCGCGATGAGTATCATCGATACGCTGCTTTCGCCTTTCCAGTTCGAATTCATGGTCAACGCGCTTGTGATCTCGATGCTGGTCGCCGTGCCGATGGCGCTTCTGTCCTGCTTCGTGGTGCTGAAGGGCTGGTCGCTGATGGGCGATGCGATCAGCCACGCGGTCTTTCCCGGCGTGGTCATCGCCTATATCGTCGGCTTTCCCTATGCCGTTGGCGCCTTCGTGGCCGGCATGTTCTGCGCCATCGCCACCGGCTTCCTGAAGGACAACAGCCGCATCAAGCAGGACACCGTGATGGGCATCGTCTTCTCCGGCATGTTCGGATTGGGCCTGGTGCTCTACGTTAAAATCCAGACCGACGTGCATCTCGACCACATCCTGTTCGGGGACATGCTCGGCGTCTCCTGGCGCGACATTGGGCAGGCGGCCGTGATCGCTGCGATCACCGCGGGCATTCTCGGCGTCAAGTGGAAAGACTTTCTGCTGCATGCTTTCGATCCGACGCAGGCAAAGGCGGTGGGACTGAGGATCGGTGTCTTGCATTATGGACTGCTTGCTCTGATCTCACTCACGATCGTCGGCGCCCTGCAGGCGGTCGGCATCATCCTTTCGATCGCCATGCTGATCGCCCCGGGCGCCATCGCATTTCTGCTGACCCGCAAGTTCAGCACAATGCTCATTCTGTCGGTCGCCATCGCCGTTACCGGCTCCTTCGCGGGTGTCTACCTCTCCTTCTTCATCGACAGCGCTCCTGCTCCGACGATCGTGCTCGTGCTCTCGATCGTTTTCGTGCTCGCCTTCCTCCATGCCACACGTCAGGCCGCCCGAGTTGACGCCACCGAAACGGTTTAGCTGTTTTGGACGGACTTTCTGAGCGGATCGAGGATCAAGCGTTTGGGCTGTGAATCTCATGCTTTGCAGATGAACTCGTAGGGTGTGAGCCCCTTGGGGATCTTAAGCCCACGGCCGAATTTGCAAACGGCGAGGAATCGGCCTGGTGCTGGCGCAGTTGCACGGCCCCTCGCCAGCGAGGTCATTGCCGGTGCCGCCGACGGCGACTTTGCCGAAGACGCGTAAGCGTCCTCTCGCGCCAATGTCCGTCGTTCGGCATTGGCTGAAGTCCGCGTCGACTTATCGCGAACTTCGAGTGTCCAGGAGGGCTGATGGGCGACCCACTCATGAGACCGGCGGCCCGACGATATCTATCTTGTTGGCCGCACAGATCGCAACCAGTCTCTCGATCATTTCGGAGCTTGGCGTCATTGCCTCCGGCAGATTTGGCCTTTCCGCGGTACGACTAGCCTGGCGCAGCATGGTCTCGAAGTCCGAGCCTTGCATAATCGTCAGGCAGTGGGCGCCCTCCGTGCTTTCGACGCGGAAGGCGTGCGGCACGCCTTTGGGCGCCATGACAGTATCGCCTGTGCCAGCAGTGATCTCCTGGTCGCCGACCCGGAAGCGCATCACGCCGCCGAGAATATGAAACACCTCATCTTCGCGCTGATGAATGTGCAATGGTGGCGCCTCGCCAAAGGGCATCCAGTGCTCGATGACAGAAATGCCATCCGATCCGGATTGGCTCGAAAGCTTGACAGAGACAACCGTATTGCCGAACCACAGCAGATTGCCGGTTGCCTGGGGATCGATATGCATGCTCATGTGCGTTCCTCTAACGATTTCGATTGCGAATGCACTGGACGTACGATCCGTCTCGGCATTGATCCAATCGAATGATCTTATGGAGACAATCCAAGCCATGAATTTCAACGCTCTCGATCTCAACCTGATCCGGGTCTTCGACGCGCTGATGCGCGAGCGAAGCGTGACGCGGGCGGGCGATCGGATTGGGCTGTCGCAGCCGGCAGTAAGCGCGGCGCTCAACCGCCTGCGGCATGTTTTCAATGACAACCTGTTCGTTCGACACGGAAGCGAAATGCAGCCGACGCCGCTGGCATCGGAATTAGGCGAGCGCGCGCGCCTGGCCTTAGCGGAGATCGAAGGCATGGTTCGCACGGTGCGCGGGCTGGAATTGGGTGAACTCGACCGCACGTTCACGCTGATGGGCGCCGATTTCTTCTCGACCCTGATCATGCCCTTTCTGTCGCACAAGGTCTATATGCAGGCGCCGGCGGTGAAGATGCGTCTGCTTGATAGTGCGCGCGGCGAAGTCGCCCGCTTGCTACAGGATAACGCTGTGGATATGGCGCTTGAACGGCCTTTGGACACGCCGGGGTGGATATCGAAGGAACTGCTGTTCCGCTCGCCATTCGTCATCATCGCTTCCGCGGACAATTCTGCACTCGCAGACCTTCCGGAAGGAGCGGTTATGCCTCTATCAATCTTCTCGTCGCTACCGCATGTGATCCGCTCGATAGACGGCACTTTCAGGGGTTTGGTCGACGACGCGCTGGCGACGCATGGCCTGAAGCGTCAGGTCACGCTTGCCTTGCCGCATTTCCATGCTGTTGCGTCGGCGATCGCGCAAAGCGCGCACATAGCTGCCGTTCCGCTCCAATTCGCCGATGCGGTTAAGACAAATCTCCGCCTACGCTGCTTCTTGCCGCCGATCGACGTGCCGGTGCCAGATGTCAATCTCTACTGGCACTCGCGCTACGACGAAGATCTCGCGCACCGCTGGATGCGAGACCAGATCCTTCAAGCGGTGGCCGCGCTGAATTTTCCGATCAACGAAATGGGTAACGCTACGTCAGTGGAGCTGAGCTAGCACTGGGATCGCAATCCATATGGATGCTGCAATGACCGGTGCCAGTGTCGCTTGAGACATCGACTCTCAAGCCTGCGACACCTTTCTCGGCTGCGGCGCGAACAGAGGACGAACCTCACCGGAATCGAGCCGAACACGTCAAACCCCTGTTCACTAGTTGCATCGGTACCAAGCTCGGCTACCGGGTTTCTGCCTTGGCCGAAGATAACAATCCTGCGGGGGCTGAGGACCGTTCGATGAGAGCGCGCGCCACTGCGAAGACTCTCATCGGCCTCCTGCCGCGCGTCCTCCCTTTACAACTAACATGTCAGTCTGCTACTGCTGACCAATTACCTGGGAGGAATGAGGTTGACATCAAAATTCGGGCTTTCCGTAGCCCTCGCCACGCCATTCAGCGAGAATGGAAATATTGCGATCGAGGCGATGATCGCGCAGGCGCGGCGGTGCCTTGCTGCCGGATGCTCCAGCGTGACGCTGTTCGGGACGACGGGTGAAGGCCCTTCCATCGGGAACGGCGAACGGGAGCGTGTTTTGGCCGCCTTCCTCGATGCCGGCATTGCGCCTGGCAACATCATCGTCGGCGTGCTCGTTGATGCCGCCGAGGATGCGGCGATGCAGGCCAGTCAGGCTCTTTCGCTAGGCGCCCGCAATATCCTTCTTGCCCCGCCGTCCTACTTTAAAAACGTCAGCGACGACGGCGTCTTCCAGTGGTTTACCGCCGTATTCGCCCTGCTGGGCGACAAGGCGCGCGATATCATCGTCTACAATCTTCCTTCGGTGACCATGGTGCCGCTGAGCGTGTCGCTGATCGGCCGGCTGCGGACCGCCTTTCCTCAAATCGTCATGGGCGTGAAGGATTCCTCCGGGGACTGGCCTTACACCGAAGCGCTCCTGAAAGCGCATAGCGATCTCATCATTCTGGTCGGCGACGAGCGGCACCTTGCAAAGGCCGTGCGGCTCGGCGGCCGGGGTGCTATATCGGGCATGGCGAATTTTGTGCCACGCGAACTCAAGCCCATGGCCGAGGAGGGCAGGGACGACGCCCGCGTCGAGGATTTCGTGGTCGAATTGCTGAAACATCCCGTCATTTCGGCCGTGAAGGCGATGGTCGCGCGCACGACGTCGGAGGAGACTTGGATCGCGGTTCGTCCGCCGCTCATTCCGATCTCAGGCGAAGCGCAGGGGCAGCTCGCTCTGGCCTTCGACAGACTTTTCCGCTCGAAAGCCGCATAGGTCGGGCATGTTTGTGGAGGAGGCGATGGACGGAACGGAGGAGCAGCCGACACTGCGGGAAAAGGCCTATGCGAGCTTCACGCGCCATCTCCTTGCACGTGACGTGCGTCCCGGCCAGTTCGTTTCGCAACGCCGCCTCGTGGAACTGACGGGGCTGCCGCTCGGTGCCATCCGCGAGCTCATCCCCCGGCTCGAAGCCGAAGGGCTGATCAAGACCGTGCCGCAGCGCGGTTTGCAGATCGCTCACATTGATCTCAACCTCATTCGCGAAGCCTTCCAGCTGCGCGTATTCCTGGAAAAGGAAGCCGTCGCGCTCTTCACCCGGTCCGCGTCGGACGAGACGATCGCAAAGCTCCTGAAGCAGCATCGGGATATCGCCGACGCCATTCGCAGCGGCGACGGATCTCATGAGCTGGAGCTGCGGGCGCAGGCCGTCGACTGGGGCATGCATGACGCCTTTATCGATGCGCTTGGAAATACCATCATCTCGAACGCCTATCGCGTGAACTCGATCAAGATGCGCCTGATCAGCCAGGACCGCTTCCGCATCGACGGTCACGTAGGGCCCGTCATGGGCGAGCACCTGAAGGTGCTCGAGGCGATCGAACGACGCTCGGCGGAGGACGCCGTCAACAGCCTTGTCGCACACATCAATCATGCAAGGGATCGTGCGCTCGGGATATAATCGAGAATGAACAGCCGGGGATGAGGAGATCGCCGGCATAAGGAGGAGGACGACATGCCATCATTCTTCAACCCGACCAGGCGCGGCTTTCTGGCCGGCACAGCCGCTCTTGGGGCCAGCAGCATGCTCGGCATGCGGCCGGCAGCCGCCGCGGTCGACTGGAAACGCTTTGCCGGCACCACGCTTGAGGTAAATCTGGTCAAGAGCCCGCGCAGCGAAATCCTGACCAAGTACCTGTCTGAATTCGAGGAGCTCACCGGCATCAAGGTCAATGCCGAAGCAACGCCCGAACAACAGCAGCGCCAGAAGACGACGATCGAGCTGAGCTCGGGGAAACCGAGCTTCGACGTCGTGCACATGAGTTACCACGTCCAGAAACGGCAGTTCGAAAAGGGCGGCTGGCTTGCCGATATCGGCGGCTTCCTCAAGGACGCCTCTCTGACGGACCCGTCTCTGGTGGAAAGCGATTTCGCCGAAGCCGGCCTGGCCTTCGCCAAGGATTCCGACGGCGTTCTGCGTTCACTGCCTTTCTCGGTCGACTACTGGATCATCTATTGGAACAAGGCGCTGTTCGAGAACAAAGGGCTTGCTTACCCTACGAGCTTCGAAGAACTGGCAACTGCGGCGGAGGCGCTGACAGATCCCTCGACCAACACCTACGGCTTCGTCGCCCGCGGTCTGAAGAACGCCAACACGCCGGTCTGGACGACGTTGCTGCTCGGCTATGGCTCGAGCCCGCTCGGCCCTGACGGCAAGCTGCGCACGACGTCGCAGGAAGCGATCGATGCGGCCAAGCTTTATCAGAGACTGATGACCAAGACCGCCCCTCCCGGCGTCTCCGGCTTCAACTGGGCCGAGGCGCAGTCGGCCTTCCTGCAGGGCAAGATCGGCATGTGGCTGGATGGCGTCGGTTTTGCGCCGCCGATCGAGAATCCGGAAAAGTCGCGCGTCGTCGGCAAGGTCGGTTACGGCGTTATGCCGAAGGGTCCGAAGGCACAGGCCGCAGGCACCTTCGGCGACGGGCTCGGCGTCGTCGCGGCGAGCCAGAAGAAGGAAGCCGCTTACCTGTTCTGCCAGTGGGCGATTTCGCATGAAATGGGCGCGCGCCTGCTGCAGGCCGGCGCCGGCGTTCCATTCCGCCAGTCCGTCCTTGCGGATGCGAAGGTCCGCGAAGGCGTGAAGATGCCGGGTGAATGGCTGGATGCAGTTGCCGGCTCCGGCAAGATCTCGCAGCTCGCGCTGCCGGTCATCATTCCGGTCACCGAGTTCCGCGACATCTATGGCGTCGGTCTCACCAACATGATCGGCGGCGCCGATCCTGAAACCGAACTGAAGACGGCAACTGCACAGTTCGAACCCGTCCTGGCGAAAAGCGAGGGATAATGGCCGCCGCAGGCATCGAAACGGCCGCTATGGCCAAGACGTCGAAAGGAAGGAGCAAACCGGATCGGTTTGCTCCCAACTACTGGCCCTTCGTCATCCCGGCGCTCATCGTCATCTCAGCCGTTATCGTCTTTCCATGGGTGTTCACCGTGTGGATGAGCGTCAACAGCTGGACGCTCGGCCAGTCGCAGGTCTTCGCGGGGCTCGACAATTATATCAGACTCGCCGTCGACATGCGCTTTTGGGAGTCTCTGTGGCACACGGTGCTCTATACGACGCTCTCCGTGGTGGTTCCCCTTTTTCTGGGGACACTCGCCGCACTGATCTTCGATGCCCGATTTCCGCTGCGCGGTCTCATTCGAGGCATATTCGTGATGCCGATGATGGCGACCCCCGTCGCCATCGCGCTCGTCTGGACGATGATGTACCATCCTCAGCTAGGCGTGCTCAATTATCTCCTCTCCTTCGTCGGCATCGGGCCACAGGAGTGGATCTACAACCAGCGCAGCGTCATCCCCTCGCTGGTTCTGGTCGAAAGCTGGCAGTGGACGCCGCTTGTCATGCTGATCGTGCTCGGCGGCCTGGCGGCGGTTCCCCGAGAACCGTATGAGAGTGCCGAGATCGACGGCGCCAATGTCTGGCAGAAATTCCGCTATCTGACGCTGCCGATGATCGCGCCGTTCCTGATGATCGCGGTGATCATCCGCAGCATCGATGCTGTGAAGAGCTTCGACATCATCTATGCCATGACCCAGGGCGGCCCCGGCACGGCTTCGGAAACTATCAACATCTATCTCTACAACACCGCCTTTGCCTATTACGACATCGGCTATGGCTCGGCCATGGCAGTCGTCTTTTTCATCCTCATCGTCCTGCTCTCCTTCGTCCTTATGATGATCCGGCAGCGCGTGAACTGGTCCGACGGGGAGGCACGCTGATGAAGCGCAAGACGCTCGACCGCATCGGACTGCTGTTCGTCGCACTGGTGATGATCTCGCCGGTGGTCCTGTTCTTCCTCTGGATGATCTCGCTGTCGCTGAAATATGAGATCGACAACGGCGCCTATCCGCCGATCTTCATCCCGGAGCGTTTCGCCTGGACGAACTATCTGAAGGTCTTCGAGGAGAACAACTTCTTCCTCTACCTCTGGAATTCACTGCTGGTGACCGGATCGGCCACGCTCCTGGCGCTCTTGATCGGCGTGCCGGCGGGTTATGGCATTGCGCGATTGAAGGCGGAAAAATCGGCGATGGTCATCATGATCGCGCGCATGACGCCGGGCCTGTCGTTCCTCATTCCGCTGTTCCTGCTGTTCCAATGGCTGAACCTGCTCGGCACGCTGATGCCGCAGATCATCATCCATCTCGTTGTCACCGTGCCGATCGTCGTGTGGATCATGATCGGCTATTTCGAGACGACGCCGATGGAGCTGGAAGAGGCTGCAAGCATCGACGGCGCCACGCCCTGGCAGGTCTTCCGTCTGGTCGCCCTGCCGATCGCAAGGCCCGGAATCGTCGTCGCCTTCATCTTGTCGGTGATCTTTTCCTGGAACAACTTCGTCTTCGGCATCGTGCTCGCCAGCCGCGAGACCCGCACGCTTCCCGTCGCCGTCTACAATATGCTCTCCTTCGAGCAGGTCAGCTGGGGTCCGCTCGCAGCAGCCGCATTGATCGTCACCTTGCCGGTGTTGATCTTGACCGTGTTTGCGCAGAGGCAGATCGTGGCCGGCCTGACGGCGGGGGCCGTCAAGTAAGCAAGTGAGACAGAAATCTTGACGGCTTCTTCCGCCTTCGCGCCTACTCCTGAGCCGGCACCCGATCCGCCACGCCGCGTGCTCTGCATCGGCGCGGCGGTGCTGGATACACTGTTCCGCGTGCGTTCTTTGCCGACCGGTCAGGGCAAAATCCTGCCCTACGAAATGCTGCAGGTCGCCGAAGGCATGGCGTCGAGCGCAGCGTTCGCCGTCGCCCGGCTCGGCGGCCGCGCCAGTCTCTGGGGCGCGGTTGGCGACGATGTCACGGGCAAGCGCATTATTTCCGATCTCGGCGATAGCGGCATCGACACGAGCGGCATGACGGTTGTGCAGGGCGCCCGCTCCGCCGTCTCGACGATCCTCATCGATGATGAAGGCGAGCGTCTGATCGTGCCCTTCTACGACGAGCAGCTCCACCATACGGTCAGGCCGGTCACCGAGCGGCAGATTTCTGCTTTCGATGCTGTGCTTGCCGATGTCCGATGGCCGAGGCTTGCGCTGGGGGCGTTGGTTGCAGCTGGCAAGGCTGGCAAACCGGCCATACTCGATGGCGACGTTGCGGGCGAGGGCGTCATCGAGATGCTGGCGCCGGCGGCCAGCCACATCGTTTTTTCACAGCCTGCGGCCGAGCGGCTCGCCGGGACGGCGGATCTCGTCGAGACCGTCGGCCTGCTGAAGCGGAAATTCGGACATGCCTTCATCAGCGTTACGGCTGGCGAAAACGGCTCCCTATGGTTCGACGACCCGAGCGGCGAGATCCGTCACCTTGCTGCTCCGAACGTGAGAGCAGTCGATACGCTTGCGGCAGGCGACATCTTCCACGGCGCTTTCGCGCTGGCGATCGCGGAAGGCATGCCGATCGAAGAGACGATGCGATTGTCATCAATGGCGGCGGCTCTCAAATGCCAGGTGTTCGGCGGACGCATCGGCGCACCCACCAGAGCCCAGGTTTGCGATGCTCTGCGAGATTGGAACATTGGCGCCGTCCCGGCAGACAAGTGAAATCGAGAACGGCAGTCCGGTCCGAACGATTGCTCTGGGAAACCGGAGACGAGCGGAAGCGCGCCGCGACGCCGCCAGCACTTCGAAAACTGGGAGGCTGAAGCAGGACCAATATGCGCCTAGCTCCTCCGTCGGCCTTTATCCGCCAAAAAAGATTGCATCCTGCTGGCTGCGCAACCTTAGAAGATGCGAGCTCGGATCGAGTTCGAGGTCGCCGATCCGGACGGGTTCGCCATGGTGCACTGGTCTGACCAGCCTGCGATTGGCGGCGATGTAATAGGGCGCAGGCCCGTCGTTTGCAAGCGGCGCCGCCGGGACAAGTGCTGATCCGACATGCTGAATTGCATGATGGTGGCCGGTCGCCGAAAGCAGAGTCCCAGCGGGAAGGTCCTGCTCGGCGATGGCAATCAGGTCAAGACGGGGCTTTGGATCCGGTGCGCCGCTCGAGCGTTTCAGCAAGCCTGCGTCGAGAATACTGGTCGCCGCCTCGAGACCCAGAAGATGGCGTGGAAGATAGATCATGGCCGTCTTCCGGTCGCGGCTCAGAATATGGCCCTTCTGGGCCAGCATGTCCCAGCTATCGGCGTCGCGGCAGCGCACCACGATGAAGATACCGCCGGCGAAACTCACTTCTCCGGCCAAGCGCAGGCAATGAAAAACCTCGAGCCGACGATCTCCGGCAAGAACGCCGCCCTCATGGCGCCTGGAGAAGATTGTCGGCACCTCGACGATCCGGGCGATCGGGCAATGGAAATCCGGCCGGTCGGGCACGAGGTCGATGGAATGGCTGACCACGCCCATCTCGCAAAGATCGGGAACCGCCCTTTGCGGCAGCCGCACGGCTGCCTCGGCACGGGCGTTGATCAAGGCGTCAACGTCCGACTGGCCGAGATCCAGCAGATCCGAAAACCCAGAAACCGAAATGGTTTCGCCATTGCTCGTCAGAGTTTCGGAGGCAGGATCGAAGACGAAATCGTATTCACTTGCCTTGCCGGCCGCAATGATTTCGAAACCGAGCAATTCGGCCCAGGTCACCAGATCGATAAGCAGGCTCGGCTGGTCGCCGTCAACCGGGGTTACAACCAAGCCCTGGGCCGCAGCACGGTGCGCGAGGCCGGGGCCAACCACGCTGTCGACCTCCTTGCTGACCAATACGACATCGCGGCCGTTTGCCACTGCCATATCGGCGTGGCGAGCGCCTGCCTCCGGATTGCCGGTCGCCTCCACCAGAAGATCGAAGGGCCGATCGATGACATGGGCGAGATCGCCTGCCGCGATGATCTGAGCGGCGGCAAAAGCCCGCTCAGCTGTTTCGGCGTTCTCGCACACCGCAATATTGTGCTCCGGAATGCCTGCCGCGATAAGGGCGGCCGCGGCCTGGCTTGCGTTGATATCGACCGCGATCCGGATATCCAGGCGGGGAACACGGTGCGCGAGCAGACTGCGTCCGAAGGCGCCGGTGCCGACCAGGCAGACGGACACTTTGCCTTCGGCGGGATAGAGGGTGTGGCGATACATGAAGAGCTCGTTTTCAGCTTGCGTTGGAAGTGTTTTCGCGACCGCGGCGGATCAGGTTGCGCAGGCCCATGGCTTTGCCGATCAGAGGCCATGCGAGCATCAGGATGCCGAGGCCCATGATGCTGAAGACGAGGGGATTGGACCAGAAGATCGAGAGGGAGCCGTCGGACATCAGCATCGATTGGCGGAAGGCATCCTCGGCCTTGTCGCCGAGGACCATCGCAAGCACCAGCGGCGCAATCGGATAATCGAGCTTCTTGAACACGTAGCCTGCGACGCCGAAGATCAGCACGAGCCACATGTCGAAGGCGGAATTGGCGATTTGATAGGCGCCGGAGAAGATGACGGCGACGATGATGGGACCGATTATCGCGAAGGGGACGCGCAGGATGGCGGCATAGAGCGGCACTGTGCTGAGTACGAGCAGGACGGCAACGACATTGCCGAGATACATTGAGGCGATAAGACCCCAGACGAAATCCGGTCGGTCGATGAACAGCATCGGTCCCGGCGTCAGCCCCCAGATCATCAGCCCGCCCATCATCACTGCCGCGGTAGCCGAGCCGGGTACGCCGAGCGCCAGCATCGGAAGCAGAGCCGAGGTGCCGGCCGAATGATCGGCAGCTTCGGGACTGACGATGCCGCGAGGATCACCCTTGCCGAGCGTCTCGGGATTGCGGACGAAGCGCCGCGTCATGCCATAAGCCATGAAGGATGCTGCAGTCGGGCCGGCCGGCGTGATCCCCATCCAGATTCCGATCAGGATGGACCTCCCGATCGCCACCGCGTGCCGGGGAATTTCAGCCACCGTGCGCAACACGTCGAGAGGGCGGATATGGGCCTTTATGCCTTGGAAGCGGAGTCCCTCTTCGGTGGTGAGGAGGAGTTCGCCGATGCCGAACAGGCCCATTACTGCCACCAGAAAGGACACGCCCTTGATGAGATCGGGGACGCCGAAGGAAAGGCGCAGCCCGCCGGAAATCGTGTCCATACCGACGGTTGCAAGCGCAAAGCCGAGCATTATGGATACGAGCGTCTTGGCTGGTGCATTGGCACCCATGCCGATGAAACTGGCGAAGGCGAGGAAATAAACGGCGAAGAATTCCGGTGACGAGAATTGCAGCGCGAAACGCGCGACCCAGCCCGACAGTAGGGTGATCATAATCACGCCCGCGATAGCGCCGATGCCGGCGGATACGAAGGCCAGGGTGAGTGCGCGCGTGGCCTGGCCGCTGCGGGCCATCGGGTAGCCGTCGAAGGTGGTGGCGACCGAGGAGGGTTCGCCTGGAATGTTAAACAGGATCGATGTTGTCGAGCCGCCGAAAAGCGCCCCCCAATACATGCAGGAAAGGAGAACGATGGCAGAAACCGGGTCCATGGTGAAGGTAAGCGGCAGGAGGAGCGAAACACCGTTGGGAGCTCCGAGGCCGGGCAGGACGCCAACGAGGATGCCGAGCATTACGCCAACCATCATGATGATGAAATGATGGCCGCTGATGACCGTGGCGAATCCGTCGAGCAGATGGCCGAAATTCTCCATGAAACTTCCTCCCAAACGATAGTGGCGAGCCGCACGTGAGCGGCCAGCCCGCTCAGTAGATGCCGAGCCAACCTTCGACCGGTCCCTTCAGCAACGGCACTTGAAAGGCGATTTCGAAGACCAGATAAAAGGCGGCAGCAACCGCCGCGCCGCCGAGAACAGCCGCCCACCAGCGATATCGCCCCTGCCAGATCATGACGCCCGAGACGTACAGCAGCGTTGCCACATAAAGGCCCAGCAAGAGGGCTGCGATGACGAAGCCGACGAGGGGCAGGGCGAAGGCGAGAACCGGCCTTGCGCGTTCGACGTCGAGAAAGACGTCTTCGCGCCAGTTTCGGCTGACGATAGCGCGAGCCAGGTTAGCCAGGCTGCCCAGGATAATGAGCAGCCCGATATAGAAGGGGAAATAGCCGGGTGCCGGACCGGTTTCGGTCCAGCCTGTGCCGATCTCGGCGGCGCCGTAACAGACCGCACCGCCCGCCGCCGCGGTGGCGATCGCGGTGGCGATCTCCATTGTCCGGCGGCTGAGATGCCTTTTGCTGTCGTCAGTCATGGCAAGCTCCTCGAACTGGGTAGGTTACTTGATGAGCCACCCTTCGCGCTTGAGCACCTGGGAAACGCTCGCCCTATCTTTTTCGATGTAGCCTTGAAATTCTTCGCCGACCATGAATTGCCCGGTGAGCGAGGTCTTGGTGAGATATTCCTGCCATTCGGGTGTCTCGCTGACCTTTTTCAAAACATCGCGGTAGAAGGCGACCACATCTTCCTCGACGCCGGCCGGCAGCCAGACGGTGCGCGGCATGCGGTAGTTTTCCAATGGAATGCCGGCTTCCTTGCATGTCGGAATGTCGTGCCAGCCCTTGCCGTCATGGACGGCATCACTTTGCGGAAAGCGATCCGGTCGGAAAACGCAGAGCGGCTTGACCATGCCGGCCTGCCACTGTCCACGATTCTCGTTCGGATTGTTGACGTTGGCGTCGATGTGGCCCCCGGCAAGCTGCGTCGTGGCCTCGCCACCACTCTTGAACGGGATGTAGCGGAACTCCGCGCCAACTGCTTCGGCAAGCGAGGAGACCAGGATCTGATCGGTGTCTTTCGACTGGCTGCCGCCGAACTGGATGGAGCCCGGCTTCGCCTTCGCGGCCTCGACGAAACTTGCTGCGTCGGCGATTTCGGACTTGCCGTTGACCCAAATCAGGAACTCGTCGAGCGCCATGGCGGCAATCGGAGTGAGGTCCTCCGGCTTGTAGGGAACGGCTGCCACACTCGGCAGCAGATATTCGTTGATGGTGCCGAAGGTCAGCTTGTAGGGGTCGCCTTATGACCAGCAGCGTAGACGAAGCCTTCTGCGCCGCTGCCGCCGCCCTTGTTGGTCACGACAATCGAGGTGTCGATCAGCTCATGCTTCGTGATGATAGACTGAACCGTGCGGGCAAACGTATCCGTCCCGCCACCGGGACCGGAGGTAACCACGAACTCCACGGGCCTCTTCGGCTCAAAAGCCAGTGCCGGTGTGGCAACCGCGACCGCCAGCGTCATCGCAGAGAAATATTTCAGCATGTCAGTTCCTCCCTTGTAATGTCGGCGCCCTCCAGCGCCTGCGAAATCGCGTCTATTCAGCGGGCGCTCGTCTCCGCTCAGCCATTCTTGCGGCCAGAAACACTGCCTCGCGAGAGGCACCGACATCGGCGATGCCGCGACCCGCGATGTCATAAGCGGTTCCATGCGCGGGGGTGCAGAGTGGGAACGGCAGTCCACCGATCATGGTGACGCCCTTGTCAAAGCCCATCATCTTCATCGCGATCTGGCCCTGGTCGTGATACATGGTGAGGACCGCGTGAAAGCCTTCCTTAAGACCGCGCAAGAAGACGGTATCTGCCGGGAAGGGACCGTCTACATCCATACCGAGCGCCTGGGCGGCCTTCACCGCCGGCTCGATGATCTCGATTCCTCCATGCCGAAGCTGCCACCGTCACCAGCATGCGGATTGAGACCGGCGACCGCGATCCGGGGCCGATCGAAGCCGGCCTGCCGCAGGCATTCCCCTGTCAGCTTCAATTCGGCCAGGATAGCCTCCTGGGAGAGATGAGACGCCACCGCAGAAAGCGGGATATGTGAGGTAACGCGGGCGTTCCAGATGCGCTCCAGCACGTTGAACTCCCGCATCTTGCCGGGATAGCTGAGGACATCCGAAACGAAGCGGATCTCGTCATCGTATCCCGGATAGGCGTAACGCATCGCCTTCTTGTTGAAGGGCGTGAAGCAGACTCCGTCGCAGCGGCCTTGATGGGCAAGTTGCAGGGCGAAACGGAAGTTTTCGACCGCGAATTGACCGCCGATAAGCGTGGCCTCGGAGACGGTTACGTCTGCTGGGTCGAGATGCCCAAGGTCGACGAAGACATGGCCGCTTGCCGGCAGGTCGGGGATGTCGTGACGGCATGCGAGCTGGAGATCGAGAGCGACACCGGCGATGTCGGCGCCCTTCTCAGCACGCGCTCGTCGCCGATCGCGATGAAGCGGCAGACATCGCGCAGCTCAGGAAGCGCCAGCAGGCGGGCCGTCAACTCGGGGCTGATTCCCGCCGGGTCGCCCATCGCCAATGCCAATGTCGGACGCCCAGCAGCCCGAGCTTCAATGTTCAGTGCGTCCACTATGCCTGCCTCCATGCACATTCCATATCGCATTCTGTATTCTGTATACATAATTATTCGTACATTGTGAAGACCCCTTCTGATGGCATAAGGTGATTTGGACGAAGCAACACTGGATTGAGGATCACACCTTGGACGGCACGGCCGAAAGAGCAGCAGGACGCGGTATTATCGAACGGCAGTCGCTCCATCAGGAGATCGTCAGCCGGCTGCGCGACATGATCATCGAGGGAGAATTGCAGCCGGGGGAGCGCCTTTACGAAATCCCGCTCGGCGAATCGCTGGGCGTGTCACGCACGCCTTTGCGCGAAGCACTAAAATCGCTGGCCAGCGAAGGGCTGGTGGAACTCGCTCCGGGTCGTGGTGCGGTGGTCCGGCAGTTCACCCGCAAGGATGTGCACGACATGCTGGTGCTGATCAGGTCGATGGAGGAACTGGCTGCGCGTCTCGCCTGCGAGGTGGCAAGCGACGAGGATATCAGGCGTGTGCGCGAGCTTCATGACCGGATGAGGGCACATTACGAAGCCGGTGAGAGGATGGAATACTATAAGCTCAATCAGCAGATACATAGCTCGCTTGTGGCGCTTGCCGATAATCCCCACCTCTCGGCTTTCCATGCCACTCTGCAGGCGCGGCTGAAACGCATCCGCTTCATCGGCCACGAGGGGCCGGAGCGGTGGGCCGCGGCCATGGCCGAGCACGAGGACATCGTCGCAGCACTGGAAAAGCGCGACGTAGAAAGGCTCGTCGAGATCATCGGCAAGCACTTGCATAATGCCTGGCTACGGGTGCGGGATGCGGTCTGAGCCGAAAAGGCTGGCCCCGCTACCTCGCGCCGGATCCTTATCGGACCAATGATTTCCCAATGCAGGAGCGACACGCCGGCGATCTCGCCGCGGACAGAGGAATATCCTGCATTCACACGAAGAGCATCGGAGCGTTCAGGCGCGGGAGATGTACTACTAAATCACCCATAGCGATCATTTCTTGGGAGCCCTCCAATTGCTTTGAAAGCTAACAAACTTGCTTTTTTACAGTGGCGGGAATATTTTTATTTTGCCGGTCAATAAATCATCCAACCAGTATTATCTGCGGTGGAGCTATGCCCGAGTTTCACGGAAAGAACAGCCTTGCGGCTATACTGCTGATCTTCCTGACAGCATTGGTCTTTCTCGGGCTTGGACGACCCGCTGCCGCGGCACCCGATGAACAGGATGGCCGGCGGGTTGCATTGATCGTCGGAAATTCCGTTTATAAGACGCTGCCCTCATTGCCTAATCCTGCAAACGATGTCCAGGAAGTCGCTAACACGCTGCGCAAGGCAGGTTTCGACATCACGATCGGCATCAATGTGGACCGGATCGGGCTTGAGGACACGGTGCGCAGCTTCCTCCGCTCGGCCAATAATGCGGAGGCCGGTCTCATTTATTATTCCGGCCACGGCATCCAGGTCGGCGGACAGAATTTCATCGTGCCGGTCGATGCCACGCTGGAGACTCCCTATGACGTCGAGACGCAGACCATGCCGCTCGACCTCATCCTCAACCACCTCAAGCAGAATTCGCGCGTGCAGCTGATCTTCCTCGATGCCTGCCGCAACAATCCATTCAATGCGCAGAAATTCTGGATGGCGCAAAAGTTGGAACCGGTCGGCGCCACGCGAGGTCTTGCCCGCATCGACAGCGACCTCGGCAGCCTGATCGCCTTTTCCACGGAACCCGGCCAGGTGGCGCTCGATGGCGAGGGGGCGCTGAGCCCCTATTCCGAATCCTTCATCAAGCGCGCCAGCGAGCCCAACAAAGAAATCCGCCAGGTGCTGACCGATGTGCGTCGCGACGTCATCGCCATGACCAAGGGCAAGCAGGTGCCGTGGGAAAACTCCTCGCTGATGGACAGCTTCTATTTCATTCCGGCGCCGCCGCCGCCGAGCGTCGAGCCGATGCAGCAGGTGAGCGTGCCGGAGGGTGTGGCCGCGACCAAGCTGCCGATCGCGCCGCCGCATGACGAAACCGGCTCGGCGCTGCTGGTGACCCTGAACCAGCTTCCGCAGACAGGCCGACTGAGCTTCGAAGGCAAGCCGGTGGAGCAGGGCGCCAAGATGCCTGCCGCGGCGCTGACCGCGCTCTCTTACGACTCGACCGGCGTTGCCGCCGGGACCGTAGGCCTGATCGGCTATACCGTCAGCGATCCCTATGGCCAGGCGACGCAAGGCGTAGTCGCCATCACTGTCTCGGCGGATGCCGGCGCCAAGCTCGCCCAGCTCGAACAGGAAAAGCAGGCGCGGCTTGCCGATGCCGGCGCCTATCTGAAAGCGCTGCCGCGTGACGTCGAGACAACGATCGGCGTCGGTCCCGTCGAAGCCGGCCTGCCTGAAGTACCCGCATCGGCTGCGGAAATGACCTTCAAGGTCGCTGCCCTGCCCGACAAGGGCACGCTGCGTGCCGGAGACCGGGTGATCGGGCCCGGCCACGTGCTTGAAGCAAAGGATATTGCGGCACTTTCCTTCGAGCCGCAGATCGGCACTGAAAACCAGCCTTTCGCGCTGACACTGCAAGCCGCCAACGACGATTTGCCGCCTGCCACCGTTACCTTCAAACCGACGCTTGATGACTGTGATACCGCAGCCGCCGCCCCCCTCGACCTGCAGGGAGTGACCGCGGGCAAGCTGCCGAACGAAATCGATCCCGCCATCGCGCTGCCTGCGTGCAGCGAGGCAATGAAGACCTATCCCGAGGTCGCCCGCTTCGTCTATCAGCTCGGCCGCGCACAGCTTGCCAACCGCGAGACGAAGGCGGCTTTTGCGACGATCAAGAAGGCGATGGATGCCGGGCATGTCAGGGCGATTTCCGAACTCGCCTCGCTCTATCTCGTCGGAGCGTCTGTGCCGGCAAATCCCGGCAAATCAAGCGAGATAGCCGCCATCGGCGCGAAGAAGGGGGATCCCTACGCGCTCTATGCCTATGGCAAAAGCCTCTATTATGGCCGCGGTGTGAAAGCCGACACCGAGGAAGGCCTGAAGCTTATGCTCCAGGCAGCCGACCTCGGCCACACTTACGCCATGAACGAACTCGGCTACATTTTCTCGAACGGCGTCAACGTCCCATCCGACATGGAACGCGGCATTCGCTTTTACGAGTCGGGTCTCAAGAGAGACGACATATATTCGATGAACAGCCTCGGGATGATTTATCGCGCAGGCAAAGGCGTGCCGCAGAACCTGGAGAAGGCGCTGGAGCTTTTCAAAAAGGCAGCGGACGGCGGCCAGCCTTATGCCCCGCGGAACATCGGCCTCATGTATAGAGACGGCTTAGGGGTGCCTAAGGACGAGGCTGCAGCCGTTTCATGGCTGGAAATGGGCGCGGAGCGCGGCGATTATTGGAGCGCGTTCGAGCGGGCCAAGATGGCCAAGGCTGACGGTTCGGATGCGGAAAGCCTTGTGACCGCCGCTCGCTATTTCGCTCTTGCAAGCGCGCTCAACAGGCCCGGCACCGGCGATCCTAAAAAGCAGTCCGACAAGGAGCTCGCATCCTTGGCTGACTCCGCCAAAAAGAAGGCTGCAGAGGCGTTTTCGGCGGAATTGACTCCTCAGGAACTGAAGGCTCTGCCGAAGACGAAGTCAATCAACGAGAGGCTGACGCTTCTTGCGAAAGCGACCTGGGCAAAGCGAAATCCGCGATATGATCTTTTTTAAACGGTGACCCGGGGGCCTGACATGACCAGCAAAGTCTTCATCCGTGTACTCCTCTGCTCGACCTTCATCGCAGGCTCCGGCGTCATGTTGCAAGGCTGCATCTTTGACCCGGGAGGCAAGACGCTCTTCGCCACTCAAGAGCCGGCGCAGCCGGCACGCAAAAAGGCGCCAACCGTCAAAAGGGCCGTCGCCACGAGTGATGACCGGGAACCGGCTTTTGCTCGTTCGGAAAGGGGTTCCGGTTCGGACAGCTCTTCCGGGATGGGCGGCGGCAATGACTCCGGGGGCAGCGACTCCGGCGGCAGCGATCCTGGCGGCGGCGGTACCGGGTGGGACTCAGACCGCCGGCTGAAGACGGATATTCGTCGCCTCGGCACATCTCCTGCCGGCATCCCGATCTATGCATTCCGCTACATCTGGGGCGGACCGCTCCTTGTCGGCACGATGGCGCAGGATCTTTTGCTGATCAGGCCGGACGTCGTGTCTCGAGGTGCAACCGGATATTACACCGTCGACTACGACCAGCTCGATATCAAAATGATATCGATCCCGGATGAGCTTTCGCTTGTTTCACCGGGAGTAGCCGCTGCAGTCGGCGCGCTTTCGGCCGACGCCGCAAAGACGCAGCCTTTGATCAGACTTCCGGATCTTGCCTTGTAAAATGTTCGGTCGACAATGTGATCGGAATGCCCTGTGCCGGGTGCCAGGCTTGTTGCGCCTTTCGGCTCCCTGAATCCATCCGCCCAGCCTTAGCCATCCAGCCCCTTGAAGCGCACCGGCTGGTAGCCGCGCAGCAGCAGGCTGCCGAGCGAATAGGTATTGCGGCAGACGCGGCCCTTGCAGGCGTTCGGCGATGCCTCCATCACCTCCACTTTCCGGTCGTCGGTGAAGCGCATGAACAGCATGACGTGCGAGCCGGGCCGGTTCAGCGCGTCGCCCGGCTGCAGCGACCAGGGGTCGGCAAGCCGCTTGGTGATGCTCGGGATCGCGCGTGTCGACACATGCATCTTCAGACCCCAGGCATCGCTGACGAAACCCGAGCAGTCGACGCCGAGAATATTGGATTGCGGCGCGCTCTTGGTGCAGACGTTGCCGGCCGTCCGGCCGTTCATGACCCCATTGGCGAAATCCTCGAGCGGCGTCTTGCAGCCCCAGCAATAGGGCACGCCCTTCACGGTCTGACCGCGTTTGCCGATCAGGTAGATCGGCCTGCGCAGTCGGTTCATGTTGGCGCAACCCGGCCCGGGCTCCCCGCCATAGGCTGCCGGCGTGACCAGCCAGTTCAGCGTCTCGAAGCCGATTGCCCGTTCGATGACGTCACCCCGCGATTTCGGCAGGATTGCCACCTTCGGCGTCTTTCCGGGTTTGGGCGCAATCGCTGCTTTTGGCGGCCGAGCGACGGCGAGCTTGCGGCCCGGCTCGCGCCCGTCGAGTTTCAGCACCTGCGCCCGGCTTTCCCGAGAGCGGAGGAAAAGCACATCGCCGCGCGGGCCGATCGCCACGAAGCGCCGCGCGAATACCGTGTCGCCCTCGATCGGCAGATCGAAGACCCGTTCCATCACGCCGTTCGGCGTAAAGCGCACCACCAGCATGCCCGTCCGTTCCGGCCGGTCGGCAGGCACGAGTTCGACCAGCGCGAAGGGCCTGCCCGTCGTGTCGATGTCGAGAAGTTCCACGGTGCCGATCCGCCCTTCCGAGGGAAGTTGGAGAGAGAGGAAATTCTCCTCCGAGCTCGCCCGCCGCAGCAGGATTTCCGCCTTCTCGTCCGCCGCCGAGACTTGCGCAACGATATCGCCGAGCCCGCGGCTCGGGACATATTGAATGACCGGCGGGCGGGTTTTCGGCCGGCTGGTGCTGCGGCCGATCTCGTCGATGATGCTGTTCAGCGGTCCCGGCGGAACCGACCCCATGGAGGCGAAGACCGAGCGGGTATAATCGTCGGCTTCACCGCCGTCGACCGCGCGCAATGTCTGTGACCGCCCGTCGGCGCCGGTGGAGCGCTCGAGCGGCACGACCCCGTCCGACCAGAGGTAGAGCTCGTTGTGGACGACGGCGAGATCCTCAGGCGCCGCATTTTCCGGCAGCGGCAGGACCTCGGGTTGGGCCTGGGAGCGTTCGCCGTCAACGGCGAGCACGCGGCCATTATTCTGATCGAGGATGTAGATAGTGCCGTCGTCGCCGACGGTGATCGCCGCCGGTCCCGATGCTTCGACCTCCTCATTGGCGGAAATGATGCCGACCGACCGAGCGCCGTCGCCGCTCGGCAGCTCAATGATCGTCGTGTCTTTGGCGAGGACCGGCCAGGCGAACGCAATCGCCGCCGCCACCAGAATATGCGACTGAAGACTACGCATTGCCTCGACCCCCAAAAGACCGTCAAGTCCTTAAAATGTTAGGGTAGAAGGGGCTCGTCAGCAAGGTGTCGCCTTCCAAACGATTTGGAGATCGGCGACCGCGATAGTACAAGTTCATCCTCTCGAAGTTTTACTGGGCGGGGAAGCTGATGCTGGACTGGAACGGTGACGAACTGGCGCTCGACGTCAGCCTGCTGGAGCAGGTGCGCGCGGCAAGGATCGGTTTCTCCGATCGTGTCTGCGCCGCCTCGGCCAGCAAGGATGAAAAACATCTGGCGCAGCTGCGCTCCGAGCCGACCTATCTGATGGCAGAGTTTCTGTATTCGATGAAAGTCTTCGGCATCAATACCGCCGAGGATATCGAACGCTTCGCTGATCTGCACAATGATTACGTCGTTTCGCTCACCCGCGACCCGGCCAAGCTGCAGCGCCTCGGGCTTTCGCAGGAACGGGCGCTGGCGTCGATGTTCACCGCCGATACCAAGCCGCGGCTGATCCAGAACTGGGCTGAGAAGGCAGGGGCGATCGACCAGTCCAATCTTGCCCGCTTCCTGGTCGCGGTCATGTCGAGCGAGACCTGCCGCAAGACGCTGATCGATTTCGAGACGGCCGGCTTCATGCAGCGCAAGCGCTCGCCCTACGGCACCATGGTAGTCTGGTCGACCGGCAGGATCGAAGAAATTTTCGGCGAAATGCTGCGCAATCTCCGCCTCGGCCTGCAGCAGCTGAAGATACTCTGACATCTCTCTCCAGCCGATTTCAACCCTCCCAATCGATTGGCGCCGGACGCCGTTGCCTTCTATCCGACCTCTCCCTATTCTCGCATTTGTCGCGCGATGGCGCCCCCTCGGACGGATGTGACGACGATGATGAAATCCCGGCTCCTGACCTTGTCGATCGGCCTGCTGCTGGCGCTTGAGATGCCCGGGCTAGGGCATGCCGGGCCGGTTGAGGATGCGCTGGCCGCGCGAAACCCCACCCTTGCCGCACTTCGTCGGCATGACGAAAAGGCCTTTGCCGCTGCCGTTGCGATCATCGCCGAACATGAGCGCGCCGAGGGGCTGACGCCCGGCCAAGGCAAGCTGCCGCAGACAACCTCGCCCGGCCGCGACATCGGCTCGGGCTCCGGCAAGGAATTCACATCAGACAATCCGGATATTCTCTGGCTCTACAATTCCTCGCCGGAGGGAATGAGCGACCTGATCTCGATTTTGAAATCCGCCGGCCAGAAGCCGAAGAATTAGAGCATTCCTCTAGTCGAAGCGGACTATAAACCGACGACGGATACTGCCGCGTGAGTCTTGCTCGCATCTTTGCCTTCGCAGAAGCTTTCAGCTTCCAAATAATTTGTAACCCTCCCTCAAGCAAGACAGGCGAAGCCATCCCAATTTCACCGGTCAGTGCTATTCTCATCTTCAGCACAGTGTGAGATTGTTCGAAGGGGGAGGTTCCGATGCTCAGCCGCAAAGCCATCCTAGCCGCAGCCACATGTCTTTCGCTTTTTTCGCCGATCCTCGAGGTCGGGGCTCAGAACGAACGCACGCTGACGGAAGCGCCGGCACAGAGCGGGCCTGTGAGCATTACCTTCGATCGCGCCGAGCCGAAATACGCCATCGGCGAAGTCGTCGGCCTCTTCATCCAGTCGAGCGAGAACGCTTACGTCACGGTGCTGAACGTCTCTCCGAACGGCTCCGTCACCAAGCTCTTTCCCAACAAATACCAGACCGATGCCCTCGTTGCCGCCGGCAAGCGCGTGCAGGTGCCGGATCCCGCAAGCGGCGCCAGGCTGCAGGTTTCGGGCCCGGTCGGGCAGGAGCAGATCAAGGTCTTCTATTCCTCCAAGCCGCTCACCATCTTCGCCGATCTCGGCGGCAGCGGCAGCGGCATGTTCCGCTCGATCGACGGCGGCATGGAGGCCGTTTCCCGCAGCCTTGAGGAAGCCCGCAGCCTCGGCACCAAGATCAGCAGCAAGACGCTGACGCTGACGACGGTCGACAGCATGGCGGCCCTGCCGCCCTCCGCCGTTCCGCCAGTCGCCGCCGCAAAACCCGCACCGGTCGAACAGGCTGCAAAGCCGCCCGTTGCACCGCCGAAACCGCAGGCCGCCCCGAAGCCGAAGCCCGTCGTCAAACCGGATGTCGCCAAGAAGCCGGAACCGGTGATCGAAAAGCCGAAAAAGCCGGCGCCGAAACAGGCCGAACAGGCCGCGAAGCAGCCACCGAAGAAATACAAGATCGTCACCAATCTGGCGCCCGGCCAAGAGCTTGCCGCCGATGAACTGGAGCTGATTGGCCCAGCCGACACCACCGCGTCCACCCGGCCGAGTCAATATAATCAGCCGACGCCGTATAAGCAGCCGGCCCAGTCCTCTCAGACCAAGATGCCGAAACTGCCGATGCCGCAGGTCAAGATGCCGCAATTCAAGCTTCCCGGCGGTTTCAGCATCAAGATGCCGCCGCTGAACTTCGGCCGTTCGGCCGAACCTGGCCAGGTCGGCGAAGAGATCGAGGTGGCCAATGCCGATACGCCGGCCTGCAACGCCCTGCTCGACAAGCTGAACGCGGCGGTGGCCGGCAAGGACATCACGGCTGCCGCCACACAAGCCGATGCGATCGCCGTCAGCGCCGAATGTGGCCAGTTCCAGATCAACGCCCAGCGCCGCGTCGCAGCCCTCAGGCTCGCCGCCGCCCAGGAGATGATGGCGGCTGACAAGCCGGTCGCCGAGTACGAGCCGCTGCTCGTCGCCGCCGACAGTCCGCAGGTGCTCTGGCAGGCCTCCGCGACACTCGGCGAGATCTATTTCTCCGCCCGCCGCTTTGCCGATGCCGCCGCCGATTACCAGCAGGCGATCGAAATCATCAAGAACGAGACCCGCACGCCGAAGGCGCCGCCGGCCGATACGATCTCCGATCTCATCCAGCGCGCGGCCCAGGCCCGCATCCTTGCCGCCAACCCCACCAGCGACAATCCGCAAGGCAGCTTCGTGCCGGTGGAGAAGGATCACCGCAGCGGCGTGCTCGGCGGCATCTATTCGGAAAATGTGCGCGGCATCGTGCCCGTCTCGATCCCGGTGCCGATCACCTTCGATTTCGACAAATCGAGCTTCACTTCGATCGGCACCGAGGCCGCCCAGGAATTGCTGGAAGCGCTGAAGGAGCAGAAGCCCGGCCGCATCATCCTGATCGGCCATACCGATCGGAAAGGCGGCGACGACTATAATCAGAAGCTTTCCGAGCGGCGCGCCAAGGCCGTCGCCGATTTCCTGAAGAACAACGGCATCGACGCGGAGATCGACGCGGAAGGCCGCGGCTCCTCCGAACCTGTGGATGTCACCGCCACGGCCAACCTCACCGAAGACGATATCGACGCGCTCAATCGCCGCGTCGAGTGGCGCCGCGAATAGAGGGGCGAGGGGAACCGGCCATGTCCAGATTCCTTTCCATGGCCACCGCACTCGTCCTTCTCACAATGGCGGGCACGGATGGTCTTGCCCGGACGATCGAAGCTCCCGAGCGCGGCACGGTGAGAGCTGTTCTGATCGGCATCGACCTCTATCGCAATGTCCCGCCGCTGCACGGCGCCGTCGCCGATGCCGAGGATCTTTCCCTTTCTCTGCGCTCGGTCGGAGTCGAGGACATAACGCTTCTGAAGAACGGCGCGGCTGACCGCCAGGGCATCTTCGATGCGATCGGCGCGGTCACGCAAAGGGCAGGGCAGGGCGATCTCGTCGTGCTCAGTATTGCCGGCCACGGATCGAGCGAGCCCGAGCGCGTCAAAGGTTCCAAACCGAGCGGCCGCGACGAGGTCTATGTCCTGGCCGGCTTCGATACCCGGCTGCCGGGATCGCGCGAGCGCATCTTCGGCGACGAATTCAAGGTTCTGATCCACAGGCTGGAGGAAAAAGGCGCCGAGGTCCTCTTCATTGCCGATACCTGCCATGCCGGCGGTATGACGCGCGATGTCGATCCGCGCGGCGCCAAGATCACCTGGCGCCAGGCGCCCTCCTATACGATCGAGGAGGATGACCTTGCGCCGATTTCGACGGCGGCGGATGCGCTCTCCACCGGCTTCGATTATAAGCGGCTGACATTTCTGGCCGCCGTCGATGAGAACACCAAATCGCCGGAGATCATGATTCCAGGCGTCGCCCAGAAGCGCGGGGCGCTGAGCTATGCCACGGCGCGCGCCTTCGAAGGGGCCGCCGACCGCAACGGCGATGGCGTCGTCAACCGCCGCGAGCTGTTCGAATATGTGCGCCAGTCGGTCTATCAGTTCACCGACCAGCGGCAGAACATCTTCACCCAAAGCCCACCGGGGTCCGATCTCGATCGCGCGGTCGTCTATGCCTATGACAGGGCGGGCGCTGCGGAAGCGGAGAAATCGAATGTTCCGCCACCGCCGCCCGAGCCAGCCCCGATTGCTGTCGCCGCCCTCGGTTCCGAGCCGGTGCTGCAGGATATCGACCCCGCGGTCATACCCTTCAAGCTGACGGACGAAACCCGTGCCGAGCTCGTCTTCGATCCGGAAAAGCGAGAGGCGATCGCCGGCGGCGATGTCGTCGCCTCGGAAGTCGGCGCCGGCGATATCCCTTTCATTGTCGACCGCATGGCCGCGCTGGACACGCTGAAGCGGCTGTCGGAGACTAATCCGCAGACCGTGCGGGTGACCCCTTCCGACACCGTCCACCGCGAGGGCGAGCGCGTCGGCGTCACCGTTTCGGATCTGGGCGGACGCAAGCTCGTGCTCTTCGATGTCACCGGCGATGGAACCGTGCAGTTCCTCTATCCCGGCGAAAGGGAAGTCGATGCCGAGATGTCCGCGAGCTTCGATCTCGATCTTTCCGTCGTCGCCCCTTTCGGCACGGACCTGCTCGTCGCCGTCACTTCGGACAGGCCGATGCCGGCCCTGGTTGAATTCCTGAAGCAGAATGACAGGCGCCGCACCGCCGGCAACATCGCGCGACGTCTTGGTGACGTCCTTCCCGCGGGCGCGCGCGTTGGATTTACGGTCCTCTATACCTCCGCCGGAGCCAAGCTATGAGCACCTCGATCAGCAGGATCCTCAACGTCGCGGCCCTCCTTCTGCTTCTGGCCTCGCCGGTTCTTGCGCAGCAGGACACCGATTTTGCCGGCGAGGATGGCGGGCGCGTGATCGGCGGCCAGGCTGCGAAAAAAGGCGATTGGCCCTGGCAGGTGAAGATCCTGGCGCCCGATCCCGAACAGCGCGGCCGCTTCGGCGGCCATTGCGGCGGATCGCTGATCTCGCCGCGCTGGATTCTGACGGCCGCCCATTGCGTCACCAGCGGCCGTTCCGGCAAGCAGGATCTCTTCGCCCGCGATCTCCTGATCGTCGAGGGAAAGTCGAAGATCGACAAGGTGATCTCGGTCGACGGGCCTGATAAGCCGGGGCTGTCAGTCGAAGACGTAATCATTCATGAGGATTTCGACCGCAAGGTCTTCGCCAACGATATCGCTCTCATCAAGCTTGCCGAAGCCGCGGTCTCCAGGCCGGCAATCCTCGCCTCCACCTCGGACGAGGGCGTCGAAGCCGCGGGCGGCACGGCCATCGTTACCGGCTGGGGTTACACCAAGTCTGATCACGGCTGGGATGACAAATACCTGCCGACCGAATTGCAGGAGGTCGAGCTGCCGCTCGTCTCACGCGAGGATTGCCGCGCCGCCTATCGCGAAAGCTCGATGCGCATGAATCCGATCGACGAGCGCAATGTCTGCGCCGGCTATGCCGAGGGCGGCAAGGATGCCTGCCAGGGTGACAGCGGCGGTCCGCTGGTCGCCCGGCGTCCCGACAAGCGCTGGATCCAGATCGGCATCGTCAGCTGGGGCGCCGGTTGCGCCGAGGCGGAACATTACGGCGTCTACACCCGCGTCGCCACCTTCCGCGACTGGATCGCCGCAAAGACGGACGGCGACGTGCCGAATGCGTCCGATCCGTCAGGTGCCGCCGCCGACGACCGGGTGGCGGCGGTCGGCACCAAGCGCCGTCCTGCTGCCGGCGGAACGCCGGTCGGGACGAAACACAAAGAGATCCCGGCTGAGCAGCTGGAGGCGAACCTTGCGATCACCACACCTCCCGGCAGCACTGAGGTGCCTGGGGAAACGACGGAGACGCCGGACGCCGGTTCGCCCGAGGGCAATCAGCCGGAGGTTCAGGCGCCGGCCGCCGAGCTGCCCACTGTAGTACGTTCACCCGGCGACCGCGCCCTTCTGATCGGCATCGACGATTATGAAATGCGCGAGGCGAAGCTGACGGGGTCCGCCGACGACGTGAAGGCGATGCAGCTCTTCCTCGTCAAGACGCTCTCCTACCGTCCCGAACACATCCATACGCTCACCAACCGCAAGGCCACCCGCGAGGCGATTCTTGCCGAAATCGACGACTGGCTTGTCCGCCAGTCGCAGGCCGGCAGCCGCGTCTTCCTGTATTTCAGCGGCCAGGGTTCGGAAGAAATGGGCGCCGAAGCGACAACGAGCCCGACGCTTGTTGCCGCCGATGCGAAGCTCATCCGCGATGGCGGCAAGGTGACTGTCACCAACCAGATCCGCGAAACCGAAATCGCCGCCCGGCTGAATAGCCTTAAGGACCGCCGCGTCACGCTGCTGATCGATGCCTGCCATGTCGGTCCCGGCAGCCGCAGCGCCGTCGCTGCGCCCGCCGGTGGCAGGGTGCGCTGCCTAGGCCCCGCCCTCGCATCGCTGCAGCCGCCGAACCGTTCCGGCAAGGAAGCGAAATTCTCCTTCGGCGGCGAAACGGCAATGGTCTGGTCGGCGGTGAATTCGGGGCAGTGGGCGCTGGTCGATACGGAGGCCAGGCCGCCGCTCGGCGTCTTCACCCGCCGCTTCATCGAGGGCGTGCAGGAAGGGGTAGCGCGTGCTTCCGACAAGCCGAATGTCAGCAATGCCGCCCTGCTCGATTATGTCAGACGCAAATCGGACGAATATTGCCGGGCGCATTCGGAAGAATGCCGCTTCACCCCGGTGCCGCAATTCTACGGATTGCCGGATGCGCTCGGCCGCGACGTCGTTACCGGCGAGGAGGCAAAGACGCCGGTCGCCGCCGTTGAAAATACTTTGAAGACCGACAATGAGGCGGGCGTCGCCGTCGACGTGCTGCCCGGCACCTCGGTCAGCATCGGCGACAAGGTGGCGATGCGTGTCTCCACCAGAAAGCCCGGCTACCTGATCCTTGTCGATATCGACGCTTCGGGCAAGCTGACGCAGCTCTATCCGAACAAGCGCTCGATGGGTCTGAAGCCAACGGCCAAGGGCGGCGACAACCGGCTCGATCCGGCAAGGCCGGTGGTCGTGCCCGATGCCCGCAATCCCTATATCGGCTTCGAATATCAGGTGGAGGGGCCCGCCGGCGTCGGCATGGTCGTCGCCATCCTCAGTGACAAGCCGATCGAAGTGCTCGACCTGCCGGATGTGCCGACACCGCTCGTCGGCCAGCGTGCCGCCTTCAACTATGTCTACGACCTCGCCCGAAGCCTTAGGATCGTCGGTGAAGACGAGAATGGTGTCCAGGGCAAATGGTCTTTCGATTCCAAATTCTATCGCATCCGCTGAAAGAGGAGCGAATGATGTCGAAATCCATTCTGCTGGCGGACCTGGAGCAATTCCGCTCTTTTTCGAGTGACGCAAAATCGCGGCGCAATTTTGCCGGACTTGCTCTCGCCGCTTGCCTGATGACGCTGGCGCCGGCCCATGCGGGCGACGCCGAAACGAGAGAGGTCCTGGCCGCGCAGGCCGGGCTCGCAGTCGATCTGATCGACCGTACTCTGGCGAAGGAAGGGGCGGCAAACATCATGGTGTCGCCGGCAAGCCTTGCCGCCGCTCTGGGTCTTGCAAGCCTCGGCGCCTCGGATGCGGGCAAGGCGGCCATTGCCAGAGGTCTTGGTTTCGGCGATGCCGTAAAGGGACCGGAGAAGGTGCTCGACGCGATGACCCCGAAGACGCCGGCGGCGGCGGATGCGCCGCTGGCGTCAGGGGTTGCTATCGTCTTCGACGACAAACTGACGCTCGTTCCCGATGCCCTCGCCATGCTCGCCGATCACCGCATCAGGCCGTCGATCGAGGATCTCGATGGGCCGCAATCCGTCGAGCACATCAACGGCTGGGTCAGACAGGCGACGCGGGACGCCATCCCGGCGATCGTGGCAACCCCACCGGGCGGCGGCTTCGTCAGCCTCGGAGCTCTCTCCTTCAAAGCCCGCTGGAAAACCGCCTTTGAGGCTCAGAGCCCTCCAGCCCCTTTCCGGCGGCCGGACGGCTCGACGATCTCCGTGCCGATGATGCATCTTGCCGGTGATGGCCAGAAATTCCGCGCCGATGATCGTTTCGCAGCCGTCGACCTCGCCTATGCCGGTGAAACCTATCGTATGGTGGTGATCGCCGCCCGCTCCGGCGTTGGCGGTTCCGATCTCAAAACCCTTGCCTCCTGGCTCCAGGGCGAGAAATTCGAACCAGCCAAGGGCGAAATCTTCCTGCCCCGCTTTTCCCTCAATGACGGGCGTGATTTCATGCCGGTACTCCATGCGATGGGCCTGACGCCCGAAAAAGCCAAGGATGCGACCTTTCCGGGGTTCACCACGGAAAACATCAGCTTGTCGCGGGTCCTGCAGAAGACGATGATCAAGGTCGATGAGAACGGCACGGAAGCGGCGGCGGCAACGGCCGTTATCACCGAGCGGAGCATCGATCCGAAACTGGTCCGGGTGACAGCGGATGCCCGTTTCGCCTTCGCGCTCCGGGATACGAAGACCGGCCTCTTTCTGGCAGCCGGCCTGATCGGCGATCCGCTGTTGGCGGGCGAATAGCATGCGGTTGATGAAGACAAAGATGGCAGGGGGACACGTGCATGAGAAATGATCTGATCGCCCGCTACACGATCGGCGAGCCGGTCTATGAGAACGAGTTCATCGTCTATCCGGCTGAGGACAAGCGGATGGATCGTTCGGTCTTCATCGTCGCGCCTGACGTGGCGCTGAAACTGGACAAGGCGCGCTTCGAGAGGGTCTGGACATCGATCAACGAGGCCAAATCGCTGACGGCGCGGCGCTTCGTCGAGATCGAGGATCTCATCCCGCCATCGCCGGAAGACGACAACTTCTATATCGTCGAGAAGCGGCCGTCGAAGACGCTGCGGCAGTATCTCGATGAAACCGAGATGGTCGCTTATGACCGCGCCGTCGAAATCGGCCGCCACATCCTCGAAGGGCTGGCGACGCTGCACGGGGCGGGTTACGCCCATAATGCGCTGACGGACCAGTGCATCTACGTGTCGGAGGATTATTCCGGCCTTTCGGTCAGGATCGGAAACCTGCACCTGATCTCCAAAATCGGCGAGCACATCATCCCGCCCTACGCGCCGGAATTCGGGGCGCCGGAGATCTACGCCAGCGGCACCTTCTCCGCCTCCGCGGCGCTCGATATCTACGCAATGGGCATGATCGCCTACAAGCTCTTCCTGCCGCGGCAGACCTATGCCAGCGTCTTCGACAGCGTCATGGTCTGGGAGGACGAACACCAGCGCGAGCAGAGCTGGAAGAACATCCATCTCGACCCGTCCAATATCCTCCCACGACTTGATGTGCTGATCCCCGGTTTTCCCGAGGGGCTGGCCAGCCTTATCGAAAGAATGCTGAGCCGCGACCCGGCCCAGCGCCCGCGCACGGGCGCCGATGCGCTCGGCGAATTCAGTCGCGTGACCACGGGCATCCAGCCGATGGCCTGGGATCCGCGCGGCGGCATGCCGCAACAGCCGGAAACCCCGAAACGGAAGAAATGGACGCTCGCGCATCTCTCGATGATCGGTGCGCTGCTTTTGATCTGCATCGGCGTCGGCGTCGTCACCATCCCGAAGCTGCTGCGCCCGGATCCAAAGCTCGTCGCCGATGTCGGCACCTGGAAGAAGGAAGCCGAAAGCCGCAGGGAAAAAGCGATCGCCGCCAAGGCGCCGGAACGCCCGTCCGGCGACGAGGCGAAGCTTTCCTATGATGCCGGCGCCGCGGCGCTGACCGAGGCCGATGCCTTGCTCAAGGACGAGGACTATAAGAAGGCTCTTCCGGGCTACCAGAAGGCGGCCATCAGCCTCGGCAAGTCCCTGATTGCCATTGCCAAGCAAAATGCCGAGAAAGCCAAATCAGCCGCTGCCGCCGCCGGCGGCGACAAGGCGCCGAGCTTTGCCGAGGCTGATGGCAAGATGAAGGCCGCCGCCGACAGCGCCGCCGCCCAGAAGATGCATGGCGCAGTCGACAACTATGAGGCCGCGAAAACGGCTTACGACGATCTCGCCAAGGCGCTGACCACGCTGGCTGCGGCCGAAAGGGACGCCGCGGCAAAACGCGAAACCGTCACCCGCATCGGCGCCGGCGATAGCCCCGATGTCGCCAAGGCGAGCGGCCTGATGACGGAGGCCAAGGCAAAGGCCGAGCAATGGCAGCTGCCGGCCGCGGCCTCGGGCTACGGCGACGCCGCCAAGCTGTTCGACGCGCTGATATCGGATGTCATGGCGGCCAAGGGTGAGGCGACGGCGCTCAAGCAGAAGGTCACCGATCTCCACGCCTCCCTGACGACACGCGCCGGTGCCGCCGATCCCACGCTTGCCGCACTGGCGCCGAAGTTGATCGAGGCCGATGGCCGCTACACCGCGGAGGCTTACAAGCTCGCCATATCAGCCTACCAGCCGATCCTTGCCGATCTCGAAGCGCTGTCGGCGCGCGGCTTCTGCCCAGTTGCGCCGAATGTCGCCTTCGAGACCATCCCCGCGGGCAGCTATTCGCTTGACAATGTCCGGCTGATGACCTCGTCGCTGCAGGAGCTCGGCGGCATGCTCGGCGTCGCCAACGGCGCCGTGAAGATCGAAAAATCCTTCTGCATGCAGGCCAAAGCCGTCACCCGCGCCGAGATGGCAGCGTATTACACCGCCAACTCGGACCTCGCCACAGCCCAGGCCTATGCCGGCAATCCCGAGCAGCCGGCCGACGACGTTCCGCTCGCCGAGGCGCAGAACTATACCGCCTGGCTGTCGAAACAGCTGAACGCCCCCGTCCACCTGCCTTCGGCGACGGAATGGATGGCGAGCGCCGTCAAGCTGACGACGGAAAAACTGCCCGACAACCGCGACATCATCCTGCAATGGAGCGCCACCCCCTGCGAGGCCGGCGGCAATGTCGCCTTCATGGCGCAAGAGGGCTCCACCTTCGTCGTCTGCTCGGATGCTTCGGCCGGCGGGATTTTTCGTGTCAGTGCTGAGCTGCGGTGAGGGGCGGAAGGGTGGGCACTGAACAGGGTGAGCTGTGTGCCCCACCTTTTCCCCCGCCGGGGAAAAGAGGAGGATACCGCTCCGCCATGGACTCCCAGCGATGGAGTGCCTTTGAAGGGCCGGTTCGTTTGGGCAGTATCGGCTTGATGGAGGTGGAGGTCGCCTGGGCGGTACCTCTTAGCTTTTGTTGACTCACCCGCGCTTGAACAATAACTTGGGAACTCGGTCGTTGGGCTTGTCCTCAAATGACGAACCATTCTCTTCAGCGTCGCCTTGCCGCCATCGTCGTTGCCGATGTGGTGGGATATTCACGCCTGATGGAGGCTGATGAAGCCGCAACGCTTGATAACCTCAGGGAACTCCGTTCTGGCGTTATCGAGCCGGCTGTGATGCGTCACAATGGTCGCATCTTCAAGGTCGTGGGCGACGGCTTCCTGATCGAATTCGGCAGCGCGGTGGACGCGGTCGCAGCAGCGTTGGAAATGCAACGGGGCACCTCTGCCGTTGAGGCTTCCGGAGACCGGCGCCTGCTTTTACGCGTGGGCGTCAATCTCGGAGATGTCATTGACGAGGCTTCGGACGTCCTCGGCGATGGGGTCAATGTCGCGGCGCGCCTCGAGACGCAGGCCGCGCCAGGAGGTATCTGCATTTCTGCCAGCGTTCACGGCGAGATCGTCGGCAAGATCGCCGAGCAGTTCTTCGATGCAGGCGAACGCTACCTGAAGAACCTGACCCGCCCAGTCCACGTGTGGCATTGGCCGGATGCGCTGCAGAGCATATTGCCGCTGCCGGAAAATCCCTCGATCGCTGTATTGCCGTTCACGAATATGAGTGGGAATGAAGCGGACGAGCCTTTCGTCGACGGCTTGACTGAAGACCTGATCACCGACCTTTCCCGCACGGCTGGCCTGTTCGTCATCGCGCGTAATTCCGTGTACGGCTACAAGGGCAAGCCGGTCGACGTACGGCTCGTCGCCCAGGAACTCGGCGTCCGCTACGTCCTCGAGGGGAGTGCCAGACGCGCGATGGGCCGTGTCCGCATCAATGCCCAATTGGTCGACACGCTTGGCGGCCAGCACTTGTGGGCCGAACGGTTTGACAGGACGGTGGAAGATGTTTTCGAGTTGCAGGATGAGGTCAACGCCAAGATTGTTGAAGCTCTCGTCGGCCGGCTGACCATTCCGTCGCCGCGCAATCGGCCGAAGAACTTTGAGGCCTACGACCTGTGTGTGCGCGCCCGCCTGCTGACGGAAGAATCCCCGCAAACCGAGCGTGAGGCCTATATGCTGCTCCAGCGCGCGGTCAAGCTCGAGCCATCCTATGCCGAGGCGCTCGGTCTGCTCGCCTATAACCGTTGGCTAGCCTGGACTCATTTCGGCGAGCCCGAAGATCCTAACCGCCGGATGGCGGTGACATCAGCGCAGAAGGCGGTCGACCTGGATCCCAACGATGCCGGCTGCCGCTACGTTCTAGGGACCATCTTGGCTTATGAGCGGCGATGGGAGGAATCGGAGGCCGCCTTTGCCAAGGCCCTGGAGCTGGACCCCAACCACGCCGACACCTGGGCTGCCATGTCTGACATGTCCGTGCTGGACGGCAGGATTGCCGACGGACTGGCGCAGATCGAAAAAGCTCTGCGGCTCAATCCCTATCCAGCCTGCTGGTATCTTTGTCATCTTGGGCAGGCGCAATACGCTGCGCGTAACTATGAGGCGGCAGCCGCTACACTCCGCAAGAAAGACACGTATCGTACCAACTCACGCAAATTCCTGGCTGCTGCGCTTGCGCAGTTGGGCCACCATGAGGAGGCGCGGCGAGAAGCAGAATTGTTCCTGATCGCCCACCCTCATTTCACGATCGGTCATTGGATCAGCTCCCAGCCGCTGCGCGATGCATCCGTACGAGACCACTTTGTCGACGGCTTTCGAAAGGCTGGCCTGCCGGAGGCGTGACAGCGGGCGGGGACAATCCCGATTCGTTCGCTCACGCCTATCGGCGTATTCTCGCCGCCTCGCCGGACTATCTTGCCCGCCATGGCCGACCGGCCTCGCCGAAGGCGCTAACCGACCACCTCTGCCTCGGCCATGGCTCGCAGCCTGCGATGCCAGGAAGACGATGGTCTGGCGCTGTGGGATTTCTGAAGCCGCCATGGCCTTTTTCATCAACCGCGTTCAACCAGTTTGCGGATAGCCGTCTGAAAGGTCGTTGTACCCTTGCGCGATCGGGCCTCGCCGCCTTCGAACTCGATCCAGCCTTCGTTGAAGCCGTCAAGCATGCGCATACGGGGTCGGGGGTTCTGCATGCCCTGGCCCAAAAATAGCGCTTCCCATGTCTCTCTTGGAACGGGCTCAGCACGGACCGTCTTGCCGAGCACGGCAGAGAAGGCCTCCGCCATCTGCAGCGGCGTGATGCGGAAAGGGCCCTCAAGCTCGACGATGCGTTGACCGGTCCAATCCTCCTGCAGCATTTCAGCCGCAACGGCGCCGACATCGCGCACGCAAACCATCGGCACGGGTTTGGTGAGCGGCTGCAGGAAACTTGGCATGATGCCGCTCTCCCTTGCAGGCGCGATGTCCCAGGCTGAATTCTCCATGAACCAGCCGGCGCGCAGGAAGGCGACCGGCATCGGAAGTGTCGACAGAGCCTGCTCGACAAGGCCGAGCTGGCTCAGCAGGTTCTCCTCCTTTGCCTGAGCGCCGATCGTCGACAGGCAGACCACCTTCTTCGGCAATGCCTTTGTGAGCGCCGTCTTCAGTGCTTCGATGGTTGCCTTTACCTCCGGGAAACCCGGCGCAGGATCGAAGCTTGGCGGCAGAAGCAGGAAGACGCCCTCGGCGCCTTCGAAGGCGAGGGCGAGGGACGATGCGTCTGTCATTTGCGCAATGGCGATTCTCGCACCGCGATCCCGCCAGGCGCCTGCTTTCTCCGCATTGCGCAGGACTGCACGGACGGCCAGTCCCTGATCCATCAATTTCGCGCCGACCACGGCGCCGACCTGACCTGTTATACCAGTCACTGCAAACATTCTCGGACTCCTTTTGGCAGCGGCCTGCGCCGCGATGAATGAAAGATGCGCCAAAGCCGCCTTTGACTGAATTGCCCTTTTGTCAGATAATTCATGACAAAATATCAGGAACCGGATGATGTTCGACGGACGATTGCTGAATGGGGTCAGCGTGCTGGCCGCCGTCGTTGAGAGCGGCAGTTTTGCGCGGGCAGGCGAGGCGTTGGGGCTGACAGCTTCTGGAGTCAGTCGGGCGGTGGCGCGACTTGAGAGCCGCATCGGCGTACGCCTGCTCGACCGGACGACCCGTTCCCTGAGGCTCACCGATGACGGCACACGTTTCTATGAACAGGTCGTGCCGCTACTTGGCGGCATCGAAGAAGCAGCTGCCTATGCGGCCGGGACGACGCACACGGTGCGTGGGAGGCTGCGGATCAATGTCGATCCCTATTTTTCGCGGCTGATCCTCGGGCCGAAGCTCGGCACCTTTCTCGACCGCTATCCCGATGTTCAGATCGAGGTGGTGACAAGGAACGAGATCGGCGATCTCGTCGCCGACGGGATGGATGTGGCGGTGCGCTTTGGCGAAATCCCGGCGAAGAGCTCGCTGATTGCCCGGCAGCTTTTTCGCACGAGGGTGATTACGGTTGCCGCGCCGTCCTATCTTGCACGACACGGCACGCCGAAGCTGCCTGCCGACCTGGCCGATCATACCTGCATCCAGTATCAGGACCCCTTGACGGGCAGGCCTTTCGAATGGGAGTTGCGGCGCGGAGAGAAGGTGGTGCCGATCGAAACTCGTGGCCGTGTCCTCGTCAATGATGCCGGCACGGCGCTTGCCACCTGTCTCGCGGGGATCGGCATTGCGCAAGTCTTCTCGCTCGGCATGAAGACTTATCTCGACTGCGGTGAGTTGGTCGATCTCTATCCGGATTGGCCAGATGAGACCTTTCCGCTGCACTGCTTCTACACCTCCCGCCATCATGTGCCGGCCAAGGTTCGCGCCTTTATTGACTTCTGCGTCGAAATCGTCAGCTAGATGCCGCTGCCTGCGCCCTCACGATCAGCAACAGCAGACCGAAGTTAATCGAGGTTCTAGGGAGCTGCCCAGCTGCACGATGCTGGCGCGTGGACATGATGCTCGGGAGGTACACGGGCATGCAGCGGGATCCGTTTTCAACTGCACCTCCCAATCAATCGCCAGACTGGGGACGGATCTCTTATGTCGCGCCGGGAGCTATGCTTCTGTTCAAAGCCAAATACCTGAGGCCGAAGGACGGACTCGCCCTGACAAAGCTTAGTCCGGGAGAGGCCGCGCCGGTAGTTAGCAAAAGCCGGAATGGATCCACCGGAGCAACGCTTGACGCCGCAGCGAAGGGCGCTCTGACAAGGTTCGGAGCGCCCCTGTCTTCTTCATTGCGAATGCTCTCGTTTAAGCAGCGTCCATCCAAAGATTTCAATTCCAAATTTCTAAATACGCGCGTACATTGAACGATGGGACTGCAGTATCCGTGCGTTGAGGGGTTGGGTACAATGTGCTGGAATACATCATCAGCATTCACGCCTGTCGGGTTTGCTTTGCGAGGTACGAAATCTCGCAAGATCGTGTGGACATTGGGCGATGCGGCACGCCTCCTGATGAATGACTGGCCGTGCGATGACGGCGAGGAATACATGGCTGCCGTTAAAGCTTGCGTCGACGCCATCACCGGCAAAATTGCCCCAGAACAGTTCCGCGAAGTGCTTCTGCGGGCGGCCGACGAGGCGGGTATCGCTACTCTGTCGCTCGTTCCGCAGGGAATGGGTGAACGACGGAAGGTAGCTCCGCCGACAATGCGAATATAGTGCTTGCTTCAAGCGGGCTTCTCACCTTTAGAAGATTGCGCCAGCAACAGTCGTTGGCCTCAGTGTTAAGGAACCACCGGTTTGCGGCCGGAAGCGGACTGGTAACTTCGAGGCTTGGAATCTCGGAAAACGGATTCTTAGTACCCTGCGTGTGTCGACGTGATCTAACCCGAATTGGGAAGTCTGAAGGTGCCGCAAAGGCATTTTTGACCTGAAGCGGACAATGTGCGGAATCGGTTTCGCACTCATAGGCCGGCATCATCCGCTCGAACCTCGTCCCGGCAGGGAGACATGGGTCGCATCGTCGCCAGGGCCGGGGAAGGTCGCATGCCCTGATCTGCCCCAATTCACTGAACAGAGTAATTTGAACGCGGCATAGGCGACTCAGGCGCTGTACCGCTCGAGCTACCATGCACGTCCACCGAATCCTTGGACGCAGTCCGAGCCACTTTTCGAAGTCTCATGGCCAACGCGACATCGCTCGGGCCGAGGCCGTGCCGCACGGCATCAACAGTGTCGGTCAATGCAGGGGCGGGCGAAAGGCTCGTGCTCGTGTTGGTCGGTACACCAGCGCGCTTTCGTTAACGATCGTCCAACGCGGGCGCTCGGAACCCAATCACCCTCTAGAGCATTGTTGCTGCATCCGAAATAGTGAACACGGCAATGGACGCTTCGTCACCTCGTCTCCAGTCATCGCGGCAGGATGGCCCCAGTTTACTAAAGGCTCTCGGTCCCGGTCTGGTGACAGGTGCGGCGGACGACGATCCAAGTGGGATTGCCACCTACAGCCAGGTCGGTGCCCAGTTCGGCTACACTCTCGGCTGGACCATGATCTTCAGCTACCCGATGATGAGCGCGGTCCAAGGATTGAGCGCGGGCATCGGCGCGGTGTCAGGCAAAGGCCTCGCCAAGAACCTGAAGCTCCACTACCATCGGCACTTCGCCTATGGCGCGATGGCCCTGCTGTTCATTGCTAACTTCATCAACATCGGGGCCGATCTCGCTGCGATGGGAGCCGCGCTCCGGCTGCTCGTCGGCGGCCCCGAGGTCGTGTACGCTCTCCTGTTCGGCATTCTCTGCGCGATCATCCAGGTCTTTGTCCCATACCCCGCCTACGTGTCCGTCCTGAAGTGGCTGACCTTGTCGCTCTTCGCCTATGTCGCCGTCGTTCTCGTCGTCGGGGTCCCGTGGGGCGAGGCGATGAGCGGTATCCTTATGCCAAAATTCGAATTCACCGGGGACCACTTCACCGCCTTCGTCGCAATCCTCGGCACGACGATCAGTCCATATCTTTTCTTCTGGCAGGCCGGGGAGGAGGTCGAGGAACTGAGACGCCGAAAGCTCGCCCGCCTGCGGCGGAACCCCGAGATCGCGCAGCCTGAACTCGGCCGCATTCGGATGGACACGCTTGTCGGCATGGGCTTCTCCAATCTCGTGGCGCTCTGCATCATCGTTGCGGCCGCGGTGACGCTCCACGTGAACGGCATCGACAAGATCGAGACGTCGGCCCAGGCGGCGGAAGCCCTGAAGCCGGTGGCGGGGGAATTCGCATTCGCGGTATTTGCGGCAGGCGTCATCGGCACAGGGCTGCTGGCGGTGCCGGTCCTCGCGGGTTCTGCTGCCTACGCCGTTGCCGAGAGCTTCGGTTGGCCGGAAGGTCTGGACAAGAAGCTGAAGGAAGCGAAAGCTTTCTACGCCACCATCGTTGTCGCCACCCTCGGGAGCGTTGCGGTCACAATGATGGGCCTCGACCCGGTACGGGCCCTGTTCTGGAGCGCGGTCGTCAACGGTGTTCTGGCGACTCCCATCATCGTCCTGATGGTCATGATGGCCAGAAACCCGGCCATCATGGGAGAACTCAAGGCGCCGCGCTGGATGGTCTACATCAGCGGCTTCACGGCGCTCGTCATGGGCCTGAGCACCGTCGGCATGTTCCTGTTCTGAGCCGGCTCAAAGCCAGCCGCATGTCCATCCGGCACAAGACGGAGGGAACCGCCGACGAGATAGGCGGGTCCCTCCGAAGGTCCTATCGGTTCCGGCCAGCAGCAAGCTCGCCGGAGCCCGTTGCAGAAAATAGCGGGATGATCTGCCAGGCAGCCGAGAGCCCCACCAGGATGTAAACGATCCGGGCGAGCCCCGAGCCAGCCCCGAAGATGGCCGCCACGAGGTCAAAGCTAAACAGTCCGACCAGCCCCCAGTTCAGCCCGCCTACGATGACGAGGATGAGCGTAAGAATGTTGATGAACTTCATGGTTATTCTCCAGGTTGAGGGGTGAGCGGTCAGCCTTCCGGAGGCATGATCACCTTGTCGACGACATGGATGACCCCGTTCGAGGCGGCAACATCGGCAGCAGTGACGGCGGCGTCGTTGACCTTGACGGTGGAGCCCTCGACTTCGATGTCGATCATTTTGCCGTTTAGCGACTTCGCTTCATCGATACCCGCCACGTCGGCAGCCATCACCTTCCCTGCGACCACGTGGTAGGTGAGGATCGCAGTGAGCTTTTGCTTGTTCTCCGGCTTCAGCAGGTTTTCAACGGTACCAGCCGGCAGCTTGGCGAAGGCTTCATCGGTCGGAGCAAAGACCGTGAACGGGCCCGCGCCTTTGAGAGTGGAGACCAGGCCTGCCGCTTCGAGCGCGGCACCCAGCGTCTTGAATTGACCCGCGTCCATGGCAGTGCCGACGACATCCTTCTCCGCGGCGAACGCGCTGACGCTGCTGCCGAGGGCGATCGCCGTAGCAAACAAAAGGTTTTTCAACTTCATGGCATTTCTCCTCTCGATAACGGGTGCGAAATGCACACCGCGCACTTTCATGTGGAGCAAATCTTTTTTCATACCACTCAAATTTTCGTGAAAATAAAGCGAATTCTCTTGTGAAGAGAACCTTGCTGGTGTTAGTTTCTCGAAAGGAAAAGGAGTTTGCGACGTGCTCTCCGATACGCTGACTAACGAGCTGCAGCGCTATGCGATCGGACCCCGTATCAAGGCCCTGCGCCTGCGAAAAAAGCTGGGGCTGGTGCAGCTGGCGGAGCATACGGGGCTGTCGCCTGCGATGCTCTCGAAGATTGAGCGCGGGCAGATGTTTCCAACACTGCCCACGCTGCTTCGGATCGCCATGGTTTTCGGCGTCGGCCTGGATCATTTTTTCAATGCGGACAAGGAGGAGCCGCTGATCGCGATCGTGCGAAAGCAGCAGCGTCTCAAACTTCCTAGCCCGCCAGGCGAGAAGCACCCGGCCTTTCTATTCGAAAGCCTGGACTATCCCGTTTCTGATCGCCGCATGGAGGCATTCTACGCCGAGTTCCCGGTCGGTTCGCCGCCCTCGCAGCCGCATCAACATGGCAGTGCTGAATTCATCTACGTGCTCACCGGTCGGCTTATAATCAACGTGGACGGCAAGGAGGCCGCGCTGGATACGGGGGACGCTGTATATTTCGATTCCAGCTTTCCGCACAGTTATCGCCGAGGAGGCGAGGAGGCCTCGAGCGCGATTGTTGTGACTTCATAGAGGTCATCGAGACCGGTAGACCTATCACGAACGAGCACTATTGCGCACACGAAGCAATTCAACGGCCGAATCCTGCAAAAACGTTTGAAGTTGTGAGGGCGGAAAGCGGAAAGCCGGAGCCTCACCTGATCCAGTACGATTTCTGCGGCCGAATGCGACCGCCGCGTCAGTTGCCCGTCTCATCGGCACCGGGTTCCAACACATTCCAGTATTCGCGCAGCGCGCTGATGCGATCGCCGCGCACCTTGAAGATGATGACCTCGTAATTTCGATAGAAACCTGCCGGTATGCTTTCTGCGGCAGATTCAAAGACGGCTGTATCGCCGCCATAGGTTGCTCGTTCCAGCACGCTTCGAATTCGGTTGCCTGCCTGTTGGTGATAACGTGCCCACGCCATCAGTTGCTTCTTGCCATCCGGTCCTTCATGGAGACCAGCAAAATCTCCTTGTGGAAAGTGAAACTGAAAATCATCGGTTGTGAGGGCAAGAAATGGCTCCCATTCACCAGTGCCCCATGCCCGAACAAAGAGCGACCAGGCATGGTCGGCGACCCGCTTCGTGTTCGCGTCCATTCCTTCGGCGACTACGGGTGCGGCAATTTCAGGCATAGGAGGAAGTGTCCGGCGAGAACTTTCATCCTGCGCTACCGCAATGTTGGAAAAAAGGGCCGCTGCGAGTGCTAGGCTTGTACCGAATTTCATGGAACCGATCCTTCCTGATTGAGGTTGTGCATTATCAGGAGGAAAACGACGGCACCTGCAACGCGGCACGGCGTGATCCGCGCAGATTACGCAAATCACACAGCTTGGCAGTTACGTTCTGCTCATAGAGCGCGACAGGCGACGATGTGATGCGGGAGGCTCGCCCATCCGGCTTCGGAAGACATTCGTCAGGTGCGCATGGGTGGCAAAGCCGCACATCCTAGCTATTTCCTTGATGGCTATAGAGCCACCTGCCAAAAGCTTCGAGGCTCGGTAGATGCGCCTGCGGATTAGGTATTCACCTGGAGACACTCCCGTACTGCCTCGAAATGCACGGACGAATGCGCTGATGCTCAGGCGTGCATCCTGTGCGAGGAGAGCAAGCGACAGGTCCTCATGCATCTCTGCCTCAATCCGATCGACAACGCGCTGCAAAGCTGCCGGATGCATCCAGGCATCGTCGTGACGACCGAATTCAAGACGAGCCTCGCGGGCAAGGTTCCGGACAGCGGCGATGGCGAGTTGTTCCATGACGATGACCGGTGGGCGTTCCGCGATTTCCGAAAGTTCGGTCATCCGCTCGATCAAAACCCGGAACTTCTCCGACCGATCATTATAGATCGGGATCATGCTTTGCCGTGATCCATCCATCTGGCAGGCGTCCATCAGGAAATCATCCGAGAATTCAAGCCTGATGAAAGAGAGGCTGCCGCCTTCCATCACACCGGCTCGCTCACGACCGGCGGGGGTTAGTGACACGGAACCTGGCCGGTCGGGTCTTTCGATAAGGGGGCCTCCATCTGTTCGGGAGGCACTATAATGTGAGGCGCCGGTTCGTGTCACTGATGCCTGATGCCAGTCGGAGGCAGTGTGATAACGGGCGCCGCCGAAGGCCTGCGCACGGGACAAGTACAAAGTGAAGCCCGAAAGCTCCAGTCTTTGAAGATTTCTCCCATGCTGTGCCAACGGGCTCCCTCGCGAGACTTGAACGTCTAGGAGATTTCTAGTGCAGCACTTCGACGACGGCAACTGCCGCTTTTCGGAACGTGGCCGGTCGCGAAACAGAGCCTGAGGGGGCTCAAGCCGGTGGTGTGGGCAACCGGAATCGGGGCGCATTGCCGCTCCTTTTGAGACGCATGGCCCCAGGGCCACACATTCTCCAAATCTGTATGCTCCGCCAGTTCCAGCGCGTTCCTCGACATCCACGCCTGGATTGCCTGACCGTGTTCTTGATCTTGGTGCATCCGAGCAGGATCTGGATGGCACTGAAGCTGCCAGTTGCTTTGTAGATCATCGCTGCCTTTGTGCGTCGGAGCGAGTGCGTGCCGTAGTGTTCTCGGCGTAGCCCATGGCGGGTGCTACGATGACTGCATGATCGACCTGCTGGGAAAGGCGAAGTCATCGATGGTGCCGCCGGTCACTGCTGAGGGGCCTTCATCTCTATCAGCTGGATCAGGTTACCGCATGTATCGTCGAACACAGCCATACGCACCGTGCCTGCATCCATTGGTTCAGTGGTGAACATGACACCAAGCCCCTTGAGCCTCGCATATTCGGCGTTGAGATCGCTGACCTGGAACGAGGCAGCGGGTATACCGTCGGCAACCAGCGCGTCCTTGTACGGCTTGACGGCAGGATGTTCGCCAGGCTCCAGGAGCAACTCTGTTCCTTCCGGCTGCTCCTTTGACACGAGCGTTAGCCAGCGGTGCGCTCCGGTGGGAACGTCATGCTTCAACTGGAAGCCGATCCTTGTATAGAACTCCAGAGCTTTTTCCTGATCATCGACAAGCACGCTGGTAATCCAGATACGCATTTCTATTTCTCCTCGAGGTAGGCTCCAAGCGCAGCTTTGACAGCTTCGCGAAGGGGGCTGAGATTTGCTGAGTGTGTCTTGGTGCGGCCCATCCAGGTGACCTCTATCAATCCGGCGCGCTCGAGCATGTCCAAGTGTTGAGAGATCGTTTGTCGCGAAAGCGGCTGCCCAGCTTCGGCGAGTGAGGACGCGCAAATCTCAAAAAGCGACTGCCCAGACCTTTTGTACAAGGAGGCAAGGATATGGCGCCTTTCTGGATGGGCAATCGCTTTGAAGACAATATCGATCTCTTCGTCGTTCATGGATCGACAACATGCAGTAATATTACTGCATGTCAAGTCCACCGCGTGCGAGCCCGCTCTTGCGCCCCACTAGGAGGTCGGACGAAACCGGACGCAACAATCCGCCGCATGAGCCTGAGTTTCGTGTGCGGGTGTTGCGATAAAGGGCCTGCCACAAGACAACGGCACGGTTGCAGTCGCCACTCTCAGGATTTCCGCGACAGTGCTGGCGCATCGCTATTCCGGCAGCTTTCTGGCAGCCAAAGCCACGCGATCACGCCGACGATCAGCGTCAGCAGGCCGCCAATGCCGGCTGCAATATGCAGGCCGGTAAGAAATGCTTCCTTGGCCTGGGCCGCGACTCCAGGGGCGATGCCCACATGATCCAGCGTTTCGTTTAGGGTTCCGGCCACACCGGGGCCGAGCAGGCGAAAGCTCAAGGCGGCAAGCGATCCAAGCAAGGTGATGCCGAGCGCATTGCCTAACTCGTTGCTGGTTTCAGCGATTGATCCGGCGGCGCCGGCTCGCTCTGCCGGAACTGCTGAAACCGCAACCTCTGCAACGAGGCTGAACGACAGTCCGTAGCCGATTCCGGCGATCATCGTTGATGAGATGAAGGCCGAGACGCCAGATTCGGTGCTTGTCAGCAGCAGAATGAAGACGCCCGCACTTATCAGCAGATGCGTCGCCACGAGTGCAGCCTTGCGACCGATCCGTTCCACGATCCGCGCAGTCCCTACGCATGTGACGGTCAGCACAATGGCCCCCGGCAGCGTGAGCAGCGCGGTCGTGAACACGTCGAAGCCGAGCACCGTTTGGAGATAGATGCCGGACAGGTAGCTGGCTGCGGACCAGACGACGAGCGACAAAAGCCCAGTCATGATCGCAATGGAGAAGATGCGATCACGGAACAGGCTGAGATCGAGCAGCGGATAGTCGATGCGGGTCTGTCGGCCTAGGAACAGCGCGAGGGCAATGATACCGACGATCCCGCCCGCTGACTGCTTCGCAGTAAAGCCTTCTGCTGCGACGGCTTTGAGCGACCAGGTGAACAGCAGGATACCCACACATGACAGAAGAAGGCTCGCCGGGTCGATCCGGCCGTAAGTCGTCGAGTGGACCTCGCGCAGCAGAAGCGGCGCGACGATGAGGAAGGCCACCAAAACGGGGACGTTGATAAGGAAGACGACGCCCCACTCGAACTGCCGAAGCAACGTGCCGCCGATCAGGGGGCCGATAGCAAATCCGGCCGCGAACGTCGCGGCGAAGATGCCGATCGCTTGTGCGCGCATACGCGGATCGGGAAACAGCGCGCTGACAACCGCGAGCCCGGACGGCAGCAATGTCGCGCCGCCCAGCCCCATGAGGGCGCGAGCGGCTATCAGCATCAATGGCGACTGCGAAAGAGCAGCGCCGAGCGATCCCACGCCGAAGATCACCGCTCCGATCATTATGACCTTGAGCCGTCCATAGCGGTCGCCGAGATTGCCGAAGGCGATCAGCAGCGAACCGACGACGAACCCGTAAATGTCGAGAATCCATAGCGCCTGGTCGGCCGTTGGCCTGAGCGCGGAGGTGATGTGCGGCATGGCGAGGTAGAGAATCGAGCCGTCCATGGCGACAAGCAGGACAAGCGGCAGCACGGCCATGAGGCCAAGCCATGCCTTTCGATTTATGGAAGTTGGTACTGTCACATCGGTCATCGGGCACAGATCCTCTGCTTGCGGCGCGCAGGCGCGCCACTACGATCGCCGGAACAGGGCCGGCGGATGGTTGCGTTTGAAGAGTTGCTTCTATATACTTTAAGTAAGTTACTTTTGGTATATAGCTATGTCAAGCACACAAGATGACAGTCGAACCGCCGCGAAGCGCGTTCGTTTGAGCCGAGAGGATCGGCTTCGCCAGCTCCTCGATGTGGCGTGGCGGCTCGCGCGCGAGGAAGGCACCGACGCACTGACCCTGCCGCGCATGGCGGATAAAGCAGGCGTCACCAAGCCGGTAGTCTATGAGCATTTCAGAACGCGCAATGGCTTGCTGACGGCGCTCTATCAGGATTTCGACGCCCGTCAGACGGCGGTGATCGACGCCGCGCTTGAGTCCAGCGAACCGACCCTGGAAGGAACGGCACGGGTCATCGCTTCGTCCTATGTCGAATGCGTGCTTGCCCAGGGCCGCGAGATGCCCGGCGTGTTGGCGGCGCTTGCCGGCTCTCGCGAACTGGAGACCGTCAAGCGCGCCTATCAAGTGGAGTTCATCGGAAAATGCCGCAAAGCACTGGCCCCGTTCACGGGATCGAAGGGCATCGCGCAGTCTGCCTTTTGGGCAATTCTCGGCGCAGCCGACGCCGTATCCCATGCCGCTGCGACGGGAGAGATCACGGTCGAACAGGCGCAAGCCGAACTCTACGAGATCATCGTTGCGACAGTCGGCCGGAGCTTGGCCGCTTAACGGGGCAGACGAGAAGGCGGCTTTGCATAAGTCGGCACCTGAAAGCGGCGGCGATAGTTTCCCGGAGCCAAGCCGGTGACCCTCCTGAACAAGCGTCGAAAGAATGCAGGCTCCTCGTAGCCCACCTGCCAGCTAACCTCGTCAACGGAGGCATCTGTGCGCTCCAGGCGGCGTTTGGCCTCCTCTATCCTCAAGCGCTGGACATAGGCGATCGGGCTCATGCCGGTTGCCTGGGTGAATCGCCGCTTGAAGGTCCGTTCCGTTAGGCCCGCCCGCTTGACCATCTGCTCCAGAGGATTGGCGACGGAAAAATGGTCGGCAAGCCAGTCCTGCGCGGTCTGAATCGCCTGATCGCCGTGGTCGCGCCGCCCCTCAAAGACCATGTAGGGCGCAAGCCCGTCCTGGTGCCATTGCAGCGCGAAGTAGCGGGCGACGGTCTGCGCCGCCGTCGCCCCCGCGTGGCGCGCGATCAGGTAGAGGACGAGGTCATGCCAGGTCATGGACGCCCCGGAGGTGACAAGCTCATCGCGCTGGCCGGCAACCACCAGCACCTGTTCCGGATGGATCGGCACCTGCGGATAGGCGGCCCGGAAAGCCGGAGCATAGCCGAAATGCACGGTGGCATCGGCACCATCAAAGACACCGGTCTCTGCAAGCAGAAATATGCCGGAACAGGCGGAGCAGATCAGTGCCCCCTTCTCGTGCATCATCCGGCACCAAGCGACAAGCTCCGGATAGCGGCCCTTGACCCAGCCCTCCGCGGCAAGCACCACCGATGGCACGATGACGATGTCCGTCCGCTCGATATCAGCGACAGGCCGCTGCACCATCATCGGCACATGGCTTGCAAGCGTCAGCGGCCCTTGCCGCTCTCCCACGATTTCGACGTGGAACGGTGGCGTCCTGCGAACGCCTCCGCCCGCCGGCACGATGGCAAAGGCGTTCATGACGTCGAAGATGCCGCTCAGCGTCGAGACCGCCGCCTCCGGCAACGCGACCAGGCTGACATGGAGCGGTTGCGGCTCCCCGTCCTTCTGCACGTCTGACATGTTCATCGTTCGCCCCCACTGCCGAACACGATACACTCGACGTCCGTCAAGCGCCACGCCGGATGTAGCGTCGCTACATCATCCGGTGGCACGAACGGACCGATTTTGGCCGGCACCGCTCTGCCGCTTGCCATCCCGGCCTGCGATCCTCCCCTCACCTCGATCGGAGGTTTTCAGCCAGGAGAAACATCATGGACACCTTGCAAACCAAGAGTATCGACAGCGCCAAGCTGGACTCGCTCGTAAGTCGCGCCGTCAGCGACCTTTCCGCCGGCTATGGCGGCGTCATGGTCAGCCTCGGCCACCGGCTCGGCCTCTACAAGGAGATGGCCGGCCGCGGGCCGCTCACCTCGCGCGAGATCGCGACCCGCGCCCGCTGCGCCGAACGCTATGTGCGCGAATGGCTGAACTCGCAGGTAGCGGGCGGCTACGTCACCTACCATGCCGTCAGCGGTACCTACGAACTGACGCCGGAACAGGCGTTTGTGCTGGCGAACGAGGACAGCCCCGTCTTTATCCCCAACGCCTGGGCGACGCCGGCTTCCATGTGGGCCGACGAGAACAAGGCGGTCGAGGCCTTCCGCACCGGCGCCGGCATCCCCTGGGGTGACCATGACGGTCGGCTCTTCTGCGGGGTAGCGTCCTTCTACCGCAACGCCTATCGCGCCAGCCTTGTCCCAGAATGGCTGCCGGCGCTCGACGGCGTGGTGGAGAAGCTGAAGGCCGGCGTGCTGGTGGCCGATGTCGGCTGCGGCTACGGCCATTCGACAGTGCTGATGGCTGAGGCCTTCCCGACGTCGAAGTTCCACGGCTTCGACACCCACGACCAGTCGGTGCTCGAGGCACGCAAGGTGGCGAGCGAGGCCGGCGTCTCCGACCGCGCAACCTTCTTCACCGCGCGGGCGGAAAACTATCCGGGGAAGGGCTATGACCTCATCTGCTTCTTCGACTGCCTACACGACATGGGCAATCCTGTGGCAGCCGCCACGCATGCGGCCAAGGCCCTTGCCAAGGACGGCACGGTAATGCTGGTCGAGCCATTCGCCAACGATCGGGTGGAGGATAACATCTCGCCCGTCGCTCGGCTCTACTACGCCGCGTCGACGACGATCTGCTGCGCCCATGCGATCTCCGACGGCGGCCACACGGTGCTGGGCGCCCAGGCCGGCGAGGCAAGGCTGAAAGACATCTTCCGCAAGGCAGGCTTCACCCGCTTCCGCCGGGCGATGCAGACCCCCTTCAACCTGATCCTCGAGGCCCGCCTCTGATCCGGTGTACCAGTGCCGGTCTCCGGCGCGATCAATGCAGGCACTGATATCGCAACGGGCCTGCATTGCAGCCCCTTCACTCACGCAACGAAGGTAGCCCGAGTGACAAGGCATAGACGACGCCGGTTCAATGAGGTCAGCTTTGGGGGCAAACATGTCACCTTGCCAGCCCTCTGCATCGTCGGCTTTCGCAACACTGCTAGAACGGACTTCATGACGGACATGAAGGCGCGAAGCGGCTCGGTGAATTCGTTCAAACGGGAGCCATTTGCGCCGAGAAGCCGGATAAAAATCAGCAAGAAGCGGTTGTACCGTATCCGGAGCCGCTGAGCCAGCAGCAACCTGTAGCGGCCTAGCTGCTTTTGGCTGCAGAGAACGATAGCTGATGATCAACCCGCGGGATAATATCTTAGAGCGGCCTGCGCCGGGCCGGCGCCGGCCCCCAGTTATGCTCTCCAGTGTCAGGCCGGTACCAAGCCACGCACCATACGAAACATCATAGGAAATGACCGGGGTCCATCGGGCAAGCCAACCAGATACCCGGCACGAACATGCTGTTCGATCGAACCGCGGGCGTCGTCTGAAAGTGCCATCAATGTGCTTGTGGTGCTGCCTGGGCCGTCGGTGAAGGTAGCCCAATAATCCGCGAAGGACGCATACTCGCAATCCACGACAATGGGAATCTCGGTCACGTCAACGAGACCGATCTTCCGCCACAACGTCGCCTGACCATCAGGCCAGAAGAGCTGGCGCCCCGCCCGCATGGATCTCAGGCTTGCGAAGTCGGTCTCAAGTACGGCGCCGGTGTTGATAACGAGGTCGAAGGCGGGCATGCCACCAAAGAACTGAGTAACGGCGGACGCGACCACGCCGCCTGGACGGGTCACGCGCTTCATCTCGGCAGCTACCCGTTCAATTTCCGGGATAACGTCCAGGGCGAGGGTGGAAATTGCCGCATCGAAAGAGTTGGCGTCGAACCGCAGTTGCCGGGCATCACCGTGTTCATATGCGATATTGGGGTGGGATCGTCGACGGCGGACTCCTTCCAGGTATGCCTCCGATGCATCAACGCCGATCACATGCGCTCCCGCCTCGGCCAGTGCTTTCGACAACACACCCGTCCCACATGCCACATCGAGCACACGACCGCCCGGAGCAACATTCGCACGGGTGAGAAATGGGCTTGCCAGATGTTCGCTCCAGCGCCCTATGAATGTCTCGTAGACGTCGGAGTCAGCCCAATTATATCGTAGTTCTGCGGTTTCCATGGCTCGCCATCCTCCCTGGATCAAGAATGGACCGTAACACGGCCATTCAGGTCGCGCGCATCGCCGTCACACCGGGCAATCCAGCGGAACCTTATTAACGCTTCTTAAGACAACATGACATAGTGGGAACCCTGAAATCACACCGGCCTCCCCGTCGACCTGTGTTCCGAGGTACCGCTTGTCGGTTTGACCAATGTGATCCGCGCAGGTCGCACGGTGGGAGCCCGCTTCCCCATCAACTGCAATCCTTCAGCCCGGCCCGTTTGTCGATGCGCGTCTCACCTACACCGATGGCCAACATGCATGCCCCGGAAATCGGAATGCGTGCGTCAAAAATCTTACAGATCAGAACCCCCTGGGACGACAACCCAAGTGGATCAGGTGCCAGGCAGGAGCAGCGGACCGCTGAACAACGTCTGTGCGGAATGACTGCAAAGGAGGCGCGTTCCGGACGTGGCTACACTAGCGTAGCGGACGGACAGCTGACCTCTTGTTCGGCTGGTTGGCTGAGCAGTCGCAGGTAGAGTGGCTTCTCACCCGCTTGGAAGACATGATAAAGGACGCCTATGGGCATCAGGAACTATCTGATCGAAGGCGGCTCCGGCACTGGAAAGACGTCTGTTGCTACCGAACTGGAGCGGCGGGGCTACCACGTCATCCATGGTGATCGGGTCCTGGCTTATGTCGGCGACCCCGAGACAGGCCAGGCACTCACAGGACCACCCGAAGGCGCAGACCGCGTCGTTTGGGGATATGCGCACTGGATCTGGCCCGTTGACAAGGTCCGGTCCATTGCTGCCGACACCACCCATCTTGCCACCTTCTTCTGTGGCGGCTCGCGAAATTTCCACAAATTCGTGGACCTGTTTGACAAGGTATTCGTGCTCGACATCGACGTTGCGACGTTGAACCGAAGACTAGATGGAAGGCCGAATGAGCCTGGTTTCGAACCCGCCGAGCGAGCACTGGTGCTCCGCTACCATCGTACCCGGGAGTATCTCCCTACCGGAATCACGATCGACACGGCAAATACTGTCGCAGGTGTCGTCGACGATATCCTCGCTAAACTCACCTGAAGCCTTGCGCCATTGTGATCGGAAGGAAGGCACCCGATTATCGCCGGACTATTGGGCGTTGCCACTTTCGTAGCCGACCGGCAACTTGCGCGGCCTTCTGATTCACGCAACCTCCGACGAAGGCAGGGCCTTTTACGAGCATGATGGGTTCGTCGCGTCGCCCGGCAAACCTATGACCTTGGTGTTATCGTTGCGGCAGGCTTGATAGATTCCGTGGCCTCGGCCTCAGGCGACGGACCATCCACCGTCCACCAGCAGGTTGGCGCCGGTGATCAGGCTGGCGGCCGGCGATGCCAGGAAGACGACGGCACCCACGACATCATCGGTTTCACCGATCCGGCCAAGCGGAATGTGATCGAGCGTCGCCTGGCGATTGGCGGGATCGGAGAGAAAGGGTGCCGTGCCATCCGTGTGGATGAAGGTCGGCGATACGGTGTTGACGGTGACATTATAGCGCGCCCATTCGGCTGCAAGGCAGCGGGTGAGGTGATTGATCGCCGCCTTGCTCATGCAATAGATTGCCTCGCCGCGCAGCGCCACGGTACCGGCCTGTGAGCTGATGCTGATGATCCGGCCCTCGTTGCGCTTGATCATATGACGCCCCACCGCCTGCGTCATCAGGAAGGTGCCCTTGATGTTGACATCAAGGATCTCGTCAAGGTCCTCCTCCTCGACAAGTTCAGCAAGGTTGCCTGGAGCCACGCCGACATTGTTGACGAGAACGTCAATCCGACCAAACGTCGTCAGTGCTGCGTCGACAGCCCGTGCGATATGAGCTTTGTTAGGAATGTCCAGTTCAACAGCGAGGACTTTTCGTCCGGCGCCCTCCAGTTCGGCGACCAGATCCGCCGACGCTTCGACATTGCGGACCCCCAAGACGATATCGGAGCCTGCGGCGGCACAGGCAAGCGCGCAAGCCCGCCCGATCCCACGGCTCGCACCTGTTACCAAAGTCACCTTGCCCTCAAGGCTGAAGTCCGGCGCGTTCCTCTGCATCATGGTCCTCCCTTGATGAAATCAATTTATCGCAGTGTCAGCGGGCCGAAGCCAGAAGTTTTGCTGTAGGCCCGCGATCAACGCCGCGCCGGCGGCTTGGTTGCGGCGCGCCGCTGCAGCGCAAAACGCGCGGCCGAACAGTTGACGTCGGGAACGAGATCGTAGGTCTGCTGATAGAGGCTCTGTGCCAGCGTGTTGTTGCCGCGATCCTCCGAGGCAAGAGCGGCGAGCGCCGTGCGCTTGTAGGCCTCGACGATCGGTTCGGCCGCCTTTGCCAGCGCCGCGTCGTCGGAAGGTTCGGTTGCCAGCGAAAGCGCGGCATAGGTTACATTGCCATCTCGGCCGACTCGGCCGCCAACGGCGCCGTTGAAACTCGGTTCGGAAACCTGGCGCATGCGCCTGGCATTCTTGATGCATGTCGGGATGCGGGCGGCTTCGGCATTGATGCGCTCCGCCGTCGGGCCGCTCTCCGTGCTGCCGCCGCCCGAGAGGATCACATAGGCGACGATGCCGACGACGGCGAGGTAGACGAGACCTATGCCGGCGAGGAAGGCGGGCTGCTTGAAGAGCGGCTTTTTCGGCCTGCCGTCGCCTGCCTTGGCAGTCTCCTTCTTCGGTGCCTCCTTGGCCGGCGCCTTCTCCACAAACTGGAATTCGACATCCTTGCCGAGGCGGAAGCTGTCGCCGGCCTTGAGCGAGGCGGTTTGCAGCAGCGCCTCGCCGCGCAGCATGATGGGGTTCAGCCCCATGCGGCGGATGATGAAGCCGCCATCGCTCTGCTTTTCGATGCGCGCATGGATGGGCGCCAGGAACGGATCGTCGACGACGATATCGGCATTGGCTGCCCGGCCGATCGACATTTCGGCCCGATCGAGCACATGGCTGCGGCTCTGGCCGCCGGGGCCGGTCTGCAAAAGGCTGGGCTTGTTGCCGCGAAAGAAGGAAAAGACCATGATCAGAACATCCCACTCGACATCATCTCGACGATTGCCGGCGCCAGCACCAGAAGAAGGATCGACACGACGATCATCATCGCCGGCATCACGATCTTGGCTTTCAGCTTTTCGCTGGCCCTATCGGCCTTTTCCCAGCGTCGGAAGCGCAGGTCGCGCGCATGTTCGCGCAAGAGCTCGACGCGGTTGCTGCCCTCGACCTCGCCCTGAATGACGGCGCGGATGACGCGCACCACCTCCTCGGCGGTCATCCGCGCCTCCAGGCGCTGCAGCGCCTCGATCATGCCGGTGCCGAGCGCCACGTCCTTCAGCGTCTGCTCGATCTCCTCGCTCATGACAGTGCCGGGCGCGGCCTCGGCATAAAGCCTCAGGCTTTCCGGCAGGGTCGCCTGTGCCTGTTGCGTCATGACGACGAGATCGAGAAAATAGGGAAATTCGCGCGAGATGCGTTCCTTGCGGTCCTGCATCTTGTCGTCGGCGACGACCCAGAAATAGATGGCGGGGATGAAGCCGAGGATCAGGCCGGCGACCACACCGCCGATCACGCTGCCGCTCGCAATGCCGAACAGCAGGCCGAGCACGATGAAGCCGAAAAGGCTCAGGACGACGAGAAGGGCGATATATTCGCGGCCCGTCACACCCCCGAAGGGCCGGCCGCCATAGATCAGCTTGCGTTCGAGCTGCGCGCCATAATCGGCAAGAAGCGGGTCGAAATGCCTCAGCACGAATTCGACCGGCGTGCGCATGCCGATGCTGTCGACGATATTCGGCGGCGGCCCTTCGCCGCCTGCCGTGCGGCGCACGACCTGGATGCTGCCGAGCAGATCGCCGATCCACCAGACGATGAGCGCCGCCGTTATGCCGGCAAGGACGATGGCGACCGGGGCGAGGGGGATTTCCGACATCATACCGACACCTTCATCATCGAGCGCATCCAGAAGAAGCCGGTGGCATAGAGAATGGCGCCGACGATCGCGATGACGATGCCGACGACGTTGCCGAACACCTTGTCGATCAGCTCCGGCTGGCCGAAAAAGATCATCAGGATCATGAACAGCGCGCCGCCATTGACGACGCGGAAGTTCATCCGCGCCTGCGACGACGAGGTCGTGATCTTCTGGTCGAGCTTCCAGATTTCCTTGAAGGATTTCGACATTTCCGTCAGCGGCTCGGAAATGTCGCCGCCCTGGCGGGCAAACAGGCCAAGCGCGGCATCGACCATCTTGAAATGCAGGCTCGGCACGTTGCGGCCGTGGCGGTCAAGCGCCTCGACCAGGCCGATGCCGAGCTTCTGTTCACGAGCGATGCGCTCGAATTCGCGCGAGGCCGGCATCTGACCGGTGTCGGCGACCGCATTGACGGCGACGGCGAGCGGCTTGCCGGTGCGCACCGCCGAGACGATCTGGTCGACGGCATAGGGAAGCTGCGATTCGATCTGTAGCCAGCGGCGCTGCAGGAAATAGCGGATCGTCGCCTTGGGCAGGAAGAAGGCGACGGGAATGGCAACGACGATGCCGACAATCGGTCCGAAAATCAGCGAGATCACGGCGAAGATGACGACCGCGGTGATCGCATAGGCAAGGATCATCGTATAGGGCGGCACGGCATCGCGCCCGAACACCTGGGCTGCTTCGCTGGCAAGCGCAATATCACGTTCGGTGGCGCGCAGGAGCGGTGCCGGCCATTGCACCGGCGCTCCCCAGACGAGAAGCCCCGCCGTCACCGCGCCGAGGGCGATCGTCAGGATCTGCAGAATGCTGATGTCCATGGTTCCACCCTCAAACGAACATATCGAGGTTCTTGATCTCGCCGTCTTCTCCGAACTCGACGAGCTCGGCTACGAAGCTCGGCAGGTAGCCGGTGAAGGCATGCACCGCCTGGCCGCCGGCGCGGCCGACGAGATTGAAGATCGGCTCGACGATGACGAGGCCGGTATCCGGATCGATGCCGATCACCTCCGATATTTCGGTGACGGCGCGCCGGCCGCTTTCCAGGCGGTTGAGCTGCACGACGAGCTCGACGGCGGCGACGATCTGCTGGCGGATCGCCATGACGGGCAGCGAGCTCTGGCCCTGCAGCACCATCACCTCGAGGCGGGTCATCATGTCCTGCGGCGTGTTGGCATGCGCGGTCGTCATCGAGCCGGCATGGCCGGTGTTCATCGCCTGCAGCATGTCGATTGCCTCGGCGCCACGGCACTCGCCGACGATGATGCGGTCGGGGCGCATGCGCAGCGCATTGCGCACGAGATCGCGAATGGTGACGCTGGTCTCGCTCTCCGCCGTCTTCGGCCGCGATTGCAGGTAGACGACATGAATGCCGTCGAGCTGCAGTTCGGACGTGTCCTCGACGGCGACGACGCGCTCGCCGACCGGGATGAATTGCGAAAGGCTGTTCAGGAGCGTCGTCTTGCCGGAGCCAGTGCCGCCTGAGACGACGATGTTCTTGCGGGCGCGCACGGCCGCCTCGAGGAAGGCACGCATCGGCTCGCTAAGCGCGCCTGCGGCGACCAGCTTGCTGATGTCGAGCCGCGACTTGCCGCCGAACTTGCGGATGGTGAGGCAGGCGCCCTTGACCGCGAGCGGCGGGATGACGGCATTGACGCGCGAGCCGTCGGGCATGCGGAAGTCCGCCATCGCCTCGCTCTCGTTGATCGAGCGATTGGAATCGACGGCAATGCGCTCGATCACCTTCATCAGCTGCCGCTCGTTGGCGAAGGCGAAGGGGTAGCGTTCAAGCAGGCCGAATTTTTCGACATAGATCTCGTCGTAACGCGTCACCATGATTTCGGAGATGACGTCGAGATCCATCAGTTCCGAGATCGTGCCCCAGCGATACATCAGCTCCTCGATGTTGGAGCGCAGGTGCATATGGGCGATCTCGTAGCGGTCGCCGGCGTTGAAGAGGGCTTGCCGGGCCTGGAAGGCGGCGCTGAAGCGCGTGTCGAGCTGGGCGAAATCGGCGCGGGTGGATTCGAAGTTCAGCTTCAATTGCAGCGCCGAGATCAGCGCCTTGCCGACATCGAAGAGCCGGCGGTTGTCCTGCTCTTCGCGCGCGAGGATTGCCGCATGCGAGGCACCGTCGCGCCGTCCGGTGCGGGCGATGCGTTTTGCCAGCCAGCGATAGACGGCGTTCTTGATGACGAGGATGACGAGATCCTGCGGCGCGCTGTCGAGCGCCTCTTTGATGAACAGGTCGAGCCGCTCGCGGATGCGGCTGCGCGTCTCCTCGCGGCCGAAATCGGAGGATTTGACCAGCCGGTCATATTGCGTGTCCTTTAGCAATCGCTCATGTATTTCCATCTGCAGCGCCAGCACCCGCTCCTGGTCCGGAAACTGCGTGACCGCCTCGGGCGCCGCTGCCGGCTCGACAAGTTCGATGGTGACATTCGGCACCCAGATCGACATGCCGGCCGAGACCGCAACCGGCGTGCCGGCCCGGAGCGGCTGGTCATCGACCCGTGTCGGGTTGCGCCCATGATGCTGGACCGACCACCCCTGGCCGGACTTGCGCAGCACGAATTGCGGCGAGGACACGTGGCTGCCGCGCAGGCGCACGATGCCGACGCCGGCGGGAAGCGAAAGCGTGCTGCTTTCGCCGACGAAATAGGTCTCGTTCGCCGAGAGCGGGATTACCTCCCGTCCGCTGCCGTCCTCATAGGAAATCTTCAACAGCATGGCTCACTCCCCGACACGGTCACATGCGCGTCCAGTTGATGCTCGGCAGGTCTTCGACGCTGTTGTCCGCAGGATTGCGCAGCACGAGGTTGAGGCGACCATTCGCCTGGCCCATCGCGAAGATCAGCATCTCGGCTTCCGACGGCGTCACTTCGACTGTTACGTGATTATAGCTGCTATTGGCTTTGGTGACCGCGCCTTGCGGCGTGGTCGCCGCACCGACGGCGAGCACCTTGACGTTCTGCAGGAAGGTCCGGGTGACGACGCGGGTGCGCGAACTGATGCCGAGCTTGTAATCCTGCGCCTGCTTCCGATAGGCGTTGATGTCGTTCTCGTCGGCGCCCGGATATTGGGTGAGATAGTTCTTGAGCATCTGTTCGATCGGCGAAGGCGGTTGGGCCGGACCCGCCGGCTGCGCCGTCGCGGCGGGCGCCTGGCCGGGTGCGGCCGGTGGTTGCCCGGGGCTTCCCGGCTGGGTCGCGGCAGGCGGCGCCACCGGCTCGACCGGTTCATCGACCGTCCCGAGAATATCGACGTAGCTGCCCGGCTCGACAAAATGGCCGACCGCCTCGGCGGCGTTGACGGGCAGGGTGAGCGCCCGTTTGCCAGGCGCGATCATCGTCGTCAGGCGCCCCCCGTCGGTATCGTCGAAATACTGGAAAAGCAGCACAGAGCCGGCGGGAATATCAGCCGCGGCGGTCCTGTCCTTCAGCCATTCCTGATAGGCGCTGGCGGCAGGAACGGCGAGCTTGGCAAGCGGCCCGAAGCTTTCCGGTAGCATCACCGGTTCTGCGAGCATGTCCGGCGTGATCGCCTGTCCTCTCGTGACCTTCTTGTCGGGCTGGAGGCGCAGGAAGGCATAGGCCGTCTGCTCGTTCTTGACGCTCTCGGTCCAGAAGTAGAGGAGAACGCCGGTAATAAGCCCGACGATGACAGCGGCAATGAGCTTCCAGTTCATGGTGTTATTCCTTCGACGAAGGGTTGCCTGATTTGAATGACCTCAACGGTCCTGCCGTCGGTTTTACTGCTCGTGTAGAGAACATTGGCTTCGACACTGCCGCGCCGGCCATAAAGCGCGGTGACGCCGCCGCGCTGCGCCGGCGGCGCTTCGATGGTGAAACCGTCGCGGGCCAGAAGATCGGCGCGCGCATCGGACCAGCGCGCGGCGCTGAGCGTGCCCTTCGATACGACCGTGCGCGACACATGGCCCTTGTCGCGGTCGCCGATATCGCTCAGCACCTCAACGCCGGCCGGAGGACGCAGCGACATCGGCAGCTTGCCGACCTCGGCCGGCGCGGCGAAGGCCGGCAGTGTTGCGGCGACATCGTCGAAGCGGCTCATCAGTACCTCGGTGACCGGCGCATCGGCAGGCCGGCGGATCATGATCGATACGCCCGGAATCGGCGCTGTCGCCGAAGGACGGTTCGGATCCTGCCGTCTGAGGTAGTCGAGCGCAGCCTCGCCGTCGCCGTCGAAGAAGCGTACGACGACGGCAAGATCGTCGCGGATGCGGCTTACCTTCGGTACGATCAGCATGTTGGCGGCGATGACGGCGGTCAGTTCCTCCCGGTCGCTGCTTTTCGGCATGGCGGGCCGCGTATTGGCGGCCAGCACCCGCAGCCATTCGTCGGTGATGTCGGAAATGCTGCGATCGCTCTGGTAGGGCGTAAATTCAAGCGGCTGGCCGTTGATGACGAGATCGCGCGGCGCCCTTTCCGGCGCTCCGAGGATGCCGGCCAGCATCGAATTCAGCGTCAACCGGATATCCTTGTAGATTTCGGCGCGGCCCGGTGTGGCTACCACCAGGGCGAACCCGATGACCAGCGCTGCGCCGATCAGATGAACCGAGATGCGCGACCGCTGGCCCATGTCACTTTGCCCCCGGAAATACGCCGTCGAACAGGTCGCCGGAATCGCTGGCAACATCTCGAATTTCCCGGCGCAGTGTCGGATCGTAGCCGCGACTCGTGGTATCGTTGTTGTGGGAAGCAAAGAGCGTCGAGTCGTCCACCGTGAATGCATCCTTCCAGCGGATGCTGCGGATCGTATCAAGATCGTCGGAATCCCTGAACTTGTAGACGCGGTCGGCCGTCGCGGTCACGAGCTGCGGCTTCTCGTTGGCGAGGTCGCCAACAATATCGCCGAAGTCGCGACCATCGCTCTTGAGTGTATTCTGCACATCGTCCCAGACGAAGGTGCGTTGCGGGTCGCCGCCGCCTTCATGCGAAGGTGTGCGCGAGCAGTTCATGGCATCCCGTCCGGGCAGCGCCGGCAAGGGCGGGATCGGAAAGGAATTCGAGAAATCCGTAGTGCAGTTGAGGCCGGTCGCCTCGGCGAAGGCGGCATTGCGCATGGCCAGCATGGTTGCGACCTTCTTGGTGGAAATCTTGTTGGCGTGTATGACGAAGATCACGATCAGCAGGATGACCGGTGCCGCGAGTACGAATTCAATCGAAGCCAGACCGCGCCGATCACGATGCAGGCGCATCAGCAGCCCGCCGGCCGGGGCCGCACCGGCTTGCTCAGTGCGTGTTGACAGAAGCCCAGGCATTGGCCCCTCCCTGGTCGAAGACCCGCGTCAGACCCGTGAAACTCTCGGCGGCAGGACTCTGCTTGATCGTGTTGGAAACGGCGCCGGCATCATCGGCCAGCGTGGTGGGCGCGAGCGATGTCAGCCAATCCTGCGTGTAGAGGTCGAAAGCCGTATAGTTGTGGACCCAACTCTGCGCAAAGGCATAGGCGGACGGTGTCTTGTCCTTGAACAGGCGGATCTGGAGCCGGGCGCGCGGCGCGCGCGAGACAATCGCCAGTGTCTGGTATTCGGTGAGCTGATCGCCTGGAATGAAAGGCGTGAAGTTGAAGGGCGTGCGCCCCTTCAGCCAGTAGGGCTTCGGAAAGGAGACGAGAGGCAGATTGGCACCCGTCACCGAAATCGCCCCGCCAGCCGGGCCACAGACCTGGTTCCAGATCATGTCGAACTTGCGGGTGAAATCGTTCTCGTCCTTCGTCTGCGCGTCGGAATAACGCGGCGGCACGTCGATCGGCAGCTGGAAGGGGTTGGTGATGCCGAAGCCGACGCCGAAGACCTTGTCCGCCAGCCAGAAGCTGACATCGAGCGCCAGTTCTTCCCAGAAGCCGAGATCGCCGGCATATTGTTCGACAATTGCCTTGAACGGGACCTTGCTCAGATAGGCCGGCCCGAAGGCTTCATAGAAGATGTAGAACTCCACCAGCTGATCGTCGATGCCGCTCTCGTGGTTGACCCAGTCACGGATGTGGCTGCCGTCGACACCGCCTGCGGTCAACGGGCCTTTTCCGTTCGGGAAACCCCGATTGGCAAACTCGCCGCGCATCAGGAACGGATCCTGTCCCTGGGTGCCATAGGACATGGCAAGGCACATTTCGGTATAGGCCGTGACGGGACTGATACCATCCCGGTCGACCGGCAGGTTGCCGCCGGCACCTTCCCCGGCCTGACCGCAGGACTCGCACGGCGGATGGAAGACGACGTGATCCGCCTTGTTCAATCGCACCAGATGCAGGGCCTCGTTGCCGACCCGCTCGGGAAAGCTCTCGACCAGATAGTCGTTAAGATCGTTCATCGCGTCGATGATGTCGCTCGACTTGTTGATCAGGCCCAAGGGATCATATTTGACCTGCGCTGCCACCGTATAGGCAATCGCCTTGGTGGCTTCGGTCGCCCGGAATCCCTGGAACGCGAGGCAAGCCCCGTAAATGATGCCGCCGACGATCGGAACCTTTTGCCAGCCGGGGCAATGAGGCATCGGCGGAAGCGGCGGCAAAAGCGAAGCCGGTCCGAAGCCTTCGGTGAAGGAATACTCGGCAAGTTTTGCGAGAATGGCGGCCGAACGCAGCGCCAGTTCCGCGGTCGTCAGCTGGTAGGCGACCGACGTCGCCATGACCACGGTTGCCTGCGAGGAGGCGACGTTGTTCATCGCCATGATGTTGAGATAGCGCGCCTCCCAGTCGGCATGGACGAGTGCGGCGGCATCGGCGGTATCCTGCGTGCGCTGCTTGTCGTAGATCATCTGCCCGGTGTTCAGGATCCAGACGATCATCAGCGCCAGTGCGATCGTCATGTAGAGGATGATCGGCGACAGGAAACCGCGCTGATCGCTGTGCAGGCGATTGATGAAGGACGGTGTCATAGCAGGTTCACCTCCGCCGTCGAGATCGTGTAGTAGCGGCCGTCCTTCCGCTGGCCGCGGGCAAAGACCCAGCCGGCATATTCGAGCAGCAGGAAGCGTGCTTCCACCTTGGCGGTAACCGGCACGTGCGGAGAGCGGCTGATGGCGGCATAGAGCGCCATCGGCGCGCGATCGACGGTGACAGTGACGTTCTGCGGATCGAACATGTAACGGGCCTGATTGCGCATCGCGCGCCAGTTCTTCGAAAGGCCGGAAGCATCGGCAAGGGCCTTCAGCGCCTCTTCCGGCGGCTGGCAGGCGCCGACACATTTCAGCTGGTCGTAGGGTGCGGCCGGGATCAGCGCCAGGCGAGCGGCAAGGTCGGCCTTGCCCGGGGCAGCGTCGTCATCGCATGTCCTGGGGTCGATTATGCTTCGGATGGTGATCGGCAGTGCCGGGCAGAAATAGACGCGGGCGCTGCGCGCCGCCGCATAGGCGGCATAATGGGTGAAGAGGTGGTTCTTCGCAAGAATCGTAAATTGGAACACCACGAACATGAAGAAAACGAAAATCGGCGTGACCAGGACGAAATCCATCATCGTCGTGCTGCCGGAGGTATCGCCGTGAAGCTCGGATATCCGGCGACGGCGGGCGGAAAGCCGCGGCAGCAGCAGCATCGAGGCTAGCAACAGCATGGCGATCGCAAAGGTGCCGAGAAGCGCGCCGTGATCCTCGGGGATCCAGAAGGTCCGCGAGTGCAGGATCGAACTCCAGAAAGCACCGTCGAAGAAGGGGCGTTCGAGTTCCGCGCGCATTGCCGTTACCTCACGAGTGAAAGAGGGGTGAAATCAGGCATGAACAGGCACCAGAGAAGTCCGGAAGCGGCGGCGACGCCGAAGCGGACGGTATGATGTGTTTCGCGCGGCTTCAGCACGGAGGCGGCGTCGCGGAAACCGGCGGGCAGAAGCAGGGCGAACAGTCCGACGGTTCGCGCCAGCACGTCCCATTGAACCCGTCGCGCCATCGAAAAAACGGCAATCGCGCCGCCAATCATCAGCGATGCGAGCGTCACGTCGATGGCGGGCCAGAAGCCGAGAACAGCGCCGAGCGCTGCCATCAGCTTGACATCACCGCCGCCGCAGCCTCCGGCTGCGAAGGCGACGATGAAGATCAGGCCCGAGGCAAGGAGCCCGGCAAAAGCAAGGCCTATGCCAGCGAGGCCGCCGCCGACCGCTGCCAGCATGAACCCGCCGAGGAGGCAGGGGTAGGTGACTGCGTTCGGGATCTGACCGTGGCGGTGATCGAACACCGCCGCGGTCGTGGCACAGGCGACGGCAAGAGCCGCCGCCGCTGGCATTTGAGTGAGATCGTAGGTCATATCCATGACACCGACCCCGCTTATTGACCGGGCTCTGGAATTCTTTCGGCGTCGGAGAGAGCCGTGTTCTTTTCGTTGAACCATTCACCGATCTGTTTGCCGAATGCGAGCAGGAGCAGCATCAGCGGGATGACGATCAGGGCGACGGCCAGGACGATCTGGGCCATGTCGCCCTGTTCGTCCTTGTGAAGTGCAATTGCGAGAGTCTTGAGTTTTCCAAACATCTGCGTATTCCTCGTTCCTTCGTTTGTTTCGGATCGAAGACCTTAGTGAAGAAGAAGCAAGCATACGCTATCGATCCGAACCAGCAGGTTGCTCGTTCCAATGATGTTTTCTGCTTCAGCTTTTCTTCCCCGGTCGCCAACGCTTGTTGAGCAACATCATTAAGACCCAAGAGTGCGCCCAAGGCCAGCCCTCCGTCAAGCAAACGGAAGGCAGGGTTCCAATTGTCTTGGAGGCATTGCCGTCAGAAATACAGTTGACGGCGGTTCTTTCGGGCTAACCCGTTGACTTACTATGGTTTTCTTTGCCAAAGTGCGAAACGACGCGGATTGGACCGGTGATGGCCACCTGGCCCATTATTGGTCAATTATTTCAAGAGCATAGAACAGAGAAAGACAACACAGTCAAATCGACCGCTCGGCAAGCCGCGCCCATGGCGTTGCTTGCCGATCTGCATTAAGCTGGTCTTGATATTGGGTATGGCCCTCCATTCGTTCCGGAGACAAAACAATGGAAACGATGAGCAGCGTCTTGATACTTGCATTGGTCCTCATTCCACTGATGTTGTTCTTTCCGACGGCGGTCCAGATGATGGTGACGCTGTTCGGCATGAGTTCCGTTCTTGTGGGGATGCCGCTCTGATGAAAGCTGTTTCCAACGACGCTGCCGAACAGGCCACCTTCCAGGTTCTGACTCGGGCGCTGGACAGGCTCTTAGCGCCCATCCGTTTCCTTCTCGAGGATCCAAGCGTTTCCGAAATCCTGATAAACGGCACCTCGGACGTCTTTGTCGAGCGGCGAGGAAAGCTCGAGCGCGCGGATACGCGCTTCGCCAGCCGCGAGGATCTGGAATCGGCTGCCCGCAGTATCGCGCAGTTTTCCGGAAAGCGGCTGACGCCGGAGGAACCCAGCGTAGAAGCTCGTCTGCCGGACGGTTCACGAGTCCAAATGATCCAGCCTCCGGCCGCCCGCACCGGGCTCTGCATCTCCATCCGCCGGTTTCTGCGAGAACATCGCAGCATTCGCGACCTCGTCACCCAGGGAAGCCTGACGGAGGAGTCGCTGTCGCTGCTGCAGGCAGCTGTCGGACTGCAGAAGAACGTCATCATTTCCGGCGGCACAGGCACCGGCAAGACGACAATGTTGAACGCCCTTTCGGAAGCCTTTGCCGATCATGAGCGTGTTATCGTCATCGAGGATACGTCGGAGCTGCAGATCCGCAAGGAGCACGTTGTCTACCTCGAAGTCACGAAGCCAGACAGGTTCGGTCGCGGCGGCGCCAGCATTCGCGAGCTGTTCCGCTCTTCGTTGCGGATGCGGCCGGATCGCATCATCGTGGGCGAATGCCGTGGTGGTGAAGCGCTTGATATGATCCAGGCAATGACATCGGGCCACAGCGGCAGCCTCTCGACCGTGCATGCCAATACGCCCTACGACGCACTCCACCGCTTGGAAACCCTGGCGCTGATGTCGGATATCGATATGCCGCTGCGGCCCCTGCGCTCACAGATCGCCTCCGCGGTCGATATCGTTGTCCAGATTGCCCGCTTCAAGCGCACCGGGCGGAGACGCGTCATCGAAATTTCCGAGGTCAAGGGCCTAAATAATGACGGTCAGTATATCGTCGAGAGCATCTACAAACTCGACGGCGGCGGCCATTCCAATTCGGATGGAGATCTGCGCTGGACTGGCGCCGTGCCGAGCTTCGCCACGGAAGCCTTTGAGGAGTTGGGGAGCAGCCAGATAGAGCCTCCAAGCTGGATGAAGCCGGTCACGGCTTCGCATTAAGCTTCTTGAACGCAATGTGTTGACGTCGTCAGCCTCTTTCTGCCGTTGGTGCCGTCGAGGATTGGCATAGAGAGTGTAACGAGTTCCGGTCACATGGTGCGATCGGCAAAGAGGTGCCGATTTCGCTCATGAACGGCTCATCGTCACCACAGTCGACTTGAGCTTCAACCCCGGAAATTCCAGCTCACGCTGGCCCAAAAAATGGGAGCAAGGTCACTTAGCAAAGCGAGATGTGGGTTTTTGGTTCCTATCCCATCAACTGCGCCGCTTGCCAGTGTGTCCAATGTGGAATTGCTTCGCGCCACCGCGTCGCACGGAGCGAAGCCTGCAGTTGCCTGTCTGGAGCACATTTGCCGAGATATCGATCAAATAATCGGCCAAAAGGAGTTACAGTTGATAGCGTGACGACGGAGCGTGTCTGCGTTCACACTGATGGCCTTCCATCGAATACGGCCTCCAGGCACGCTATCAGAGCGCCGACATCCACCGGCTTTCGCAAGAACGCGAAGGCACCGCCGCTTAGCGCCGCTTTTCGCGTTCGCTCATCATCGTAAGACGTCACGAAGATCATCGGGGGACGATCTCCTTGGCGGTTGAGCTCGGCCAGGAGCTCGGTACCGGTTAGGCCGGGCATTTTGACGTCCACGAGCATGCAATCGATCTCCGATCGCGGCTCGAAATCGAGAAACTCCTCCGCAGAAGAGAATAGGCAGCTATTGTAGCCGAAGTTCTTGATAAGATCATCCATGGCTTCACGGATGGCCTGGTCATCGTCAACGACGGCAATGGTGGGGACAAAGGGCAATGAAGCGGCCTTTTGGTTGTTCTATGCGGCCTTTATGCGCCCATGCCCGCTTGAAAGATACCATACTAAGATACAGTTGGCCTCTCGCGTGCACCCAGCACTTCCGCTTTTCTCACCAGATCGGCAACCGATCGGACTTCCATCTTGCGCATGACGTTGCCGCGATGCAGTTTCACCGTTACCTCGCTTATGCCGAGTTCGAAGGCGATCTGCTTGTTCATCAGCCCCCTGACAACAGCATCCATGACCTCGCGTTCGCGTGGGGTTAGGGTTTCGGCAAGCGAGACGACAGCCGCGCTCTGTGCAATCTGTCGACGCCGCTGCGCGTCGCGTTCCATGGCGGTCGACACGGCGTCCAGAATGTCCTGCTCCTTGAACGGCTTGGTGAGGAAGTCGACGGCGCCTGCCTTCATCGCCCGAACGCTCATCGGAATGTCGCCGAAGCCCGTCATGAAGACGACAGGCATCTTGCTGCCGATGCTCTCGAGCTGCACCTGGAAATCGAGGCCGCTGACTCCAGGCAGCCGAACGTCGAGGAGGATACAGCCGGGCCGGCTCAGATCGGCTTTCTCCAGAAAGGTGGCCGTGCTCTCGAAAGCCTCGATATCGAATTTCATAGAGCGGAACAGATCGGTCAGCGCCTCTCTCATCGACACATCGTCATCAACGATGAAAACCACGGGAGCGGAAGGTTCCTTGGCTTTGCGCATGTCAGGCATATTCCATCTCCGGTCTGATCGGCAGCGACATTTCAAAGACCGCTCCACCATCCGGATGGTTGCCGCCATCAAGCCTTCCGCCGCGAGCCTCAAGGGTCGTGCGGCAGATGGAGAGCCCCATTCCCATGCCTGCCGCCTTCGTCGTGAAGAACGGTGCAAACAGTTTATCCTTTGCATCCGCTGCTATGCCGGGCCCACTGTCGCGCACGGTCACGCGGATATGCTCCCTATCCTGTACCGCTATGCGCACAGTGATGAAGCGCTCCCGAATGCCAGCGCTGTCCATCGCCTGGATGGCATTGGTGATGAGATTGATCAACACCTGCTGTAGCTCGATCTTCACAGCTCTTAAAGGAGGCGTGTCCTCTCTTTCGACCCGAACTGTCGTGCCGCTTCGTTGAAGTTCGTGCTCCATGAGGATCAGCGTCTCGTCGACGAGGTCGTCAAGCCCAATCGTCTCGACCCGGCCTTTGGATTGGGCCAGCAGGCTTCTCGTATTCTGGATGATGTCGCTGGCACGCTGGCTGTCTCGGATCATCCTTTCGGCCGAGCGGCGTGCAGCCGGAAGGTCGGGGGGCTCCCGGCTAAGCCAGCGAAGCAGTGTCTGCGCATTGACGATGATCGCGCCGAGCGGCTGGTTCAATTCATGGGCGAGCGAGGCGGACATGGCGCCGACGGCGGCGGCTTTCGACGCTCTCGTCAGTTCTGCCTGCGCATCCGCGAGCGCTTTCGCGGCGAGTTCGCGCTGGGTGACGTCGACCATGCTCACGATGACCCTGTTGAAAGCGGCTGGTTCCTTTGGAAAGCTGATGCTCAGCAGGGCAAGCTTGTCTTCGTTGCTGTCGGTGCGCAATTCGACCTTGTCTTCGAACATGCGTTCATCGTTCATGATTGCCTGCATCACGTCCAAAAACTTCTCCTTAGCCGCAATGATCGATGGCTTCAGCTCACCTATCGCGGAGGACTGGGGTCCGAGCAGCTCCCTTGCCGCTTCATTGGATGCGACGACCTTGATAAGGTCGATGCAATTGTCTGTAAAACCCGGATTTTCGCGCGCGTATTCCTTGATGTTGACGACACCTTGCTGCTTCAGGTTCATCAACTTGGCATGAAGTCTCGAATAATCTCTTTCCCACAGGGCTACGCGGGTCCGGTCGAAGATGGAACGATACCGCGCCTCGCTCTCCTTCAGGGCATCATTGATGGAAAGCAGTGTCAGCCGAGCGGACTCGGTTTTCAGCAGCAGCATGGTCGTAACGACCAGCGCAGCAAGGGCGACAATGAGGCGGATGGTTGACTGCAGATCGCCATCATGCCCGTGGGTAACGGCATAAGACAGCAGCGTCATCGCTGCGCATGTCGCGGCAATCGCGAGCAACCCGAGACGGGTGACTGCCTGGGCGGCGAGAAGCATCGTCACCACGTAAATCACCGCAATCGCGCTTTCTAGATCTGTATAGGTGTCGACATAGAATACTGCCGCGGCGAGCGCTGCGGCCAGCACTGGAAATAACAGATGGTGCCTTCCGCTTTGCATCTCGCGAGGGCGAAACATCCTTGACGCGATCGACATTATTCCCCCAAAACGACTTTCCGCGACGGTACCGTTTTCAATGCGAATCCGAACCTGTACTTAGCTTTGGCCTGTTCGCGGCAGCTCGACGGTACCGTGTTTCTAGCGCTTTTGTCTCGCAGAATCAGTTCCCATGATAAGAGCTACAGCTCGAAAGCGCGGCTATCACCGCGGGCGCCGTGACGATTGTTCATGCGTGAAATCTGGGTGCAGCGGCCCAAAAGGCATCGCTCCCATCAGGGACACCAGTGCCAGCCCAGCGACGGCCGACCAGAAGGACAACATGAGGATATCGGCATAGGCCAACACGTAAGCCTGAGCACGGATTTGCGTCGCCGCTACCGACAGCACCTCCAGGCCGCTCCGGGCGGAATTATCGAGAAGTGTCGCCACTTTTGCGGACCATGCGTGCAGTTCAGGCGAGGCGGCAGTGATCCGATGTCCCAGAACGTTCGAATGGAACTGCTCCCTTTGTCGCAGCCAGGTTGTCATAAGGCTGGTTGCCAGCTCAACGCTGCCAAGTCTGATGACCTGGATGTAGGCCGATACCGCTGTCGAGCGCGCGGGGTCGGAATTGGCGATGAGGTAAACGACGGTCGAGAAAAAGGCGAACGACTGGCCGGCGGTGTAAAATAGCACAGTAAGCAAGAAGTTAGACGGTGACCACACATTGGTCAGTTGCGATCCGAAGAGCGCCCCGACCCCCATCATGGAAAGACCGATGATGATGCAAAGCCTGGCATCAACCCGCCGCTGGAACACGACGGCTACGCCCGTGAATAGAAATACCGGTATGACAGCGGCGATGAAGTAAAGATACGAGATCGCGACCGGCCTCAGACCGCCGACATTCTGCAAGAAGCCAGGAACGGCTATTGAACCGCCGACGCTGCAAAGGCTGAAACAGATGATGACGGCGTAACCGATACCGATGTTGCGCGAAAGGATGACGCTTGCATGCGCCCAGGGTCGCTCGACAAGGCTTTCGTTGATGAAGAAGCAGGCTGCAAGAACGGCACCGCCTGCCAGAAGCGAGGTTACAACGCCGGACTGGAACCAGTCGAGCCGGTTGCCCTGGTCTAGCCCTATATAAAGCAGCGTCATGGATGATCCCAGCAACAGCATTCCGCCCCAATCGGCCTTTTCGAGCAGGCCAATGTTGGTGTCTTCCCTGGGTGCAGCTACGATCAATAGAAGTGCGATGATCGGAGCAACGATCACATCCTGCCAATAGAGCCACTGCCAGCCAAGATAGTCGCCGTAAATGCCGACCAGCACGAAACCAAGGCTTTGCGACAGCGGAACTCGCAGCGCGTAAAGGGCGATGCCGATCAGCCAATACTTCGTCGGGAGATTTCGGAAGATTGCCATCAGCGTCGCGGGAATGAACACCCCGAGCAGAAGGCCCCTGCAGGCGTGGAGGATAAAGAGCGACGTGCCGCCGGTGACCTCGGGGATCGTAAAGGAAATGGCCGCATAGGCGAGGGCGGAAGGGATCATGACGCGGCGGATGCCGAACACGGTGACAAGCCAGGCGACTGCCGAGGCGATCAGGATTTGCGGCGCATTGGCGATTGTGCTGAGCCAGGACGCTTCGTCGGCGCCGAGCGAATACGCGCCACGTATATCCGGCAGGCCGACCGCGAAGACTCGCGTGTCGAAACCGACGACGAAGGATGCCAGGAGCAGCGCTGAGACGATGAGATAGGGGCGGCTTGTGGTCCTGCCGCTGGTAAGCGGCCCGAAGACGAGCAAAAGCTGGCTCACCGATCGCCCCCCGCCGGAGTATCGATGGTGACGATGACAGACATTCCCGGCCGCATCTGGCCGATCAGCGGCTGGTCGGCGTCGAAGTCTATTCTGACAGGGATGCGCTGGACGACTTTAGTATAGTTCCCAGTCGCATTGTCGGGCGGCAGGAGCGCGAAGACCGCCCCGCTGGCCGGGGAAAGATCGGCGACCTTGCCGTGCAGCACCTGTCCGGGGAATGTGTCGACGGTGATATCGGCCCTTTGACCCGGCTTCATGCGGGCAAGCTGCGTCTCTTTGAAATTTGCCGTCACATAGACATTCGGCAGGGGAATTTCGGCAACGATGCCGGCGCCTGCACCGACGACATCGCCCTCGTGGACAAGCTTGCGGCCAAGAACACCGTCGAAAGGAGCAAGGATACGCGTGTAACTCTGGCGGACCTGCGCGGTATCAAGGTTTGCCTGGGCCGCCCTGACCTCGGCCTGCAAAAGCGGCTCCTGCCCCTGTAGTACCTTCAGCTGCGCCTTCTGCTGCTCGATCGCCGCGGCAGTGGAATTCACGGCAGCTTCGGCCTGCAGATAGGCCGCCTGAGCTTGCTGAAGTTCATGCTGGGACGTCGCCTCGCCGAGTTGCTTCTGCCGCTGGAACTCTTGTTCCGTCTGCGTCTGCTGCGCGAGAGCTGAGGCATTTTGCGCTTCTGCTGCGCGCACGACCGCCATCTGCAATTCGATCTGATTGGCGAGATTTGACAGGGAGGCCTGAGCGGAGGCGAGATTGGCGCTAGCCGCTTCGACGGCGGCGTCGTATTCGCGTGGATCGATCTCGGCCACCACCTGCCCCTTCGTCACTCTTTGATAGTCTGCAACCGGGGTGCTTTTGATCATTCCGCTTATTTGGGCGCTCAAGGTCGAGACATCGGCACTGATAACGGCATCGTCGGTCATCTGACGGTCGGCGCCTGCGGTCCAACTGTTCCAGTCCATCATGGCCCAAGCAACGGCTGCGCTCACGGCTGCGACGGCAACAAGCGGAACGGCAAGACGCCTGAAGGCTCCCGCGGTCACGGGCGAAGCTTCGGAAGCGGTGGAGCGCTTGGCTCGTGCGCCTTCGTCGTCCTCAGGACGCGAGGGAACGGGCATTAAAACCGGATTGGGTTGGCCGTCCATTGTTGCCTCACGTCATTTCAAGGTTGCGAACACTCAGACGCACAAGTGCGGGTGCTGAGCTGGAAACATTCCCGCTGCAGTACGCGAGCGCCAAGAGAGCGGAAAAGCTCAGCAGCTTGGTGAGCAGAGCCCTGCCGAGAACGGGCATTGCTCCGGCATCCATGCTGCCGGTGGCGCACCGGGCCGGGAGTGTTATAACGGCGGTGAGCATTGCAGGAGACATGCGGCAACCCGGCCCTGCAAAGTGCTTGATCGAACCTTTGTACATACCGATATCCCCGCATCTGATCGGTTGCCCGTAGCCTGTATTTGAAACGATAAACCCGCGGCCGTCTCAGGTGAATCATACCTAGGTGTAGGCGCGGCAGCGGTCGGGTAAGGCGTTTTGGGCGCGCGCCAGGAGCATGGGTCGGAGGCGCGGGGTAGCTGATGCAAAAAGGGGCACCGCTCGGTGGCTGTATGACCGTGTCTGATTCAGCTGGAGCCGCGCCGGAATCAACCGACAGAGGCGGTCTCTACCCCCGGCCTGCCGGCGGCCGATATCGTGACCGGCACACCCTTATAGGACGGCGTGCCCGAAAGACGGTCGTAGTGGCCGAGCGCCACGACAGCGTTCATCTCCGGGTAATACCCAGCTGCAGAACCACTCGGTATATCGTAGGCAACCGCGGTAAAGCCCCGCACGACGCATTGCCTTTCGCCTTGCCCCGCAAGTCCGCATACATCGATACGATCGCCGTCATTGAGGCCGCGCCTGGCCAGATCATCCCTGTTCATGAAGATGACGTCGCGTCGGCCGAACACTCCGCGATAGCGATCGTCGAGACCGTAGACCGTTGTATTATACTGATCATGGCTGCGGATGGTGGTGAGGACGAGTGCGTCGGGGTTGTCGAGGAGGGGGTCCTCATCGAGACCGGCCGCGACGAGGAAGTTGGCTTTGCCGTTTTCAGTATTCCAGCGGCGAAACGAGGCCGCGACGTCGAGGCGAAAACCGCCGCGCACGCGCACGCGTCTATTGAAATCGCCGAAATCGGGAAAGACCTCCTCTATCTTGTCGCGAATGCGGTCATAGTCGCCGACAAGCCAGTCCCAGTCTATCGCATAGCGGTCGCCAAGCGTTGCCTTGGCAATGCCGGCTATGATCGCCGGTTCCGATTTCAGCATTTCCCCCGGCGGCCTCAGGAAACCCCGCGAAGCGTGAACCATGGACATGGAATCCTCCACCGTCACTGCCTGCGGGCCCGTTGCCTGCATGTCCAGATCGGTACGGCCGAGGCAAGGCAGGATTATCGATGTCTTCGCGGTGAGGAGATGTGACCGGTTGAGCTTTGTCGCAATGTGGACGACGAGATCGAGCTTGCGCATGGCCTCGAAGGTCACGTCGGGATCGGACATGGCCACGGCGAGATTGCCGCCGAGACACACGAGCGCCTTGGATCTGCCCGCGGCGATAGCCTCAATCGCCTCTACGGCATTATGGCCCTTCTTACCGGGTGGGCGGAACCCGAACGCACGCTCCATCCCGTCAAGCAGCGCCTTGTTCGGAATCTCCGTAATTCCCACCGTCCTGTCGCCTTGCACGTTGGAATGGCCGCGGATCGGCGCGATTCCGGCGCCCCGCTTGCCTATGTTGCCGCGCAGCATCAACAGATTGGCGATCTGCTGTACATTGCTGGTGCCCTTGGTGTGCTGCGTTATCCCCATGCCGTAGCAGACGATGACATTCCTGGCATTTGCATAAAGCCGGGCAGCGCTTTCGATAGCTTCCCTGGCAAGGCCGCTGATTGCAACGATCCTCTCCCACGGCGTGTTCTCGACATCTGATCGCAGCATCTCGAACCCGGCGGTATGTTCTTCGATGAAGACGCGGTCGAGAAATCCCGGTCCACCGGCGTCCCGGTCCACCGCATCCAATTCGAGCACGGCCTTCATAATGCCCTTGAGCGCTGCCAGGTCGCCGCCGGCGCGGACCTGGTAATAGGCGGATGCGATTGGCCTAGAGGACAACGTCGCCATCTCCACCGGGTCCTGCGGTGCCGCAAATCGTTCCAATGCCCGTTCCTTCAAAGGATTGAATACTACAATCGGAATGCCTCGCCGGGCAGCATTGTGGAGCGTAGTCATCATGCGGGGATGGTTCGTACCGGGATTGTGGCCGAAGCTGAAGATCGCATCCGCGTAATCAAAGTCTTCCAGCGTGACGGTGCCCTTGCCGACTCCGATCGATTTCGGCAGACCGACGCTGGTCGCTTCGTGGCACATATTCGAGCAGTCAGGGAAGTTATTGGTCCCATAGGCGCGCACGAAAAGCTGGTAGAGGAAGGCGGCTTCGTTGGAGGCACGGCCGGAGGTGTAGAATTCCGCCTGATCCGGCCGATCGAGTTTATTCAGTTCCTGCGCAACCAACCTGAAAGCCTCGTCCCATCCGATCGGCTCATAGCGATCGCTGCTGCTGTCGTAGCGCAGGGGGAGGGTCAGGCGGCCGGCATCTTCCAGCTTATGGTCCGTCCAGCCCCAAAGCTCCGAGAGGCTATGCTTGGCGAAGAACTCCGGTCCGGATCGTTTGGCGGTCGACTCCCAGGTAATGGCTTTCGCGCCGTTCTCGCAGAACTCGAACGATGAAGTGTGCTTGGGATCCGGCCAGGCGCAGCCGGGACAATCGAAACCCTCCGGCTGGTTCGCCTTGAGCAGCGTCATCGTTCCTTGCGCGACGACCCGCTGATCCGCAAGTGTCCTGGCGACGGCTTTCAACGCGTCCCATCCGCCTGCTGGATGATCGTACTGCTCGATGCCTTCCGGACGGTTATCCTTCATATCAGCAGTTCCTCGAGGCTTTTTAGATCTAAATCGGGGCAGGCCCAGGCCAACCCTTGGCACAATAGCCGCGACCGCAGCCGGGCGACATTGTACACAGGGATAGGTCGGTGCGGCGGTCGACGCCCGCAAAACGGTCCCGTCAGCCACGCGAGGCGTCCATGGAGGACCGCGAGCGGCTGTTTGACGCGGCGCGGTCCTTCCGGGTGTCTCATGGTCGGCGGCTCGAATTGCCACGTAATTGGGTGGCGACGACGGAGTCGGGCACTTTGCATAACGGAAGTCTTCCGGAATGATGAGCCGGGCAATCCATGCCGTCTCAACTCTGCCGCGGGGCCAAAAGGTCCTTCAGGCCGATGTTCCGGAACATTTCGCGACGGACGCGGTCACCGATGCGGAAAACCTCCTCGGCGCCGTCTTGCGACGGGTCTATGAAGACGCGGTACGGCCGACGCCCAAAGGGAAGATTAACCAGGTCAGCGATCGCTACCGCGACCGCACCGGCGTCCGCGTCAGCCGGCTCGAGCGCGGCGAGGCCCTTCAGCGCCTGATCGGCAACCCCGGCATAAGGGCCGCTCTCATAGGCTGCCGCCACCACCGTGTCGGCTGGCGAGCCGGCATGTGCGAAGTGGTTGGTGCCCTTGGTGAAGGCGCCCGGCACTACGATCGAAGTCTCGATCCCCCAGCGAGCGACCTCGGCCGCATAAGAAACGGCAAGGCTGTCCATCGCGGCCTTGGCCGCGAAATATGGCGCGAGGAAAGGTGGTGTGCCGCCCCGGGCCGAAGAAGATGACACCCAAACCAGCAGCCCACGTCCCTGTTCGCGAAGGTGCGGAAGCGCTGCCCGGTTAACGCGTTGTGTGGACAGCACGTTGATGTCATAGAGTTGTGCATATTGTTCGGGTGTGAACGCCTCTGCCGGGCCGAACACCATATGGCCGGCATTGTGGACGATGACGTCGATGCGACCGGTTTGGGCCACCACCGTCTCTACTCCGGACATCACTGAAGCATCATCGCTGACGTCCAGTTCAACAGTGCGAAGTTCGACACCATGCTCTTTGGCCCAACTATTTACGGCGGCGACTTGAGGCGCATTGCGGCCGCTCGTTTCACGCATCGAGGCATAGACCGTGTGGCCCGCTCTCGCGAGGGACTGGGCGGAGAGCAGGCCGAAGCCGCTTGAGGCGCCAGTAACGAGAATGACTTCCTTCATTGTAATCTCCTGACGATTAGCACGAGACAGGCTGAACGGTTTGTTCAGCACATGCCTCCGTTAGCACGCACGACCTGACCGTTGATCCAGCCGCCTTCTGGGCCAGCGATGAAGGAGACCAAGGGAGCAATGTCGTTGGTCTGGCCGAGGCGCTCCAGCGGGTTAAGCTTCGCGATGCGATCGATGAGTTCCGGGGTTTTGCCCTCCAGAAACAGTTCGGTCGCGACGGGGCCGGGGGCGACGGCGTTCACCGTAATTTCACGGCCGCGCATTTCCTGAGCGAGAACCTGGGTCAAGGCTTCAACAGCCGCCTTGGTAGCCACATAGACGCCGTAGGTCGGCATCCGCATACCGATGACGCTGGTCGAAAGATTGATGATACGGCCGCCCTTGCGCAGGCGCTTTGCCGCCTCACGGCAAACGTTGAACGTGCCCTTGACGTTGATCGCCATGCAATGGTCGAAGGTCGCGTCATCGTACTCGGTGATCTTGGCGAGCTTCAGCACGCCAGCGGAATTGACCACCACGTCAAGTCCGCCATACGCCTGTTCGACGGCATCGAACATGCCGACAACTGCCGCGGGGTCGGCGACATCGGCCTGCACGACGATCACCTCGCCGCCGGCTGCCTTGATCCTGTCGGCCACCCCATGCGCCGGACCTGCGTTTCCGGCGTAGTTCACGACCACCTTGAAGCCATCTGCCGCCAAACGCGACGCGATCTCTGCGCCGATCCCGCGTGACGAACCCGTGATCAGCGCAACCTTGTCATTCTTGCTCATGTTATTCTCCTGTTTTCATGCCGCCGATCGGTCTCGGTGGCTTCAGGAGATATCTAAGAGATTGCCTTCCATTAAAATAATACATAGGTGTCAGTACAAGAATGACGAAAAGTATGGCTCAATGAAATTCGACAGTCGTTTGCTCAGCGGTATCGGTGTGGTGTCCGCCGTGGTCGAGGCCGGCAGCTTTGCACGGGCTGGCGAGTCAATGGGGCTGACACAGCCGGCAATTAGCCGCGCCGTCGCGCGGCTGGAGGAACGCGTCGGCATCCGGATCTTCAATCGCACGGCGCGGGCAATCTCGCTGACAGACGAGGGGCGCAGTTTCTACGAAGCGGTTGCTCCTCTTTTGGCCGGGATCGAAGACGCGGCTGTACGAGCGGGCGGAAGTCGCACCTTGGTCCGCGGCCGCCTCCGTATCAATGTGGACGGGACATTCGGTCATCACCTCCTGGCGCCAAGGATAGGCGAGTTTCTCCAAGGGTTTCCCGAGCTGACAGTCGATGTCAGCGTTCGCGATCGCATGGGCGACCTCGTTGGCGATGGCTTCGACATTGCCGTGCGGTTCGGCGAACCTGAAACCTCGTCATTGAAAGCCAGGCTGCTGCTGCGAACGCGTGTCATGACATGTGCTTCGCCGTCGTACATTGCCCGCTACGGCGAGCCGAAGAAGCCCAGAGACCTCCGATCCGGACACCGCTGCCTTTTGATCCGTAATGATGCGACAGGCCGCCCCTACGAATGGGAATTCCGGCGGGGCGAGCGGGTTGTCCCCGTCCCGGTCACCGGGTCGTTGATCGTCAATGACACCGGGTCTCTGCTCGGTGCATGCCTCGGCGGAGCCGGCGTCGCGCAACTCCTCGAACTCTACGCGAAGGACATCATCGCACAGGGACGTCTAGTGCCGCTCCTGCCGGATTGGTCGGACGAGACATTTCCGCTCTACGCGTATCATCATGCCTCTCACATTGTGCCGGCGAAGGTGCAGGCATTTCTGGAGTTCGTCCGGGAAATAACCGGCTGAAGCCCACCCGCGGGTGGAGGGGCCGACCCCATCGCCAGCCCCTCCAGCAGTTATCGACCGATATGGTTGCGGATGCCGTCCGAAATCTGCTTCATCGCATCGATGGTGGTCGGCACGTTTCGCAGCGCGTTGAGTGCCACAAAATCGTGGATCGTGCCGCCGAAGCGGACCGCCGAGACTTCGACGCCGGATTGCATGAGGCGATGGGCATATGCTTCGCCCTCGTCCCGCAGCGGATCGTTCTCGGCCGTTACGACAAGCGCTGGCGGCAGGCCCTTCAACTCGTCATAGCTCGCGCGGAGCGGCGATACATAGGGGTTGTCCCGGGTCTTGGCGTCCGGGGCGTAGAGATCCCAGCCATATTTCATGAAGGCGCGCGCAAGGAAGAATCCGCTTGCGAATTCGTGATAAGACGTCGTGTCTACGCTTGCGTCGGTCGCGGGGATCAGCAGCGCCTGGTAGCTGATCTTCGGACCGCCACGATCCTTTGCCATCAGCGAGATAGCGGCCGCCATGTTACCGCCGACCGAATTGCCGGCGACCGCAATACGGCTGCCGTCTGCGCCGAACTCATCGGCGTGCTTGGACACCCAATCGAGCGCGGCGTAACTCTCCTCGAGCTGAGTCGGAAACTTGGCGGCCGGAAGTGGAGTATATTCGACAAAGACGCCAACCTGACCCGAGCCGACGACGAGGTCACGCAGCAGCCTCTTGTGGTTCTCGAAATTGCCGATGATCCATACGCCGCCGTGGATGAACAGCAGGACGCCCGGCTTGCCGACCACGTGGTCAGGTTTCATGATGTAGATCTTGACGGAGCGCCCGTCCTGGCTGACCGTGCGTGTCACTGTTGTCACGCCCGACATGTCCACCGGGGTCTTATCCTGAAGTCCGGTCAGCACGTCCTGTGGACGCGGCTGCGGCAGCTCCCAGAAGGGACTCGGATCCTTGTTGGCCTCTCCAAGAAAGGCGCGGACCGTGGGATCGAGGTTGGGATCCGTATTGGGGTCTGCAACCTGGGCAAAGGCAGTCTGGGTCATCATCGTTGCTCCGATCAAGAGGGTTGAAAACTTCGCAATGCGGTTCATGTCCTGTTCTCCAGCACCAAAGTTCAAAGAATGCCCGGTATGAGCCGGCAATCATCGAGAAGTGCCTTGCGGACATCTCGGCGACGTCCGGCACCCTAGGACAGGAGGTCGGGCGGCCGGAATTCATGCGAAGGTGTTATTCGGCGACGGATCCAAGTAAGACATTGAAACATCAGCAACAAAATGCGCCTCTCGCGCGTATTCGGCTCGTTCATACCTATGTATAGTATCGCCTGGGCAGAACGGTGCAGATGATCAGGACGACTTCGAAAGGAGATGAAGCAGGCGGGCGTCGACACTTGTTGCTTTGGCCGCCGCTTCTGTTCGCAAACAGGTTATAAGACCTATTTCAAGAAGAGCGCGGTTCCGTTGCAGGAGATACAGTGACGATTGCGTCGACAAGCCTCAGCGCGCATGAGCGGCTGAAGGGATCGCTTTGCCTGTGCAGTTGGCGCAAGGGTTGGCGGTCGCTACTGTTGCGCGCCTATGACGAGCCGGAGGAGGTCGACGATCTGGTGACTGCGGCCACCACCGACCAGCTTATCGTTCTCGTGACGAAGGGAAGCTGCCGAATCGAAGGACAATATGCCGGCCGGTGGCACCGCTCGCGTTACGGGGTTGGCGATATCGGCATGACTGCCCCCGGCGAAGAGGTCCACCTTCGTTGGAATAAGGGGCGTGGGCTGCAGACGCTCCAGCTTCACCTCTCCTCAGCAACGCTTGCCGATGTCGTCCATCTCGATCCAACGAGAACCGGGCATGTTCGCCTGCCGAACCAACTTCTCCGCCCCGATCCTGTCGTAGCGGGCGTTATGCTGGGCCTGCGTAATGCGGCAGAGAGCGGAGCATCGGAGCTGTATGCCGAGACAGCCGTGACTTTCCTCGCGAGCCACCTGCTGCAGTTCCATGCAGGTACGCAGCCGTTGGCCGACGCTTCCGTCGACGATCACCGGCTGATCATCGTGGATCGGCACTTGCGGGAGAGCCTCGAGAGGCAGGTCACTCTGGACCAGCTCGCGGCGGCAGCTGGCCTCAGCAAGTTCCATCTTCTGCGTGCATTCAAGCGGCGCTACGGCGAAACGCCTTCGCAACGGTTGACGCGATACCGCATGGAGGAAGGGCGCCGCCTGCTGTCCTCGACCGGCCAGAGCATAACGGCGATCGCGTTCAGCTGCGGTTACGAGAACCCGACGCATTTCGCGACAGCGTTCCGCAGGGTGTTCGGGCTTTCGCCGTCGGAGTACCGCCGGAGCGTCTGGTGATCCGAGAGCAATTGCGCGTACACCAAAAGCAAGCTTGCGAGCGACATGAAGATGTTTGCGAGGCTAGAATTGTGTGCGGAGGCGTCAAACGCGGATGCATACAAAAGCAGGGCACGAGCTGGTTGCAAATGAGCTCCGACCGCGTCGGAGCGCGGTGTTGAACGCGCTCGCAATCCTCCTCACCGCCAGTATATTCGCCATCGACGTCTTCACGCCCTTCGATGGGGCGATCGCCGTTCTCTACATCGGTGTGATCCTGCTCTTGGCCCCGTTTGGCCGCCGCGTCGTCATTGCGAGCGGCCTCATGACGGCCCTGCTCACCATCCTCGCCTTCGCCTTCGGGCATTTGTCCGACCCGTCCGAGGGGGCCGTGTCGCGCTTCCTCGTGAGCCTCGTGGCGATTCTGATCACGACGCTGTTGTCAATTCGCGATCGATCCTCTCGGACCACACTCGAGGAGCAGGCGCGCATTCTGGAATTGTCGCACGACACGGTCATTATCCGCAATTCGAGAGACATCATCGTCTACTGGAATGACGGCGCAGAGAAGCTCTATGGCTGGTCGCGAGATGCAGCTATTGGCTGCACCTGCGGCGAACTGCTTCAATGCCGGTTCCCAGCGCAAGAGATTGCCGCAGCTCTGGAGAACGAGGGCCAGTGGTCGGGCGAGGTTGTCCGCACCAGGCGCGACGGCACGCGCCTCGTTCTTGCCAGCCGTTGGCTGCGACGTCGCGACCCCGACGGACGTTTCATCGGCACGATCGAATCGAGTGCCGACCTGACCGAGCGGCGCCGGGCCGACGAGCAGTTGCGCGCATCGGAACGCAAGTACCGCACGATCTTCGATGCTGCCGGCTTCGCCACATGGGAGTCGGATTGGTCGGAAACCATGCGGATCGCACTCGACAGTGTGCCGGACGGACAGCAGCTCGGTCCTTGGCTGGAGAGTCATCCCGAAATCACGCATCAGGCCATCGCGGCCGCGGTGATCCGCGACGCCAATCCGGCGGCAGTGGACCTGTTCGAAGCCGATGCGCGCGAGGCACTGATCGGTCTCAACTTGTGCGGGCGCTACACGCCAGAAGGAGCGAGTGCTCTTTCTAACGTCATCGTCGCCCTGGCTGCCGGGCACTCGCTAGTGGAGGCCGAAGTGCGGCTGCAAACCTTTGGCAAGCGCATAGCCGAAGTAGTCCTGCGGGTGACGCTCCTGCCGGGGGGCCAGAATTGGTCGCATGTCCTTGTGATGGCTTTCGATGTCACCGAGCGCAACGAGGCTCGAGCAAGGTACGAGCAGATTTCCACTGAGTTGGCGCATGCCGGGCGCGTCTCCATGCTCGGTCAACTTGCCGCCTCGATCGCGCATGAAGTCAATCAGCCGTTGGCCGCCATCGTAAACTATGGCAAATCCGCCAAACGCTTCCTTCACCACTCCCAGCCGGACCTGGATGACGTCGGACGCTGCGTGGACAAGATGATCTCCAATGCCGTGAGAGCCGCGGACGTGGTCGATCGGGTCCGCAAACTGGCACGTAAGGCCACGTCGCAAACAGATTTGATAGATCTCTCTGAGCTCATCGAGGACGCGATAGATCTGATACGTCGCGAGGCGCGCGCACATGGTGTAACGCTGCGGCGGCGGTCGCCGGGCGATCTGCCCGACGTGGTCGCCGATCGCGTCCAGGTGCAGCAGGTGCTTGTGAACCTTCTCATGAACGGCATCCACTCCATGCGTGAGGTGTACGATCGGTCACGCGAGTTGTGCGTCGACACCAGCGTCATGCCCGATCGGACGATCCGCGTGGCTGTAATTGATTGCGGCACAGGCTTTCCGACGGGCGCTGAAGCGCAAATCTTCGAGCCATTTTTCACGACGAAGTCGGACGGCATGGGGATCGGCCTGTCGATCTGCCGCTCGATCATCGAAAATCAGGGCGGGCGAATAAGCGCGGCAAATAATGAGCTGTTCGGTGCAACGGTGTCTTTCACACTTCCGGTCGGCGTGCTGCGCGCTGTGGAAATGCCAGAACCTATATCTTGATATGATTTCGGTGGTGGCCCGAACGGCTTTTTATAGTTTTGAAGCCGAATGGACCTCGAGGAGCAATGCGTGTCACCTGAAGCCGTCATCTGTGTCGTCGATGATGATGATGAGGTGCGCGAGAGTATCGGCACCTTCTTCCGCGCAGCGGGCATCAAAGTCGCCAAGTTCGGCAGTGCTGAGGATCTGCTCGCCTGGCCGAACCTCCCCACGATGCGGTGCCTGATAACCGATCTGACCATGCCCGGCATGGATGGATTGGAGCTTCAGCGCGAGCTGAGGCGCAGGGGCCGGGAGGTCCCAGTGATCCTGATGACGGCGTTTCCGACCGCCGAGGTACGTGAGCGGGCGGAGGCGCAGGGAGTGTCGTCGTTCGTCGCGAAGCCAACGGATCCGGAGACACTCCTCGCGAAGCTGGAAGCGCTGCTCAGCTCGTAGCCAGCGCATTTGAGAAGGACGAAGGGATGGTAGAAAATGGCGCCGGCAGAAGCCTGATCTGCGTGATCGACGACGATGTGGACGTCCGGGATTCGCTGGAAATGCTGCTGCGTTCGGCGGACTATAACGTACGCTCTTTCGCCGGACCGGAGGAGTTCCTCGCTTGCGATACGGTAGACGCCGCGGAGTGCCTCATTCTCGACATTAACCTGGGAGGCGCGAACGGCCTCGATTTTCAGGAAGAACTCCGGAAGAACGCAACCACCGTGCCGATCATACTCATCAGCGGCTTCGGCGATGTGCCGATGACAGTGCGGGGGATGAAGGCTGGCGCGATCACCTTTCTCATGAAGCCATTCGACGAGGCCGCAATGCTCATGGCCATCGACGAGGCTCTGGCGAGCAATAGCGCGCGACGGCAAGAAATGGCGGTGCTCGCGAGCGTCCAGGATCGGTACGAGAGCCTGACGACGCGCGAGCGCCAGGTCTTCGGGCTGGTGACGGCTGGCCTGATGAACAAGCAGATGGCTGGGCGCCTGGAGATCAGTGAAATCACCGTGAAAATACATCGTGGTAATATGGTCAAAAAGATGAGGGCCGACTCCGTCGCCGATCTCGTCCGATTGGCGGAAGTTCTTGGGGTCCGTGAGGACGCTACTCGTTACAACCGAAGGCTCGGGCAAGTGGCCGGCTGAGCCTTGGTTTCGAGCCTACTTGGGTGCGGGCGCCATCGTCTGCTCTCCTCAACTGCATCCAGACGCCGCAGCGCCCCGACCATGGAAGCATACGTCTCAACCGCAGCCAGCACCGCAGCATCGGCGAAATGCGGGCCGATGATCTGCAATCCGACTGGCAGGCGCTCCCATTATCGCCGCCCTTGCGCTCGCGCACCCGCCCGCTGACTAGGCGAGCGCCAGGATCAATACGTCCCGAGCCGGCACCTCGACGCTGCCTGGATCATAGGCGTATTCCGCCGGCCAGGCGGCCTTGCCGCCGGAGAGCTTTCCTTCGGCAAGGCTGACGGTTGTTGTCTGCGCTTTGCGTGTCGGATTGACCAGCCAGAGAAAGCTCGCCCTCTCGCTCTTATGGATGCGAGCGAAGATCGCTCTGTTCGACAAGGTCACATGCCGCGTCCGGCCGCTCCATTCCACAAGTCCGGCAAAGAAGGCGGCATTGGATCTGCCCTCTGTGCGATAGAGAGCGACCGACGGATTGGTTCCGATCAGCAGGGTGCGACCCCTGCCATAGCGACTTTCAACGACGGCCAGGCGTCCATCGTCAAAATAGCCGCGACCGGTGCCGCCGGTGAGGCGGTAGGATTGCAACAGACCGCCGCCATCGACGGCTAAATCGCCGAACTTGAAGTGGATGCGGTTGGCGATGTCGGGCATGAATTCGACGTCTTCCTCGCGCACGCCGAAGACCTCATCGAGCCCCAGGTTGGGCTGCACCTGACCGACATGACCGCGATCGCCGAAGTAGCCCGGGCAGGCTTCGGCAATGAGCGTTCCACCTTTTTCAACCCAGGTTTTCAGGCGTGCCGCCTGTTCGGCGGTGAACATGATCGGGTAGGGGAAATAGAGGAAGTCGTAAGCGTCGATATCGTCGATATGGACCCAATCCGGCTGCAGCCCCTGTTCGAGGAAGGCGCGATAAGCGCCCCACATGGCTTCGGGATAGGGTTTTTCCTTGCGGTCATAATTCAGCAGGTAATCCCATTCCTGCGTTTCGCGGACGACGAGAATGCCCACCTCGCCACGCACGGGCTTGGCCTCCCAAAGTTCTGCCTGCGCTGGATCGTTGGCCCATTTCGCCATCAGACTCTGCATGTCGGAGCGCGGCGTGCGGCTGCCGTCCATGCCATAGGCGCCGAAGGCGCCGAAGAGCGGCCCGTCGAGCAGCGGACGCCAGCGCAAGTTCAGAACGCCGCGAGCGCCGCCGGCAAAGGAGGTCATGCTCCAGATGCGGATGTCTTCGGGCTCGGCCACACGACCGTCTTCCTTATCGCGGCCGATCACCTGCGGCTGCAGCCAGAGCGGACCGCCCTGACGCTCCGCATGCCAGAAGGGCTTGCCACGGGCGGCAGCGCGGTTGATATCGACGCCGTACCAGGTCTTCCAGGGCTCGGTGCCCTTGCGGGCCTGAATCCAGGTGAAGCCGTAGATTTCCACCTTGGAAGCAGCGAGCCAGTCATCACAGCCATTGGCCGCCATGTTCGGGATCGAACCCGAAATACCATGCGCGGCGATGACATTCTTCTGATCGACGGCGCGGATCGTGTCGATACGCCACTGCATCTGGTCATAGAAGTTGTCGCGCTTGAACTGCAGCCAGTCGATGCATTCGGGATAGGGCGCCATATGGACCGGCGGCTCGACATCCTCCCATTCGGCATAGCTGTAGCGATGCCAGGCCTGGGCGAGCACTTTGAGATCGCCGTATTTCTTCTCCAGCCATTTGCGGAAGGTGGCCTTGGCATAGCTGCTGTAATCGACATCGGCGGAATAGTTGCACTCATTCCAGACGTCGTAGCCGTAGATAGCCGGATGATCCTTGTAGCGGGTGGCAAGCGCTGTCAGGAACCTACCAGCGGCTTGCTTCACCTCAGGGCAATTCAGCGTCAAAGCGCCAGCGCCGCCGCCATTGTTGGAAAAGCCGCCGGTCGCGGCCGAGACGCCCATGTAAGAGCCGAGCCTGGTGCCGTCGGCATTCACCTGCAGCGCATCGGCATATTTGCGCACCGCCCAGTCCGGCACAGCATGGATGAGTTCGGCAATAACCGTCTTGATGCCGTTTTTGGCGGCGAGATCGAGCTGGCGATCATATTCCTCCCAGTCGTAGACGCCGGGGGCCACTTCGATCGCGCTCCACATGAACCAGTGGCGGAAAATATTGAGGCCGTCTTCGCCCGCCGTCGCGTAATCACGTTCCCAATCGTCGCGCGGCGGATTGGACTTGCGGAAATAGACCGCACCATAAGGAAATTGGATATCATTTCTGAGCATTTTCCTGTCCTTCTCTATCGATGTCCGGACATGGCTTCGCCTCCCGGAGAAAGGCTCCGGCATGAGGCAATCGAAGATGTCGTCCGGTGAGGTCTAAGCTGTCCTGATCTAGCGCGGTCCTCCGGCGAGGAGTTCGAGCGTGCGGATGAGGGCGGAATGGTCGCGTTCACCGTCACCATTGGCGATCGCGGCATTCATCAGTTGCTGGGTGGCCGCTGTATTCGGAAGCGAAAGATCGAGCGCGCGCGCCGCGTCAACCGCAAGCGTCAAATCCTTGCGGTGCAGGCGGATGCGAAAACCGGGGTCGAAGGTCTCTTTGACCATGCGATCGCCATGGACTTCGAGAATGCGCGAGGCGGCAAAGCCGCCCATGAGGGCTGCGCGCACCTTGGCCGGATCGGCGCCGGCACGCTTGGCGAAAAGCAGGGCTTCGGAGACGGCTTCGATCGTCAGTCCGACGATGATCTGGTTGGCAACCTTGGCGGTCTGGCCATCGCCGACGCCGCCGACCAGGGTAATATTCTTGCCCATCTTTTCGAGGAGCGGCATGGCGCGCTTAAAAGCCGCTTCCTTACCGCCCGCCATGATCGTCAGCGAGGCAGCCTTGGCGCCAACTTCGCCACCGGACACCGGAGCATCGAGATAATCGCAGCCGAGCGCCTCAATGCGCTTAGCGAAGTTCTTGGTGGCGACAGGTGAAATCGAGCTCATATCGATGACGAGCTTGCCGGCCGAAAGGCCTGTTGCCACCCCGCCTTCTCCGAAGAGCACGGCGTCGACGTCGGGTGTGTCCGGCAGCATCAGGATGATGATGTCGGAGGCTTCGGCAACAGCTTTGGCGCTCTGGGCAGCTTTGCCGCCTTTGGTGATGAGATGCTGAGAAGCCTCCTTCACACGGCTCAGATGCAGCATATGGCCGGCCTGGATCAGCTGTTCCGCCATTGGGCGGCCCATGACGCCCAGTCCAATAAAACCGATATTCATGTCACGCTCACTTCCGATAGGGGTTCATCCAGCCGAGACCTTCGCTGGTACGGGCCTTCGGCTTGTATTCGCAGCCGACCCAGCCGTCGTAACCGAGGCGGTCTAGTTCGGAGAGGACGAAGCCGTAATTGATCTCGCCCGTGCCGGGTTCGTTGCGGCCTGGATTGTCGGCAATTTGCACATGGGCAATCCTGTCCTCCAACCTGGTAAAGGTCGGGATCAGGTCGCCCTGCATGATCTGCATGTGGTAGAAATCATACTGGATGTAGAGATTGTCGGAGCCGACCTTTTCGAGGATGCGCTCGGCATGATCGGTGGTCGACAGGAAGAAGCCGGGAATGTCTCGCAGGTTGATCGGCTCGATCAGAAGCTTGATGCCGGCATCGGCGCAACGCTGTGCGGCATATTTCAGATTCTCGACCAGCACCTCTTCCAGTGTTCCCAGATCGGGACCCCTCGGCACCAGGCCGGAAATAACATTCACCTGCTCGCAGGCGAGCGCCTCAGCATAATCGAGCGCCAACGACACGCCGCTGCGGAATTCCTCGATGCGATCAGGCAGGCAGGCGATGCCGCGTTCGCCTGCGGCCCAATCGCCGGAAGGCACGTTGAATAGAGCCTGCTTCAATCCGCTCGCTTGCAGAGCTTCGGCGACCTTCTCTTTCGGCTCGGCATAGGGGCCGAGATATTCGAGCGCACGGAAGCCGTCTTTGGCGGCAGCGCCGAAGCGGTCGAGAAAGGGCAGGTCCTGATAGAGGAAGGAAAGGTTGGCGGAAAATTTCGGCACTGGAATACCTTCAAGCATTGGCCGGGGCGACGAAACGCTGCCGATGCAGCATGCGCTTGTCGCGGGGGTCGGGATTGGGAACGGCTGAAATCAGGCTCTTGGTGTAGGCTTCCTGCGGCGCGGTGCAGATTTGCTCGGCCTCGCCGAGCTCAACGATCTTGCCGCGATGCATGACGGCGACGCGGTCGCAGAAGTAGCGGACGACGGATATGTCGTGGGAAATGAAGATGAAGCTCAGGTTCAGCCGTTGGCGGATATCGAGCAGCAGGTCAAGGATTTGGCTGCGAATGGAGACATCGAGCGCCGAGGTCGCTTCATCGGCAATGATGATGCGCGGATCAAGTGCAAGGGCGCGGGCGATGCCGATACGCTGACGCTGGCCGCCGGAGAAGGCGTGCGGATAGCGCTCCATTCCCATCGGATCCAGGCCGACTAGACGCATGAGTTCAGCCACCCGGTCCTCCAGCGCTTTGCCCTTGGCAAGGCCGTTGACGATCAGCGGGTCGCCGATCACGTCCTTGACGGTCATGCGCGGATTGAGCGAGGCGAACGGATCCTGGAAGACGAGACGGACTTCGCGATGGAAGTTGCGCAACTCCTTCTTCCCGAGCTTGGTGACGTCGATCTCGCTGCCATCCTTGCCGCGGTAGAGGACGGTGCCGGTCGTGGGCTCAACAGTACGTAGGATCAGGCGGCCAAGCGTCGTCTTGCCGGAGCCGCTTTCGCCGACAATGCCGAGGTTTTCGCCAGGATAGAGATCGAAATTGGCGTCATCGACGGCGCGCAGCGTGTTAGCCTTGCCGTGCCAGCCGAATGTCTTGCTGAGGTGGCGCACCGACAGGATCGGCAGTGGCGCCTCCGGAGACAGGGCGACTACAGCCAGCTTGCCTTCGACATGATGTGTGAGCTTCACAGTCGATGCCAACAATTGCCGGGTATAGGGGTGGGTGGCGGCGTGATAGATTGCATCCACCGGCCCGCGCTCGACGATATGACCGAAGCGCATGACGGCAACGTCGTCGGCCACTTCGGCAACCACGCCCATATCATGGGTAATGAGCAGCATCGCCATACCGCGCTCGACCTGCAGACGCTTGATGAGGTCTAGGATTTCGGCCTGTGTCGTCACATCGAGAGCGGTCGTCGGTTCGTCGGCGATCAGGATATCGGGATTGCCGGCGAGCGCCATGGCTATCATCGCGCGCTGGCGCATGCCGCCAGAGAATTCGAACGTGTAGCGGTCCGCCATCCGGTCGGGATTGGGGATTTCGACCTGGTGGAGCAGTTCGACCATGCGTTCACGCGCCGCTTTCTTGTCCAGACTGCTGTGCAGGCGGATAGCCTCGATGATTTGCGAGCCGATAGTGTGCACCGGCGAAAGCGAACTCATCGGCTCTTGGAAGATGAGGCCGATGCGCCGGCCGCGGATCTCCCGCATGGCGCGACTGCCGGGTGCAAGCGAGGCGACATCAGTGATCTCGTTGCCGTTGCGCAGCAGGATGCGGCCGCCGACGATGGTGCCCGGTTTGTCGACGATCTGCAGCAAAGAACGGGCCGTAACACTTTTGCCCGAGCCGCTTTCGCCGACGAGGCAGAGCGTTTGGCCGCGTTTCAGCTGAAAGCTGACATTTTCGACAGCATGGAGAATGTGCGTGCGAAGCCGGAAATCGATCGAGAGATCTTCAACCGAGAGAACGACCTCATCAGGAAGTGCGGTCATGGCTTCCTCCTCAATTGTCATAGGGATCGGCTGCATCGCGCAGTCCGTCGCCGAAGAAGTTGAAGGACAGGACGGCCACGATGACCGCCAGGGACGGCCAGACCAGCAGCCAGGGCGCGGTCGCGACCGTGCGGATGTTCTGGGCATCCTGCAGCAGCACGCCCCAGCTGACGACGGGTGGCTTCAGCCCGATGCCGAGGAAGGAGAGCGAGGTCTCGGCGACGATCATCGTCGGCACGGCGAGGGTGACGACGGCGAGGATGTGGCTTGTCAGCGAGGGCAGGATGTGGCGGAAGATGAGCCGCGCCTCGCTCGACCCATCCAGGCGGGCGGCCGTGACGAAATCCTCGCTGCGCAGCGCCAGGAAGCGTCCCCGCACCTCACGCGCAAGGCTGGTCCAGCCGAGCAGCGAGACGATGATGGTTATGACGAAATAGACGTTGACGGGCGACCATGTAAGCGGGATCGCCGCCGCAAGGCCGAGCCAAAGGGGGATGGTCGGCATGGCGCTGATGACTTCGATGACCCGCTGGATCAACGTGTCGACCCAGCCGCCGTAAAATCCCGAGATTGAGCCAAGCACGACGCCGAGCACCAGCGACATGGCAACGCCGACGAGGCCGATCGACATGGAAATCCGAGTGCCGTAGACCAGCCGCGAGAAGACGTCGCGCCCCAGGCGATCGGCACCGAGCAGATACATCGGATCGTTCGGATTGACCGGGCCGATGAAGTGGCGGTTCATCGGGATCAGTCCCCAGAGCTTGTAGGCAGGCCCCTTCACGAAGAAACCGACCGGCACGACCTTGGTGTCGTCGACGACGAATGTGCGCCGCAGAGCCACCTTATCGATCTCCACCTTGTAGCCCTTCACGTGGAAATTGAATTCCGAGCTGCCGTCCGGCTTGGTGACGAAGAAGCTCAGACCCTGCGGCGGCGCGTAGGTGTATTGCGGCTTGGATGTTGCGGGCAGCGAAGGCGCCAGGAATTCTGCGAAGAGGCCGATGAGATAGAGGAGCAGGATGATGAAACCGGCCACCATCGCCACTTTCTGGCGGACGAGTTTGCCGGCTATCAACCGCCAGGGACCGATAGCTGCCGTTGAGACCGTCTTGCCCTGTTTCAGCGGGCTTATCGAAGGGCCGTCGGCAGCGACATAGAGGGGCCCGGCATGGGTTCCGATGGTTTCGTGCGTCATCGCCACCTCCTCAGTTGAACCGAATGCGCGGATCGAGCAGCGCAAGCAAGAGGTCCGACAGGAGCATGCCGACAAGGGTGAGAGCCGATAGCAACAAGATGAAGCTGCCGGCGAGATACATGTCCTGTGATACCAGAGCGCGGAAGAGCAGCGGCCCGGCTGTGGGCAGATTGAGGACGATCGCGGTGATCGTCACTCCGGAGACAAGGTGCGGCAGAACCCAGCCAATCGCCGAGACGAAGGGGTTGAGCGCGATGCGCACAGGATATCTCATGATCACCTTATATTCCGGCAATCCCTTGGCACGAGCGGTAATGACGTAGGGCTTGTGCAACTCGTCCGTCAGATTGGCGCGCAGGATGCGAATTAGCGCAGCTGTGCCGGATGCGCCGATGATGATGATCGGGATCCAGAGATGGGCGAGGAAATCGACGACTTTGGCGAGGCTCCACGGCGCTTCTGCATATTCCGGCGAGTTGAGACCGCCGACACTTTGGCCGAGATAGCGATAGGCGATGTACATCAGCGTCAGCGCCAGAATGAAATTCGGTACGGCAAGACCGATAAAGCCGAAGAAGGTGAAGACGTGGTCGCCAACCGAGTGACGGCGCACAGCCGAGTAGATGCCGATCGGCAAGGCGACGATCCAGACGAAAAGCAGGCTCAATAGCGAAATGACCAGCGTCGAGCCCATGCGTGCCCAGATGAGGCCGGATACGGGCTGGTTCCACTCGAAGGACCAGCCGAAGTCGCCTCGGCTGACAATACCCCACATCCATTTGAGATACTGGATATAGAAGGGGTCATCGAAGCCGTAGATCTCTTTCAACCGTTCGATCTGCGCGGGATCAACGGCCTGGCCGCTGTCGCTCATCGTCGCGATCATCGACGTCAGGTAGTCGCCCGGCGGCAACTGGATGATCAGGAACGAGATCAGCGACATGCCGATCAGCGTCGGGATCATGTAGAGCACGCGCCTGAAGATATAGGCAAGCATCCGAATCTTCTCCTCCCGTTGAGAGCGCCCTGCCGGGCGCTTCCTTCGGATCTCCGTCCGCCTGCGGCCGTTGGGGCCGAAGGCGCTCGTTGTCGCAACACCTCATTTCCAGGTGAGGTGCAGCACCTCCAGCCGTTCGATGTCAGGCACCTCCACCTGTGCCCGTCCATCCCTCACGCTGAAGTTTGCGGCGCGGTCGGTGACGACAAGCCACGCCTTGGCGATCGACTTGCCCTCAGGAATTTCGACCGAAACCGTCTGGCCCGCCAGAGGGTAATTTTCCCGGATCGGCCCCTTCATCATCATCGGGTTGGTGAGATTGAACAGGCTGAGCGCGATCCCGGCGGCATTTTCGCGCAGCGCCACGTCAACAACGCCCGGACCCTTCACCTCGATGCGCGGTGTCTTGCCGAGTGCCCAGCGGACGGCATTGGCAATCAGCCGTCCATGATCGACGGCAAAGACCTCCCAGAAGATCTCGCCGATATTCCACGGTATATAGACCGTGCGCCCGCCTTTGCCGGTTTCGCGGGCGATGACGGCGGCTCCATCAGGTGCCTTACGCGGATAGACTTCTTCCATCGGCAGATCCGGAAAATCCGGCACATAGAGGAATGGGGTCGCGGCGTTGCCGGTCGGCTCTGCGTGAATGATGCGGGTGCCACCCATGATGCGCTCGGCACCCTCATAGCCTTGATTGACAGGGTGATCGCCTGAGAGAGCCACATAGGTGTTCTTGACGATGCCGCGCGGGCCGGAAACCAGTTTGGCGCCGAACACATCCGAGAGGCCGAATTCGCTGCGCTTCTTGCCGAATTCATCGCGAAGCGACGTTTCGTAGGACGCAACGACGCTGCCGCCTCGCGCCACATAGGCGCGGATTGCTTCATTCTGGGCATCCGAAAGGCAGGAGGCATTGGCAAGAACGATCAGCTTGAAACGATCGAGATTTTCCTCAGTCAGAACCTGGTCGGAGAGCAGCTCAAAGGGCAGGCGGGCTTCGACAAGCGCATGGTAGAAGCCGAGGTCGTGTTTTTCGGCGCTGTGCCGCTCTTCCGGCGCCCAATGACGGAGTGACGTTGAAGGATCGATCACGGCGATTTCGGCCGTCGGCTTCATGCTTTCGAGAATAGGCTCGACGGCCGCCTGCAGCGAAAAGGCGTCGGCAACCGGCTCCACCCAGCGTTTGTCCGGCACGACTCCGTTGAACTTCGTGAACCAAGCGTAAAGCCCGTGGGCGGTACCGTCATTGATCCAGAGCTGCATTTCCTCGCCGGAGGTGACGCCATCCTTCCAGCGATATTCCTCCTCGGGGCCGATCGAGGTGATGAGTACGACGGGACGGTCGGGAAAGGTGGCGCGGATGCGCTTGCCGTTGCGGCCGGCAGACCAACCGACTTCCAGACCCTTGCGGCCCTGATGATCGACGACGAGGAAGGGGCAATGTCTGGCGATGACAGAAAGGTCGAATTCCATCAGCGAGGCGCCGCCCATATTGGGGATGAAGCTCGCATGCGGGCGGATCGCTTTGACCGCATCGTCCCACTGGGCGATCATGTCGGTCAGAACCCGGCGGCGCCATTGCACCCAGGCCTGCCAGGCTGGATCCTCGGCGTCCGGCTTCTTCGGCAGAGCGTGACCGAACATATCCTTGAAGCGGCGGGCGCTGTCTTCACTATAGTCGACGCCGTGGCCCTGCCAGCGATTGGCGAAGACGGCGTCGATGTCATATTTGCGGACGATTTCCTTGACCACTTCGGGCATGAAGACGGTGTTGTAATCGCCATAGGCATTGGTGACCCAAACATCCGGATAGGCCCAGTGGCGACGGGGCGTGCCGTCGGCGTTGATCATCACCCATTCCGGGTGAGAATTGGCGGCATCGTCATGGATCGCATGTGGATCGACACGGGCCATGACGTGCATGTCGAGCTTTCGGGCGGCATCGACGAGCGCGCCGAAGATGTCCTTATCGCCCAGATATTTGCTCACATAGTGATAGGGAACGGCGCTCGGATAATAGGCGACATAGCCGCCGGCGCTGAGGCATACCGCATTCGATTTTGTGCGCTTGAAGACGTCGATCCAGAAGGCCGGATCATATTTTTCCGGATCGTCCTCCACGAAGGTGAGCTGCGTCCAGCGTGTTGCAGTCTTGAACCAATCCGGGGTGCGCAGCGTGTCGCTGTTCTGTCTTCTGGCGTCGAGCATTGTGTTCATCCAACCGTTGGCAACGAGGGACCGTGACGCCGGCTACAGAGCCGGCGTCTTGAATTCATTGGCTGTTACAGGCCATCAGACCTTGTAGAACTGCTCCGGCATGGTGGGAGCAGGCGTCGGCCAGCCGAACGAGTTCGGCATGGTCCTGGTGATGTTCTTCATATTGTTCTTGACGATGCCGTAGCCATCCGGGGGCAGGGAAATGCCAAAAACGTAGAAATTCTCGGCAGCACCCTGCAGGATCTGCTTCATGATCTCCTGCTGGGCGGCCGGATCGGAAGTCGATTTCAGCTTGTCATAAAGCTCAAGCTGCTTCTTCGTCTCCTCCGGCGGCTCTTCCGCATTGGCGTTGTTGCGGTCGAGATACCAGAGCTGCCAAGCCGGCGCATACATCGCGTTGGAATCCGTCGGCACGTAATAGCGCGGGTCGAGCATTGCGGCGACGCCGCCATTGGCACCGAATTGATGTGCCGTCGCATCGAAATCGCGGCCCTGGCGGACACGGGTTTCCCATAGCGAACGGTCCATCGTGCGCATCTGCGCGTCGATGCCGACCGCCTGGAACATTGGGATGACGAGCTGGAAGAGATCAAGGAAGACGGCACGCGCTTGGTCGATCTCGAAGATTACCGTCAGCCGGCGGCCTTTCTCGTCCAGCCGGAAGTTCTGGTCGTCTCGTTTGGGGATGAGCGTGTCGAGCATGGCATTTGCCTTGTCGACGTCATAGTTCGTGAACTGGGTGGCAAGCTGTTCGTTGTAAAGCGGATCGCTCTGCTTGATCGACGGTTGGGCAGGAGCGCCCTGGCCAACGAGGACAGCATCGATCAGCGACTGGCGATCGAGCGCCATCGACAGCGCTGCGCGGAAGTCCTTGTTGCGGAAGAGCTTACGCTTTGTTTCGTCGTTATGGTTCAGGTTGAAGATGAAGTTCATCACATTGGCTTCAGTCGAAGTCAGCGTGTAGAAATCATATTGTCCCTGCTCTCGCGCATCGTAGAGAACCGACTTATTGTTCGGCGTGGCGATATACTGGTCCATGAAGTCGATCTCGCCCTGCATGGCCTTCAAGAGCAGCACCTGCGGATCGGCGACCATCTGGTAGACGATGCGATCCATATAGGGCAGCTGATTACCCTCGGTATCGACCTTCCAGTAGAAGGGATTGCGCTCCGCGACCGCCCGCTCGGTATTCTCGCCGGGCGCAATGGTGAACATCCAGGCATGCAGGCAGGGCTTCTTAGACGAGTTCAGGAAGAAGGCGTTGTCGTCCCGGAAGCCCGAAGCGGTCTGGAAAGCGACGATCCAGCTTTCAAAGCCCTGCTGTTTGGCAAGCTCGTCGGCTTTCGGATTATAGTCGATGTGGAACTTCTCGAGATAGTGCTTGGGACAGCGTGTCGTCTGATCGTTGTTGGCCCAAGCAACCTGCAGCGGAAACATACCGTTAGGTTTCTCGAAGATGACCTTGAAGGTCTGTTCGTCCACGACTTCGAGCTTGGCCGGCTGGCCGCCGCTTTTCCAATGGCCCTGGCCGGTGGCGGCGACGCGCTTGTCGGTCAGGATGGTGTCGTACCAGAATTTCACGTCAGCAGTGGTGTAAGGGTGTCCGTCCGACCATTTCATGCCCTTGCGCAGACGGATGGTATATTCGGTGGAATCCGCATTGCCGTCGAAGGCTTCGGCGACGTTGAGCGTTACGCCGGACCAATCGGGCTTGTAGCGGAGGAGTGGCTCGTATGCCTGGTAACGGAACAGCATGGAGAGCGAACCACCGCCGACAAGGGCCATGTTCCAGTCGCCGCCATATTTCCCGACGCTTTCGACCGGCTTGACGACGAGGGGATTTTCCGGCAGCCGGTCCTTCAGCGGCGGCAATGCGCCACTCGAAACCTTCTCCTTCAGAATGTTCGCTTCTTTGTAGTCCACCGCTAGCGCAGGCAGCGCCGGCAAAAACAGAGCGGCCGAGGTCCCGGCCAGAAACGCGCGACGTTTCAGCTTGATCATAGGGTTCTCCTCCAAAATTCTCCCGCTCTTGGATGTGGTTTTGATTATCGGGCGGGATGAGAGGCAGAATACATTTGGATATCGTTAGGTAAAGCGTTATGTTCTGTTAGCGCAAAGTTTTGCTTTCGTAACCAGGAACGTATAGCGGAAGCGCTACATTCAGGTGTGGACGAGGTGGAGAGTGGGAAGCAGAGGGCGAATTACCTTACAGACGATCGCGCAGGAGGTCGGCCTGTCCAAATATGCCGTCTCACGTTCGCTCGCGGGCAAGAGCGGCGTGAGCGAGGAAACGCGCGCGCTCATTCGCGCAACGGCAGAGCGGCTGGGCTACACGCGTCCAGCCGGCCAGTCTCAGTCAAACGATATCGCCGTCGTGTTTCACGATCTCGATGCCGTCAACAGCGAGCTTTACATGCAGATCCAGAATGGCGTGCAGCGTGAGGCGCACAGACTGGGGATGGCGTTGCGCATTCGCTGGACGCATAGCGCCGGTCAACTCGAGGAATTGGCGCGCTCATGCGCGGGCTTGTTGCTTGTTGGCCCGCATGATCGCGAGGCGCTGACGGCGGCTACGGCGACCGGCATCCCCGTCGTGCGGTTCGGATGGGTCGACCCGCTGGAACAGGCCGATCAGATCACCGGCACCGACCACGAAGCGGGTCAGGCGGTGCTTCAATATCTGATCGGCCTCGGGCATCGCTCGATCGTCTATGTCAGTGGCACGCCCGGCTTCCGCGGCAGGCGTGAACGGTATTATGGGGCGCGTGAGATCGCCGAGCGCCACGAGGGTGTCTCGTTGCAGGTATTGGAGTTCGACGAGCAGAACGGCTTCAGCGCGACCTTCCGGGACTTAAAGGAAAAGGGGGTTCATCCCACGGCCTTTTTCTGCGCCCATGACGGTTTGGCGCTGACGGTCGTTTCCGAGTTGCTGGGGCAGGGATACCGAATTCCCGACGATGTTTCTGTCATCGGCTTCGGCGACTTTTCACCGGCGACCCAGATTTCGCCGTCGCTGACGACGGTGAAGATGGAAGGGCAGGAGGCCGGCGCCGTCGGCCTGCGCCTGCTTCTCGAACGTATAGAAAATCCAAGACTGCCCGGAATGCCCGCTCGCCGGGTGATGATTGCCTCGCGCATTGTCGAACGCCGTTCAGCTGGTCCTTGCGCATACCGCGCCGAACCTTCTAGAACGATGCTGGCGAAGCCCTAGCCGAGCGCCCGCTACTGCAAGCTCCAGATGACGACACTACTCCGACGGACAGACGAGGGTTCCGACGGCCATTGCACAAACAGGTCGGACGGCAAGATGCCGATTGCGACCGCGACGACCACGGCGCAGCAGGCGACAGCATCGTAGAGACCAGCCCCAGATGAACGTAGCCATCGAAACGCGATGGTTCCCGTTGGCAGGTATTGCTACAATAAATCAGTCTGGTTGTTTGATCTCTATGGGGTTTTTCATGATGATTTCATGATGCGGAAACGGGATAGAGACGCCAGCTTTCTTGAAGGCATCCCACAGTGCCATCAGGACTTGCCCACGGACATTCGTAAGGCCGTTCGCTGGATCCGAAATCCAGAAGCGAAGCCGAAAGTCGAGCGACGAAGCACCAAAGCCGGTCAGCCAGCAGACAGGTGGCTTATACTGGTTAGCGACCCGGGGCACGGTCGATGCCGTCGCAATGGCGATCTTAACGACTTGATGCGGGTCGCTGTCGTAGGACGTCCCGAAGTCAACATCGATTCGTACATAATCACTGGAGAACGACCAGTTGACGACCTGCTGCGATATGAAGTCTTCATTCGGAATGAGGTACTCTTTGCCATCGCGGGTGATGACGGAAACAAACCGCGAGCGCAGGTCACGGATCGACCCGAACGTGTCGCCAAGCGTGATCGTGTCGCCCGGCTTGATCGACTTGTCGACCAAAATGATTATGCCGGATATGAAGTTCGATACTACCTTTTGAAGGCCGAAGCCTATTCCGACTCCGACTGCGCCTGAGAAAATGGTCAGCGCAGTAAGGTCGACGCCGGTCGCCGACAAAGCGATGGCGCCGGCAACGATGATCAGGCTGATCTTGATGAATTTACTGATCAACACCTTGATGGAAGGCGACAGGTCGGCCGACCGCTGAACCCAGTGTGAAAGCATATTGCCAATGAGGACGGCGATCCAGATCAAGGCGATCGCCAGCACGAGGACTTGGAGCACAAGCAGCAGTGAGAGCCTCACCGCACCTAAATTGATCGCGAGCCCGTCAAGAGCAGAGAGAACCGGGCCATCAAGACCGACTGCATAAAGAGCGATGTAGCCCCAGCTGCCGATCGCGACGGCACGCGACAGGGTTGGGTTGCGAATAATCTTGGTCAGGACGGAGATGACGAACCATGCAGCTGCCAATGTCAGAGCCGTGGACACAAGCCAGCGTTGCGAAGGCCACGCGCTCTTGCTCAGCACGACATTGGCGAGCCACAGCCAAGCCACAAGGAAAAGCCACATCATCCGGCGCATAAAGGCAATGATGACCCGGAGCAGGTCGGGATTACCCTTGATCAGGCGCGCCTTTGCCTCCATCGCGGGCTCTGTGCGTGACGCAAGTAAGGACGCAAAGCCGAAGCCGGCCACGATGATCGCTAGCTGAAAGAACGTCCATTCGTTTAGAATGAATGTCGTCAGCCACTGCTCGGCGATCTCGGTCATCTGCCTGATATTCATGATGATGATCCGATGAATGTCAGCTAGATAAAGCTATCGCGCGAGTTTAGTTCATTTGGACGAAACAAGCACCAGCATTCCTCAGAAGACTCAATGATTTACTATGACCTCAGCCACCGGAGAGATGAGAAACCGCGCGACAAACGGGCGCGGCCATACGCGTAGTTCACGAGGTCATTCGCCGCGGCGATCTTGTCGCCGCGCGATATTGTGCAGCCTGGCTCAAGTCGCGCCGAGGTCGCTTTCCACGGCATCAACACCTCCCGCCAAAAAGCGAAAAGTGTTACCCATGTCTCCGGTACGAAACGTCACCTATCTCTCGGGTCGGGCAGAAACCTTCCGCTTCAAAGCGTCCCCCCTTCCCGAGGCGGATGGAAACCTGGTCCGCAAGGATTCGTCCCGTTCCGCTCGCGATAGCGGTGATGGCAAGAGCATTTGCGGCGGCGACCGGGATAGCCATCCTGCCGCGCTCCTCGACCGTCAGCTGACCGCCTTTGGCGGAGGCCGCATCGATCGCCAGGGCGGTACAGTCGGCTAGTACCGCGGCAGCCTGCACTTGATCCACAGTTCTCCGCATTGACGCTTGATTCAAAGCTCATCGGAATGGCGTTGAGGACGACGCCTCCGCATTTCGTTTCCCGAACAGGCTCTTCGAGAAGCTGTGCCGGTCGCGCGAGCAGATCAGGCTTCTCCTGCAAGAAGCGGTCAGAAGGTGAGCGAATTATCTTTCGTGACACTCGATCTCCACCGTCTCGGCTTTGATTGTCTGATGGTGAAAGGTAGCCAGAAGGGAAATAACCTCGTCGATCTCGCGCTTGACACGCGGCCCGTCCCATCCGAGGGGCTTCGCGGCAACTTCGGCAATGTCCTTGAGGCCCTCCTCAGTCAGCCGTCCCTCGATCGCAATCGTCGAGCGCCTCATGACGATATCTGCAAGGTGGACCACCAGCTCCTTGCGGGCGATCCAGTCAAATTCGCGGAAACTATAGGTCTGCGATCCTGAGATCCTGCGTTCATCCGAATAGTCCGATCTGAATGTCGCCACCGCTTCGGCCGTTGTCCCGTAGCGATCGACCAGTTCCTGCGCTCGCGCGTCGGTGATGCCAGCGGACTTCGCGATGCGGTCGATGAGGATGCGTTTCGCGTTTGCGTCCACCGGATAGGCTTTTCCGCCGCCGATCGGAAGATAGCGGGTCGACTGTTTGCGTGTATGCTGCAGCCGTGAGAGCACCACGTCCGCAACTTCCTCGGCAAAGCCGCGGAATGTCGTCCACTTGCCGCCAACGAGCGACATGATGGCAAATGGCCGCGATTCGTCTGGCTCGATGACCGGGGCGGAATGATCGCGGCTGATCAGGCCGGGTGCAGTCCCGTCAGATGCAGGAAGCGGGCGGATGCCGCTATAGGTATAGACAATCTGGTCGCGATCGAAGCGCAATCCCGGAAGTATCGAACGGAGACTCTGCAGGAAGTAATCTATTTCCGGCTCCTCACAACGCACATTTTCGGGATCGCTGCTCGGGATATCTGTCGAGCCCACGAGTGCCAGTCCTAGATAGCCGTAAACCAGGCAGATGCGGCCGTCATCGGCTTCGAAATAGATCATATGGCCGTTGAGGCTGCGCACCAGTTCCGGATGATCGATGAGGATATGAGAACCCTTTGTGCCACCGATCAGATGCGAGGGCGCGCCGAGGCGTTCGTTGACATGATCGATCCACGGGCCGGCGGCATTGACGACGAGCCTTGGTCGAACCGCAAATTCCGTTCCATGGTGCTTTCGAAAACGCAGGCACCCGTCACGGGCGCTCGTCATTTCCGTGAAGGTTTCCGCCGCACAGAGAGGGTTTGAATCCAGGCCATCCCTGACAAGTTCATAGACGAGGCGTTCGGGCCGGCTGATCTTGGCATCATAATAGATGCCGCCTGCAACGATTGCCGGCGTAATATGGCGGATTTTCTGCCGCGCCTTGCCTTTTAGAAGGAACCGGTGGTGCGGCATGACACGGTCGCGCGAGCCGAAGTAATCATAGAGCGAAAGGCCGATCTTGATGAGCAGGGCGCCGCGGCTGCGCGGTGCTGTCTTGGAACCTGCGAGCGTCCTCAATGCCGCCCAGATGCCACGCGTCCAGGAAAAGATCGGGATGAATGTGGGCAACGCCTCGACGCAATGCGGCGCATTTTGCAAAAGCAGATTGCGCTCAAGAGTCGATTGGGCGACGAGCCCGAATTCGCCCGTTTCAAGATATTTCAATCCGCCATGGATGAGGCGCGACGGTGCGGCACTGGTTCCAGATCCGAAGTCCGCTTTGTCGATGATCATGCAGCCGACGCCTTGCAGCGCAAGCTCGCGGAACAAGCCGGCCCCGTTGATGCCTGCGCCGAGGATGAGGACGTCGATGTTTGTCGCGCCGGTCGTCTGGCTGGCTTGGAGCGGGGAGTTCATGATGTTGTCGTCCTACTGTGCGGGATGGGCCGCGCTTTCGTCCGCAAGGCCGGCGATCTTAGGCCAGAGTGGCTTCATTGTTTCGGCAATCTCGACGAACAGCCGGTAGCGCTTTTCATAGTCGCTGCTGCGACCAGGATCCGGCCGGCAGGTTCCACCGGGCTCCCGCCTGTTCGATGCGCTCTGGAGGTCATGATAGATGCCCGCCCCAACGCCCGCGCAAAGCGCGGCACCCCAGGCGGCCGCCTCATCGGTGCCGGTCACCGTCACCGGCATGGCAAGCACGTCGGCAAACATCTGTACCACGGCAGGGTTGCGCGAGATGCCGCCTGAAAGCCTTGCTTCGGTGAAGGCGAAACCTTCGCGCAATGCATCGACATGAATGCGGTGATTGAAGGCGATGCCCTCGAGCACAGCGCGCAACATGTCGCCGCGATCATGCCAGCCGCCGAGCCCGAAGAAGCTCCCGCTTGCCGATGCGCCGTAGGGTGAGCCGTAGAGATAGGGATGGAAGAGGAGGGGTGAGGGCCGTGCCAAAGCTGCGTCGATCTCCGAAGCCAGAAGCGCGTGAATCGTTACGCCCTCGGCCTCGCAGCGGGTCCGATCGGCGGCACAGAGCTTTTCGATGAACCATTCGTAATTGGCGCTGGAAGCCGGTGAAATTGACATTGCGTTCCAGATACCCGGCGCAATGGCGTTGCGGCAGAACCAGCGCCGGTCGACGCGTGCTTTTGATGTCAGTGTCTCATTGATCGAATAGGTTCCGGCGACAATCGCAACCACGCCCTCGGCATAACCACCCGCACCAAGAGCAGAGGCTACGACATCGTGAAGCCCGGCAGCTACGGGCGTACCCTCGACAAGTCCGGTTAGACGCGCCGCCTTGGCCGTCACCCGCCCGACGATCTCGTCGGAGCGCGCTGCCGGCAGCAGCGCGTCGGACAAGGCATCCAGGCCGAAGAGGTGGAGAGCTTCCTCACTGTAACCTTGCGTCTCAACATCGACAAAGGACGTACTGGCTTCGGTACGGTCCGTACCGGCAGAGCCGGTAAGGCAAAAACGCAGCCAATCCTTGCAACTCATGATGTGGCCGATGTGCGAAAAGCGCTCCGGCTCATGGTCATGTATAAAGGCGAGAAGCGCCGAGGGCGCGGAGACATGCGGAGCCTGGCCGGTAAGCGTGATTGCCTTCTCTGCAACCCCGTTTGTCGTCCACAGATCAACGATATCGCCGGCGCGGCTGTCGAGCGATACGATACCGTTGCCAAGTGGCCGCAAGCCTCCATCAACGAGGTAGATCCCGTCGCCATGGGCTGTTGCCGCCACGGCCTGAATATCGCTTGCGGGCCTGCCGCTGAGAGCAATCGCTTCCCGGATCGCTTCGGCCGTTGCGCTCCACAATTCGTGCATGTCCCGCTCCACGAAACGGGGCTTCGGGATGCGCTGGCTCACGCGCCGCCTTGCTACGGAGATGGCCGTACCGTCAACATCGAAGACGACGGCCTTCGTGACGGTCAGTCCGCTATCGATCCCGAGAAGACTCGGCATGCACATTTACCTTTCTATCGCCACCGGACAATCCGGTTACACGCGTCCGCTGCCGGTCCTGGCAACGACGACGTTGATATCTTTTGACCGCATGCGGTCGATCTGGACGGAAGGCGTCCTGTCGTCGACGATGACGACGTCGAATTCATCGAGTGCAGCGAAGCTATGGAGTGCGCGTCGGTCGAATTTAGTATGATCGGCAAGCAGGATCCGCTTGACGGAGCAGTCGAACATGGCGCGTTTGGTGTCGACGGTCTCGGGCGACTGGTGAAGCACGATTCCTTCATTGATGGCGGACATCGAAATGAAGAAGACATCAGCCCTCAACGCCCTGATCTCATTGATCGTCATGCGGCCCATGAAGGCGTTACACCAGTTGTAATATTGCCCACCAAGCGCAAGCAGCGTAACATCGTGCATGCCGGTCAGCGCATTCATCAGCGTCAGCGAATTGGTAATGGCGGTGATCGGCACTTTTGACGAGAGATGCGGGGCCATCTGCAGGACGGTCGTAGAATCGTCGAAGAAGATTGCCTGTCCAGGTTCAACGAATTGCATGGCAGCCTCGGCGATCGCCTTTTTCTCTGCCGATTGCCGACTGGAGCGGTAGACGTCACTGGACTCGATCAGATTTGTGGCTGCCGCCGTGACAATGCCGCGTGTCTTCCTGAAGAGGCCGCGGCTGACGAGTTCATCCACGTCGCGATGGGCCGTCATCAGGCTGATACCAAAGCGGTCAGTCAGATCTTCTATGCGCATCGAGCCTTCGCTCATGACGGCCTCGGCAATCATCCGCCGCCGCGCAACCTGGCGCGTCTGGCGGCTGTCGCTGGTCAGCTGATCCAACAGTTCATCGCCCTGATTAATCTTCTGTGTCACGGGTCACCCTTGTCGCTGAATTCTGCCCCAGCTTCGTATAGTGATTGCCATGCCAAGGCAAAGAAGGCGAAAGCGATCTTGTCGGTCCGAAGTGCGGGAGGGCGTCCTGCGGGCGCCCTCCGTTATCAATTACTGTTCCAGCACGAAGGGGCCGGTGTACTTGTCTACATTGTCCTTGGTGATCAGCAAGCAATCGAAGAGCTGCTTCTCACTTTTGGCACCCGTGCTGCCGGTCTTGATGACGCTGTCGGCCTGCTTGACGGCTTCCGCCGAGAAGACTGCAACAGGTTGCAGGACAGTATATTGCAGTTCGCCTGCCTTGATTGCGGCAACCGCGTCCGGAGAGCCGTCGAAGCCGCCGACCTTGACGTTGGCAAGCTTGCCAGCTTCCTTGAGTGCCGCGATGGCGCCGAGCGCCATTTCGTCATTGCCGGAGATCACTCCGGTAATGTCGGGATTGGCCTGGAGCATGGACTGCATCTTGTTGTGACCCTGGGTGCGGTCCCAGTTGGCGACTTCCTTTGCGACCTTCTGGAGATCGGGATACTGGGTCAAAACTGTCTCGTAGCCATTGGAGCGCGTGGCGGCATTATTGTCCGAGGGTGCGCCGAAGAGTTCGGCATACTTGCCCTTGTCGCCGACCGCTTCGACCCACTGTTGCGCGCCGATTGCCGCACCCTGCGCGTTGTTCGAGACGAGCTGGGCTTTGGCAAGGCCTTCCTGGTTGATCTCTGCGTTGACGAGAATGACAGGGATGCCGGCGGCAACGGCCTTCTTGACCGCGCCGATGGAACCGTCGGCGTTGGCCGGATCGAGAATGATGGCGACGGACTTGTTGGTGATGGCGGTGTCGATCAGATTGCTTTCGGTATTCGTGTCGCCCTTGTGCGCGCTGACCGAAGCGGTGTAGCCGAGTTTTTCGGCGGTTGCCTTTGCAACATTGCCTTCGGTCAGCCAGTAGGGGTTGGATGGGTCGTTGACGATGATCGTCATCTGCCCCGCTGCCCAGGCTGAAGTTACGAGAATTGGCGCGACGGCGGCGGCCGCCAGAAGGATGCGCATGCCTTTTTTAAACATAGTCTCTCTCCCATTGTGAGTTCAGGTACTGCCGAAAGCCGGCGGTGCTTTCCACGACTGCAACGGGTTCTTCCGTTGCCGTCGCGGAGAAGTGCTGCTGCGGCATCAGGACGATTTCGTCCGACGCCCGTATTGGATGCTGTTCATCAGGACTGCGAGGACAATAACGGCGCCGGTAAAGACGGTCTGCCAATAGGCCGACACACCGATGATGACGAGACCGTCGGAGAGGAAGCCAATTACGAAGGCGCCGAGCATCGTACCGCGCACAGTTCCGCGCCCGCCGGTCAAGGCGGCGCCCCCGATGACGACGGCTGCGATTGCAGTCAGTTCGTAGGTCGTGCCTGCCGTCGGACCGGCCGAGGTCAGCTGCGACGACAGGACCAGGCCGGCAATTGCAGCGCATACGCCCGAAAGCACGTAGACGATGATCTTCACTCGCTTGACCGGTACGCCCGATAGATCGGCCGCCCGTTCATTGCCGCCGGAGGCATACAGCCAGCGGCCAAACGCGGTGCGGCTGAGAACGATGCCGCAGATGATCGCAAGCACCGCAAGCACGATCACGCCAATCGGAATGCCGGCAAGACGGTTAAAGCCAAGCCAGTCGAAGCCGGTATTGCCGAGTTCGGGGCGACCACCGAGATTGTTGTAGGTCAGGCCGTTGGTCATCAGGAGCGCGATACCGCGGGCGACATAGAGCACACCAAGCGACGCGACGAAGGCCGGGACCTTCAGGTAGGCGACCAGCACGCCATTGACCGCGCCCACGACGGCGCCGAGAATGCAGGTAATGACCACCACGGCCCAGACAGGCGGATAGAGGATAACGCCAAACGAACTCAGCGTCACGCCCTGCATGAGGAAGCCGGCAATGCATCCTGCAAGCCCGAGCGTCGACCCCACCGAAAGATCGATGCCGCCGTTCAGGATCACCAACAACATCCCGATCGCCAGGATGCCGAAGATGGCAACATGCGAGGCCATAGTCAGGAAGTTGCTCAGGCTGAAATAATAAGGAGACAGGAACGAGAAGACCGCGATGATGACGATCAGCGCAAAGAAGGCGCGGCCCTCCAGGATCAACCGCACGAGGTTCGTGTTGCGCTTCTGCCCATGTGACACTGACTTCTTTTCGGTGATGTTCGTGACTGACATGATCAGTGCTCCATATGTCCTGGCTAGTGCGCGACCACGGCTTCGCCCGAGGCGGCCATGATCTTTTCCTTGGTGACGTCAGCGCCGAATTCAGCCGAGATCCGGCCGCGATGCATGACGATGATGCGATGCGCGATGCTCAGGCATTCGTTTACCTCTGAAGTCGAGTAGACGACTGCAAGGCCCTGTCGGGCCCGTTCGGCCAGCAGCTTGAAGACTTCCGCCTTGGCGCCGACGTCGATGCCGCGGCTCGGCTCGTCGAGAAGGATGACTTTCGGGTCAGTCGCCAGCATCTTGCCGATGACTACTTTCTGCTGATTGCCGCCAGACAGCGAGCCAATGGCGGCTTCTCCTCCATCGGTCTTGACTCTGACTTTGCGAATGGAGGCATCGACAAGTTCGCGTTCACGACGGCCTGATGTGAACAGCCCCTTTGTAAAGGCGCCGATGCTGGCGAGTGACAGGTTGGAGCCGACCGTCATTGTCTGCACGAGTCCGTCGCGTTGGCGGTCCTCAGGCACCAGCACGAGGCCGCCTGCAATGCGTCCGGCGATGCTCAAATGTGCGATATCCTGGCCCTCAAGCCGAATCGTTCCGCTGCTTGGGCGCAATCGTCCAGCCACGCATTCCAGGAGTTCGGTGCGCCCGGCCCCCATCAGGCCGTAGATGCAGACGACCTCACCTGCGCGCACCTCGAGCGACAGACGGTCGACCGAATTGAAGGCCGACCCGGAGGGGCCAGGAACAGTCAGATGGTCGATCGATAGCACGGGCTTGCCGATTTCGTAACCTTCGGGCGGACTGCCGAGGTCGAAATTGTCGCCTACCATGTTGCGCACTATCCATTCGAGATCGATGTCCTTGCGTTGCGCGTAGGCCGTCATGATGCCATCGCGCAAGACGACAGCGTGGTCAGTGATCTGCAGCGCTTCTTCAAGGTGATGTGAGATGTAGACGATCGATACGCCACGATCGGTCAGATCTTGGATGACCTTGAACAGCACCTCTACTTCTGCGGCGCTGAGTGCCGAGGTCGGCTCATCCATGATCAGGATCCGCGAATTGACGGAAAGTGCTCTTGCAATTTCGACGATCTGCTGCTGGCCGAGGCGCAGGTCCTCCACCTTGGTCAGAGGATCGATCTCCTCTTCGAGTTCTTCCATCAAAATGCGCGTCTGGCGCTCTTCTTCCGCGAAGTCGACCACTCCGCCCTTGATGATCTCGCGGCCCATGAAGATGTTGTCGCGCACGCTGAGATTGGGCGCGAGACTGAGTTCCTGGTGAATGATCGAGATGCCGCATTCGCGGGCATGGGCCGAAGAGTTGAAGCTGATCGGGTTGCCGTCGAGAATGATCTCGCCGGACGTCGGCTGAACGACCCCGGAAAGGATCTTCATCAGCGTCGATTTGCCCGCCCCATTCTCACCGAACAGGGTGGTGATCTGGCCGCGGTGAATATCAAAATTCACACCCTTTAGAGCATGCACGCTGCCATAGGATTTGGCGACATTGCGGGCGGCCAGGACGACCTCGCCGGGGACCCCGGATGTGGAGCTCGGCTCGCTCATTTGACGTCGACCTTGACTGGCGTTACGAGCCAGTTTTTCGGGTTGATGAGTCTGAAGACGCCGACGACAGTTGCCGTCTTGCCTTCAAGCTGGTCCGGATCAAGACCCGCGAATACGGCCTTCTTCATCTCGTTATTAATGGCCGAGCCGGCATCCTGATACTGAATCTGGTTAGTGAACTGACCAAATTCGATCGTACCAGTAGCATCGCGGAGGTCCGTGCCGTTGACCGCAGGGCCGGTCTGGACACGGACCACCGTCTCGGGGGGCATGCCGTCGATCTTCATTTCGCTGGTATTGGATTTGCGCGCGCCGAACGTGCCGGTCAGAGTGACTGCTATGACCGGGCCGGTGCTTGTCGCGACGCCGTACTTCTCTCCGGCCGCCTTCTTGTCAGCCGCGATCGCTGCTGCCAGATCGATTGCGGCAGTCGCGCGCTTTTCGATATCCGCCTTGATCTTCGGAAACTGCTCAGCGCCGAAGGTCTCCGGCGAGAAGGCCTGCTGCCTTATATCGCTTTCCGAGCCGATCCTGACGACTTTGGTGTCGAGGGCGATTGCGCCGACGACGACGAATGCCGCTGCGGCACCGAGAATGGTTTTCAGGCTGCCTTTCCCGGATGCCGATGCTGTTGGGGCGGTTTGTGCACTCATGACTGACGACCTCTGCGGCTCATCGGTTTATCTCGAAGGAGGGAAAGCTGCGGAAGAGGCTCCGGTGGCGGCATCGAGGACGACCCGTCGTCTCAAGCCTCGCAGGGAAATGCCGAAATCGGCCGGGCATCGAAGCGCGACGACGACAAACAAGCACATCCGAACCTCCTCTTACCGGAACGGCGTCAGTCTCCTCCAATCGCCGGACCGTGATTGCAGCCGGATCAACCAGCCGCGTGATAGATAAATGGTATTTACGCCAAAAATCATGTTATCAATTTCGGTATATGTCAACTGGGATTTCGCACTTGGGGCGGCCCATGCGTCACGTGGCGGGTCTGGACGGAGGAGCTCACGGGAGGTTCAATCGCAGGAGAGAGCGTCACGCAGCGGGTGAATTTTTCACCGAGCCGCTGATGAAATGCATTGAAAATAAAGATGAAATTCAGTCATACCTGTCGGTCGACGCTGGTTGTGCGGTTCATCGGCGCGGGTAGGATGGGCGTTGGGCAGCCTGTTCACGACAGCCATTTTAAATGAAAAAAAATTCAACGTCAGAAAAATCTTACTGGCAAAACGATATCTTTGTGTTATCTATCAATGGGATGTTTGCGAAGGAGTGAGGAGTCGGTCGGCACATCGCCAGGCTGGAGTGCCGACGTTTCTTGCCGCTCTGGGGTTGATCATATGCGCCCGTCGTCGCCCGTGGCGAGCTGGAGGATAGGAACATGACATCGACGTGCGACCTCGCCCCTCGCGACGCTCGAACATGCCGGTGGGTAATCTGAGATGCAGTCCGGTCAAGAACTCATCATTGGCATCGATGCCGGCACATCGGTCATCAAGGCGGTCGCCTTCGATCTGACCGGGCGTCAGATTGCGGCCGCCTCCGTTCGCAACAAATATGTGAGCGGCGCTGATGGCTCGGCCACGCAATCGCTTGGGCAGACCTGGAAAGATTGCATCGCAGCCCTTCGTGGCCTCGGAGCTAAAGTCGAGGATCTTGCAGGACGCACCGCCGCCATTTCCGTGACGGGGCAGGGGGACGGAACGTGGCTCGTCGGTTCCAGCAACCGGCCGGTCGCCGATGCCTGGCTGTGGCTCGATGCACGCGCTGCCCCGACCGTCGTTTCACTTGCCGGCGGACAGGCGAACCGGGCTCGTTTCGAAGAAACCGGTACCGGTCTCAATACTTGCCAGCAAGGCGCCCAGCTCGCCCACATGGACCGGGTGATGCCGGAGCTTCTCGACCTGGCGGAGACGGCGCTGCACTGCAAGGATTGGCTCTATCTCAACTTCACCGGTGTCAGGGCGACCGACCCGTCGGAGGCAAGCTTCACATTCGGCAATTTCCGCACGCGCCGCTATTCGCCTGTTGCCATCGATGCGCTTGGCCTGACGCATCGCCGCGCACTGCTCCCAGACGTCCTCGACGGATCTGAGACCACCCATCCGCTAAGCTCGGAGGCGGCAAATGCCTGCGGGCTTCTTGCCGGCACGCCCGTCAGCCTCGGTTATGTGGACATGGTGATGACCGCGCTCGGCGCAGGTGTGCGAAGCAGTGGTCGCAATGCGGCCTGCTCGACGATCGGCTCGACCGGCGTGCATCTACGCGCCAAGCCTGTCGCCGATGTTCATCTCAACCGAGAGGGCACCGGCTATGTCATCGCCCTGCCGATCCCCGGCACCGTGACGCAGGTGCAGACCAATATGGGCTCGACGATCAATATCGACTGGCTGCTGGATATGGCTGGCTACCTGATGGCCGAGGCGGGAAAGCCTGCCGGCCATGCGGACCTTGTCGCGAGGATCGACCGCTGGTTCTTCGAAAGCCAGCCCGGCGCCGTGCTCTACCATCCCTATATTTCGGAGGCCGGAGAGCGCGGCCCCTTCGTCAACGCGCAGGCGCGTGCGGGCTTCTCCGGTCTGTCGGTGCGCCACGGATTTCCCGACCTGGTCCGTGCTGTCGTCGAAGGCCTGGCGCTTGCCACACGTGACTGCTACGCCGCAATGGGCGACGTGCCGCAAGAGTTGCGCGTCACTGGCGGCGCCGTTCGCTCCAGTGCGCTGCGCCGCTCGCTCAGCGCCTCCGTCAACGCGCCGATTCGTCTGTCTCGCCGCGAAGAGACGGGAGCAGCCGGTGCTGCCATGATGGCAGCCGTTGCGATCGGCGCCTATCCGACCATGGACGACTGCATCGCCGAATGGGTGACGCCACTCCTCGGTGAAGCCGAGCAGCCGGTCGCGGCCGAGGCGGCGCGCTTCGATCTCCTGTTTTCCGCCTATGCCGATATCCGAAAGGCAATGCCCGCCGCCTGGCAGACATTGGCCACAGCCGCGGCAATGCCGCCAGTCACTTAGATCGTCGATGCAGCAGCATCCGAGGGAGGATGACATGACCCAGCCCGAAATCCTCGACCTTTTCGTCATCGGCGGCGGCATCAACGGTGCTGGAATCGCCCGTGATGCGGCTGGCCGCGGCCTGAAGGTGGCGCTCTGCGAGAAGGACGACCTGGCGCAGGGCACGTCATCGCGCTCGGGCAAACTCGTCCATGGCGGACTTCGCTATCTGGAATATTACGAGTTTCGTCTCGTGCGCGAGGCGCTGATCGAACGCGAGGTGCTGCTCAATGCCGCCCCGCATATCATCTGGCCGATGCGTTTCGTCCTGCCGCACAGTCCCGAAGATCGCCCGGCCTGGCTCGTCAGGCTTGGTCTCTTCCTCTATGACCATCTTGGCGGTCGTAAGAAGCTGCCCGGTACGCGCACGCTCAATCTGTTGCGCGATCCCGAGGGAACGCCAATTCTCGATCAGTTCACCCGTGGATTCGAATATTCCGATTGCTGGGTGGACGATGCCCGTCTCGTCACGTTGAACGCGGTCGGCGCCGCCGAGCAGGGAGCGCTGGTGCTTACCCGCTCGCCGGCGGTCTCGGCGCGCCGCGAAAATGGTCACTGGACGATCACAACGAAGAGTACCAGGAGCGGCGAGGTGCGGACCTTCCGCGCCAAATGTCTCGTCAATTGCGCTGGCCCTTGGGTTAGCGACATCATCAACCGTGTTGCCGGCTCCAATTCCAGCCGCAATGTCCGGCTCGTCAAGGGCAGCCACATCATCGTCCCGAAATTCTGGTCGGGTGCCAACGCCTATCTGGTTCAAAACCACGACAAGCGCGTGATCTTCATCAATCCCTACGAGGGCGACAAGGCGTTGATCGGTACGACGGATATCGCCTATGAAGGCCGGGCCGAGGACGCCGCGGCCGACGAGTCGGAGATCGACTATCTCCTGAAGGCGGTCAACCGCTACTTCAAGGAGAAGCTTCGCCGCTCCGACGTGCTGCACAGTTTTTCCGGTGTCCGCCCGCTCTTCGACGACGGCAAGGGCAATCCGTCGGCCGTCACACGAGATTATGTGTTCGACCTGGACGAGACGGGTGGAGCGCCGCTCCTCAATGTTTTCGGCGGAAAGATCACCACCTTCCGCGAACTTGCCGAGCGCGGTCTGCAGCGCCTTCGGCATATCTTTCCGGAAATGGGCGGCGATTGGACACAGAAGGCGCCGCTTCCGGGCGGTGACATGCCCAATGCCGATTACGAAACCTTCGCCAACGGTCTAAGGGACAGCTATCCGTGGATGCCGCGGAAGCTCGTTCATCATTATGGCCGCCTCTACGGTACGCGCACCAGGCAGTTGGTGGCGGGCGCGTCAGATCTGCAGGGGCTTGGCCGCCATTTCGGCGGGCACCTCTATGAGGCTGAGGCGCGGTATCTCGCTGCCGCCGAATGGGCCGAAACCGCCGAGGACATCCTCTATCGCCGGACCAAGCACTACCTGCACCTGAGCGAGGCGGAACAGGCGGCCTTTGCCGATTGGTTTGCCTCATCCCGCCTTGCCGCTGCCTGAGGATCTGCCGATGCCGCTGACGCTCTCGCTCAACACCAATCCCCTGGTGAACCGCTTTGCCGAGCCCGACGACCTGATCGAGACGGTCGCAAGGAAGCTGCGCATCCGCGATCTGCAATTAACGCATGAATTCGTCAATCCGAGCTGGCCAGCACCGGTGATCCGCCGCCTGACCCGGCAGATGGAGGCGTCGCTTCAGCGCACCGGCGTGCGAGTCACCTCGGGAATGACCGGCCCGTATGGCCGCCTCAATCATTTCGGCCATCCCGACCGTGACGTGCGCCGGTATTATATCGACTGGTTCAAGACTTTTGCCGACATTACCGCCGATCTCGGCGGCCGTTCCGTCGGCACTCAGTTTGCGATCTTCACCTATAGGGATTTCGATGACGCCGGTCGCCGCGAGGAACTGATCAAAATCGCCATCGATTGCTGGTGTGAGGTCGCCGAGCACGCGAAGGCTGCCGGACTGTCTTTTATCTTCTGGGAGCCGATGAGCATCGGGCGCGAATTCGGTGAGACGATCGAGGCCTGCATCGCGCTGCAGACACGCCTGTCGGCGGCTGGCATGGCCGTGCCGATGTGGATGATGGCCGATATTGATCATGGGGATGTCACCTCCGCCAATCCCAGCGACTATGATCCCTATGCTTGGGCGCGGGCCGTGCCGAAGCTGTCGCCCATCATCCACATCAAGCAGAGCCTGATGGATAAGGGCGGCCATCGGCCGTTCACAGCTGCCTTTAACGCCAAAGGCAGGATCCAGCCCGCGCCGCTTCTGGAGGCCTTTGCGGCAGGCGGTGCCGACGACAACGAGATCTGTCTCGAACTCTCTTTCAAGGAGCGCGAACCGAACGATCGCGAAGTGATCGCGCAGATCGCCGAAAGCGTCGCCTTCTGGGCGCCGCATATCGACACCGGTGCGGCGGACTTGAAGATATGACGGCGCGATCTACAAAGGCCAGCTGAATCCAGTGGAATCACCAGGTAACAATCGGAGGAGCGGCGATGACGGATGCCGATGAAACGCTTGCCGTGCGAGCCGCCTGGCTCCACTATGCTGGCGGGCTCACCCAGTCGGACGTTGCCCGTCGTCTCGGCATACCATCGGTCAAGGCCCACAGGCTGATAGCCCGCGCCGTCGCCGACGGCGTGGTGAAGGTGACGATCGACGGCGATATTGTCGAATGCGTCGAACTGGAGACACGGCTCGCCGAGCGGTTCGGATTGCAATATTGCGAAGTGGCACCGGATCTTGGCGAAGAGGGTCTGCCGCTTCGCGCGCTGGGTCATGCTGGTGCGGGTTATCTGAAGCGGGAAATCGAGCACGGCGACCACGCGGTCATCGGCCTGGGCCATGGCAGGACGCTTTCGGCTGCCGTTCAATATATGCCGCGCATGAGCGCCAAACAGACTCAGTTCGTTTCCCTTCTCGGTGGTCTCACGCGGAACTACGGCGCCAATCCCTATGACGTCATGCACCGCATCGCCGAAAAGACGGGCACGCAGGCCTATGTGATGCCGGTTCCATTCTTTGCCAACACGGCCGACGATCTGCAGGTGCTTCGAGCTCAGCGCGGCGTCAAGGAGGTCTTCGACCTCGCCAATGCCGCCGACCTGAAGCTTGTCGGCTTGGGGACAGTGGACGCGGAGGCGCAGCTTGTGCTTTCCGGCATGGTCGAGCCGGCGGAAATCGAGGATATCGCATCGGCCGGCGGCGTGGGCGAGATCCTGGGGCATTTCTTCGACGCTAACGGTCAGGTCCTCGACACGGCGCTCACGGCCCGCACGCTTTCAGCATCCTTCCCCCAAACCGCGAAAGAGCGCCTCGTGGCCCTTGCAGGCGGGTTGGGCAAGGTGCCGGCGATCAGGGCGATCCTGCGAAGCAGAAGGTTGCATGGGCTGATTACCGACGAACGAACTGCGCAAGCGCTACTCAGTTGAACCTGCCGGATCGTTTTCTCCTTCGCAACACGGCGCACATTATCACCGACAGCGCGCCTGAGGCAGCTGTCATCAACGAATTCGAGCAGCCGGGCATCAAGCTCACCATCGCTCCGACACAGGAACAGGCATGACCAAGACACGGCAATTCTGGATCGGCACAAGCTGGAAGATGAACAAGACGCTCGCAGAAGCCGAGCAATTCGCCAAGGCCCTCGCGGTTGCTGATGAAGGGCGCGATTCTCGCATCCAGCGCTTTATCATTCCACCTTTCACTGCTGTACGGGAGGTCAAGCGCCTGCTGGCGGAAACTTCCGTCAAGGTTGGCGCGCAGAATATGCACTGGGCCGATCGCGGCGCATGGACCGGCGAGGTGTCGCCCCTAATGCTGAAGGATTGCAGTCTCGACATGGTCGAACTCGGCCACTCGGAGCGGCGTGGGTTCTTCAATGAGACTGACGAGACGGTCGGGCTGAAGACGGAAGCTGCCGTCCGCCATGGGCTGATCCCGCTCATCTGCATCGGCGAGACACTTGCCGATCGTGAGAGCGGCAGGGCGGCCGAGGTACTCGCAGCTCAGGTTCGCGGGGCGTTTGCAAAGCTTGCCGATGAGCAGAAAACGGCCGACATCCTTCTCGCCTACGAGCCCGTTTGGGCAATCGGCGATAAGGGAATCCCTGCGACGGCAGACTATGCCGACGCACGCCAGGCTGAGATCATTGCGGTCGCCGAAGCGATATTAGGGCGCAAAATACCTTGCCTCTATGGCGGGTCGGTCAATCCGCAAAATTGCGAGGAAATGATTTCGTGCCCTCATGTCGACGGGCTCTTCATCGGCCGTTCTGCATGGAACGTCGAGGGCTACCTCGATATCCTTGCAAAATGCGCCGCCAAACTTCCCGCCTAATCCCAAGGAGAAAGACAATGAAACTTGCAATTGCTGGAGACAGCGCCGGCGAAGGCCTCGCAAAGATATTGGCCGATCACCTCAAGGATCGTTTCGACGTCGAAGAAGTGTCCCGCATCAATGACGGCCTCGATCCTTTCTACGCAAATCTCTCGGAGCGCGTCGCATCGGGGGTGATCGATGGTAGCTATGACAAGGCAATCCTAGTCTGCGGCACCGGCATCGGCGTCTGCATCTCGGCCAACAAGGTCCCCGGCATCCGGGCGGCCCTGACGCACGACACTTATTCTGCCGAACGGGCAGCGCTCTCCAACAATGCCCAGATCATCACGATGGGTGCGCGTGTCATCGGGCCTGAGCTTGCCAAAGCTATTGCCGATGCCTTTCTCGCCCACACCTTCGATGAGAACGGCCGCTCCGCCGGCAATGTCACGGCAATCAACGAACTGGACGCGAAGTACAATGCGCGCTGAGGAAAGTCCTTGCTGCAGGTTGCTGGAATAAGCTTGATCCTGCGGCCTTGGCCTGCCGCCACCATCGAGCGGACGGCACGAATTTATCCAATACAAGGATGCGGAAAGGCGTCCTGCCGCAATCGTCAAGATTTCATCCTGCTGCGCAAAATCAATACCGAGCGCAGGCCGGTCAGGTCTTGAGCCTCTTGCACGGAGCCATAATTACGTCATTCTGCTTTAAATCTGGTCAAGCCACTCGCAGATGCGGCGGCATATGACGGCACATGAGGGGAAGAAAATGGCAGCCAATCAGAAAATGATGTCACAGATGACCGGCAAGGACGGGTTCATCGCTGCGCTCGATCAGAGCGGAGGCTCTACTCCGGCTGCGTTGCGTCTCTACGGCATCTCCGATTCCGACTATAGTGGCGAAGACGACATGTTCCGTCTGATGCACAAGATGCGCGTGCGTATCATGACTGCGTCCTCGTTTTCGGGAAGCAAGGTGATCGGCGCAATCCTCTTCGAAAAAACCATGGATGGCGATGTCGGCGGGAGACCGGTCCCTGACTTTCTTTGGGAAGAGCGCAGTGTCGTGCCTTTCCTGAAAATCGACAAGGGTCTGGCGGCCGAAGAAAATGGCGTCCAAGTGATGAAGCCCATGCCCGACCTCGACAGCCTCCTGACACGCGCAGTGAAGAAGGGAATATTCGGGACGAAGATGCGGTCGGTGATCGCGCATGCCGATCGGTCTGGCATCGCTGCTGTCGTCAAGCAGCAGTTTGAGATCGCGCGACGGATCCTCGACTACGGTCTCGTCCCGATTATCGAGCCGGAGGTTCTCATCAAGAGCCCCACGAAGCAGGAGGCTGAGACGATCTTGCGGGATGAAATCGCCCAAGAGCTCGACAAATATACCTCGGGCGAGAAAGTTATGATCAAGCTTTCCCTTCCGACCGTGGCAAATTTCTACAAACCGTTGATCGACCATATATCGGTCGCCCGCGTCGTGGCTCTTTCGGGCGGCTATAGCTGCGCCGATGCTTGCGAGAAGCTCAGTCATAACGACGGCATGATCGCGAGCTTCTCCCGCGCGCTGGCGGAGGATCTTCGGGTAACCATGAGCGATGCGGAATTTGATGCAGGCCTCTCACGAGCGGTAGAGCAGATCTATAATGCCAGTGTGTTCAAGACCGCTGCAACTGCCTCGGGACAGAAGTTGGAAGCGACAGACAACTGACGAAGAACTCTCCGGAGCAAAGCCGCGGAAATTCGTGCGCGCCGATCAGGTAGAACATCTCGCATTGATCGGTTGCACTTGCTCGGACTTTGGGAGAGTTCACGATTGAAGGTGAGCCGCGGCGCATTGTGAGCTTCAGTTCACCGAAAGCATCGAGCGCGCCTTCAACTGTAGCAGAGCATGTCTCGTAAGCTTGACTGCCGGACGGGCTTTCGACCTCACTTTGAGCACATCCCGAGTTGGAAACGCGGTAGGGCTATTTCGTGGTGGTTGCAACGATCGCCGCGCTTTGCTCTTCCTTTTCCACCGATTCAAAAAGCCGGCTGGATGAAAGCTGCAGTGCGATCGCGAGGTGGCGCTCACTGTCTACTTGCGCGAAAATATGCTAGCCTCTTCTGCAATCCAGGGACGATTGATCGTTGCCCATGATGCAAGCACCAGTAGGAGCGGCGAGGGAGAGTGATGTGAAGCAGCGACAGGACCCGGCTCGAGCGCCGGCCACCGTTGCGTTCATAGATATTGCAGGATTCAGCGCCATCGCGGACGTGTATGGCGACGCGGCCGCGATTGACGTGCTTGAGGTATTCGAGCGCATGGTCCGTGATGCCCTCAGCGGCTATGAACCCCCGATAAAATGGATCGGCGACGAGGCAATGCTGTCGTTTCCTGAGCCCGATACAGCGATCCAGGTACTCGGGTCGCTGTTGCAGGCCTGCCGTAGAGAACCACGGCTACCGCTCACCCGGGCGGGGCTGAACCACGGGCCGGTCACCTGCAGAGCAGGCGATCTCTTTGGATCGACCGTCAACATCGCCGCACGAATAGCCGCGCTCGCGTCGCCCGGTCAATTGCTTGCCACTCAATCCGTTGCCGAGGCGGCTGTCGCCAGAGGCATCCTGGTGCGAGACCTCGGAATGGTGGCGCTCAGATCCGTGGCCGGAGAAATCCCTCTCTATGAGATAGAGCTTGCTCCGTCGGCTGACCCGGCCTGGATCGACCCGGTGTGCAAGATGCATGCACCGTATTCGTCCTATAGGCGGGCCGCCCCAGAGGGGCCGTGGTTTTGTTCGCCGCGCTGTGAGGAAGCATATCGACGGTCGCCGCAGACCTATGAGTCACCCAGGTGATCGTTGCGACTTCGGGGCAGAACGCCTGTCAACCCAGGTGTCCGCTGCGAAATCAGATCTGTCTGAAACTGGATGGATAACCCGCTTTCTCAATGGCCGTATTGATAGCGGCTGGATCCTTGGTCTCAACCTTCGCAGTCCTGGCCGCAAGATCGATGCTGGCGGAAGCTTCCGGGTCCGCCGTCTTGATCGCCTTCTCCACCGTGCTCGCGCAATGGCCGCAGGTCATGTTCTGGATTTCGAATTCGTACATGGTGGTCTCCAAATCGTCTAACTGACCCGATATGGGGTTTCCAACCATGGGAAGGTCAAGTGCGATCCTGCACAAAAGAGCTGCGCCGCTTCGACAGCTCTCGATAGAGCGCTTCCGGCGATACGCCGATATCGTTGGCCAGCGCCTTCCATTCTCCTTTCAACGGCAGTTCGCCGTCGTTCCATGCGAGCCAGGATTCAAGACGAGCGGCCACTGTCTTCAGGCTGGCGATCTCCGCGCGCTTCCTGATCTGCTGTAGCTGGTAGGAAAGATAGGACGCCCAGCCTTCGGCGAATTCCGGATCGCTGCGCAGGGCGCGTCTGATCGAATGGATCGGAACCGATGTTGCGTCCACGTCGGTGACGGCGACGGCGTCACAATGGTAGACGCTGGAGAAGACGGAAGCTTCCGCAAGGACCAGCTCCGCTGACGCCCGCTGCAGCACCGCAACGTTGCCGTCGGCCTGATGCCGAACGAGATGAACGACGCCGGACTCCACGAGATACAGGCTTCCCACCTCGTCGCCCTGGTTGAAGAGGTGCCGACCGGCGTCGAATGTTCTTCTTCCGCTCGAGAGGCTGCGGACTTGATCCAAGAGGATGTCGGACATGACTTCGATCATGTCCGACATCCGGGCGGTAAGCAATAGTGGTAGCCCCGTCCGCAATTGGAGCGCAATCGATGAAGTCCCTGCTTGTCAGCTTTACGTTCGCCATTCTCGCCACGCAGGCGTTGGCCCAAGGGCCGCACCACGCCACGTCGCCATACGCTCAGGAGGCGGGAAGGGAGATCAAGTCCTTGTCGGAAACGGACGTCGACGAATTGACAAGAGGGGGCGGGTGGGGTTTTGCGAAGGCGGCCGAGCTCAACGACTATCCGGGCCCCTCGCATGTGCTGCAGATGAAAGATCGGCTCGGACTGAGGGACGATCAGCTCCGCGAGGTGCAGAAAGCCTTCGACCTCATGCAGGCTCGGGCGTTGGAGGAGGGCAGGACCTTCGTCGAAGCCGAGCGGGCGCTCGACAACGCATTCAGGAATCGGACCATTACGGAATCCATGCTTCAAGACCTGATCGCCAAGGCCGAGGTGAGCCGATCGCGGCTGAGGTTCATTCACCTCGCGGCACATCTTGAGGTGACACGGGTTCTCGGCGCCGACCAAATCGCGGCCTACGGCAGGCATCGCGGTTATTCGAAATAGCCTGTGGAAATCCCGGTTGGAATTGACGTTCCCCACACCGACCTTGGCGAAGATTGCCGTGAGGGCAGCAAACCCCGCTGATCCATTGTCCGCGCTCTCAGAGGCTGACCTGTCGAGCGAGATCATGAATCCGCCGAGAAGACTGGTCGTGAGGAACAGGCGAAGCTCCTGCGGCAGACCGGAGCGCACCGTGACCGGCGCAACTCCGTGAGTTCACTGACGAACGCCTTGTCCGGGCGTTGATAAAACAACGTGACATCGCCAGGGGCGGGCCCTTTTCCTCTCAAGCGCTTGTGATAGGCTCAGTGCGAACGATCCGCATACTTACTCCCAGTGGTATAAGATGAGCTCCACGTACCTGCCCGCCGAGCGGCTCCAGCAGATCCTCGACAGTGCGGTGGACACCGGCATCATCATCCTTGATCCCGACGGCATTGTTATCAGCTGGAGCAAAGGGGCGAGCAATCTCCTTTGGAGTGAATGATGCTATCCTGCTCGAGATCTTTCCACCGTATATGGATGCAGCAGGCTTGCTTGCGGCGAACTCAACGATGCAAGGGCAAAGGTGGTGGCGGAGAGGCATCTTCCCGTGTGCAGTTATCTGGCAGTTCCCGTCGTTTCCCGCACCGGTGATGTGATCGGGGGATTGTTCTTCGGGTACGCCGCTATCGATTGTGCAGCGAGGAATCCGAAGGGGCTCCGGCTGTCGTTTTGGAGCTGGTGCGCGCTCAGTGGAAAGCTCTCATTCGTTACCTGGAGCGGCTCGTTGCCAGTCAACAGCATCACCGGCAAGGGCATCGACATCTTTGGATGCTGGCACTGGAATTACGATGTCCATGCAGACGAATTGTTGGAGCGGGTGCGCGACTCGAGGCCCCTCGTTGATAAGCAGATATGCGATCTCCAAGGTTGGCGCTGCATCTGCACTTCAGGAAACAGCAAATTGCGGGAAGGTCCTGCTTTACCCTGGCGGCGCCCCAAAAGGCTGAGCGCCGCCGACATCGGAGAGCGTTCGAGGTGTTACGGCCCGATAGGCTATTAGATTTGGGAGACTGATCATGACCTTCAGACTGGGTGGCTACGGGATCGATTACAACGGTGATCCCGAAGCCTACGCGCGAGAGCACGTCGAATTTGGCTACAATGCCGCGTATATGCCAAACATCAAACTTGAGAGCCGCGAAGAGATCGCTGCACTGGTAAAGGCATTCGCCACTGCAGATGTTGTCGTTGCCGAAGGCGGCGCATGGAAGAACCTCGTTGCTCACGATGAGGCGACGCGAAAAGCTAATCTGGAGTACGCCGTACATCAGCTAGCCCTCGGCGAGGAAATTGGGGCAGGCGCCGTTGTCGCATTCCACGGTACTGTCGGACATCCGGGGGATCCCTGGCAGTTGAGCGACAATTACGATTATGGTCCGCATCCGGACAATCAAAGCGAGGCTGGGTTCCAGCGAGCCGTCGACACCGCCCGCTATGTCATCGACATGGTGAAGCCGAAGCGTACCAAGTTCTGCCTGGAGATGGTTCCATGGCTGGTGACGGACACGCCAGAGAACTATCTGAAACTGCTAAAGGCGATCGACCGGCCTCAGTTCGGCGCACACATCGACGCTGCAAACATGGTCATAACACCCAGGTTGTATTTCAACACAGGCAAGATGATACGGGATTGCTTCGCCCTTCTCGGTCCTTGGGTCGTCTCATGCCACGCCAAGGACCTGGTGATGAAGGGAGGGCCGGGAACAATCTCCTTTCATCTGGATGAAGTCGTGCCTGGCGAAGGCAATCTGGATTACGATGCCTATGTAACTGAAATCGCCAAGCTGAAACGTGAGGTTCCCCTGATGCTGGAGCACTTTGATGTCCCGGGCTACCGTCGCGGTCTTGCACACATCAAGGCGGTGGCGCGCAGGGCCGGACTTATTGCGGGGTAGGGACGCACCACTCGGCATTTGGCTGACGAAAGGTCGTCAGTGCGTAATAGCCAAGCAGCCATGGTGTCTTGGTTGAACGCTAGGGGTGACGCTCGCCAAGGCCGACGCTACGCGGCCACTGACGGAGCTGATGGCCGACCGAGACGTTGAGGACGGTGGCGTCAGGCCTCGAGTCGACCGCCAGCTTAGATCTAGAATAGGATTGCTCCTGCGCAAGAGGGCTCCGGACGACGAACTACGACCGCCGGGCGTATAGCGATCGGTCGTTCGCCGGCGAGCTCAGAGAAAGGACTTCTGCGCCGACTCGACGACCGACTGCTCGGTGTACTCACCCCGACGCCTCAGTTCGGTCTGTGCACTGAAGCGGATGTCAGCATCCCGGTCTCGAGCAAACTCTTGCAGCGTTTCGTCCGTCAGCCGATCCCAGCCCTTTCCCCGATCCGGTCCCGATGGGACGCGAGGCAGGAGTCCAGGCTCGTTGCTCCAGCTCAGAAGCTGCAGAAGTGATGACGCGTTCAGGAGATCGCGAAGATGGTGCGCGGTCACATAGGCGTCCGGCATGGCGCGATGCGCTGGCAGGCCGATCTCATGGACGAGACCCGAAGGCATGCGTTGATACCGGAGCATCTGGTTGGAGAACCGCGGCAGATCCGGCCAGACCCGCATCGCGCACTTCCATGTGCAGATCCATGGTGTGCCGCCGGTGAATCTTGGTGTGCAATAGCGCTGCTCGAAGGCTGCTCGGTGGGCTGCGAGCGCGTCGATGCGGCCGGGTGGCCGAAGAATGCTTGCGGCAATCTCTTTCCAGAAGGGTGCGTCTGCGACCTGAACGTCGAGGATATGGTGGACCGCCATAGTGTCCGCCGAGATCGGATGGCCGGGATTTACTAGCAGCGCGCCGCGTTCGGCAGTGACCTCCCAGGTGCCATCGCTATCTTGGATGACGTCCTGCCATCCGATCTCGCAAACGTCGTTCGGGCCGTTACCGCCGGTCTCAAGATCGATAACGCGAACTCTAGGTCTAAAGGTCTCGATGGCGGTCACCTGCTATCCTGGATCACTGCTTCCATTATAAATCAAGATCGAGCCGCGGTTGTTCCTCCTTCCCATTGCCATGCCGGGCGACGATTGCAATCCGGTAAACCGGATCCCCGGAGGCCAACAATCATTTGTTTAAGGCGGTCTTGGACAAGCCTGCGAATGATGAAACATTGCAACGCGGAGTCGCCGCAATGCTCCGCGTCGCACTTGGGGTCGCCGCCATTCTTGGCAGCATCAGCGAGATCGGGACGCTTCCATTCACCTGCGTGGTCGAATGTTCGGCCAGAAAGAATATTTTCAGCTCATTACACTCGATTTATCCAGGCGTGCGGTCCTCTTCTGTCCGTTATCGTACCGACGATACAGTCTAAGCGCTTGTATTTACAAGAATTCGGGCGGGTGCTTTACCAAGCCTTAAATCAAATCCCTCAAATTTTAGGGGTCCGGAATGAAATCGGTCTTAGCTGTTCCCCAATGCAGATGAATATGCGCGAGGCGGGAGCATCCCGCACGCACTGGAGAGTATTTTGTTCGCATTCATTGCCAATCTTCGGACGATGGCTAAGCTCGTTATATCGTTCAGTCTGATCCTTCTGGTTGGACTTGCCGTCAACCTTATCAGCATGGGATCGTCCAGCACACAACAGGAAGCGACGGGCTGGACTGAGCATACGTACAAGGTTCTTCGGGCAGTCGATGAAATGATTGCGGGGATGGTCAATCAAGAGACTGGCTTGCGTGGTTATCTGCTGGCAGGCGACGAGCAGTTTCTCGATCCGCAAAAGGCGGGGGAAACTCAGTTCAGGGTAGCCTTTGAACTGACCAAGCGCTTAACGTCTGACAATGCCGCACAGCAGAAGAGGCTGGCGGACCTTCAAGTTCAGGTCGATGGTTGGACGAACGAGGTGATGAGCGAGGAAATCGCCTTGATGCGCGAGGCCACGACCATCGACCAAGCTCGCGACATGGAGATCTCTGGCGCTGGTAAGAAGTACATGGACTCCATCCGTGCGATCGCGAAAGAAATATCTGACGAAGAAGCCTCGCTGCTCGACGAGCGTGCAGCGGCTTCTGCGGCTGCAGCCAACCGCACTTTTTGGAGCATCGTCTTTGGTATTGCGGCCACCATCATCGTCATAGCAGTCTCACTGGTGCTGTTGTCTTCAACCTTGATCAGACCAATCCAAGCGATTACCGCATCTATGAAGAGACTTGCAGGTGGTGATGCTGACGCGCCAATTCCCTACGCAGGACGCGCCGATGAGATCGGCGAGATGGCAGCTGCGGTCGAAGTGTTCCGCACCAACGCATTGGAGAACCGGCGCCTTGAGCAGCAAGCGAACGCGCAGCGCAACGAGTCCGAAGAGCAGCGCCGCAGGACTGCCGAGCAGGAACGCATTCGCGCCGAGGCGATGTTTGAGGCGACATCCGGCTTGGCGGATGGCCTGAAGCAGCTTGCCGCCGGCAATCTCGCCTTCCAGCTCCCGAAGTCCTTTGCCGAGGAGTTTGAGAGCCTGCGTGCTGACTTCAATCAGGCCGTCGCCCAGCTGAGGGAGACGATGGCTTCAGTCTCGGAGGCGGCCGGCTCGATCGATTCCGGATCCCGTGAGATTGGCCAAAGCGCTGAGGATCTTTCGAAACGCACCGAGCAGCAGGCCGCCTCGCTCGAGGAAACGGCTGCGGCCCTCAACCAGATCACCATCAATGTGGCCAGTTCCACCAAACGTGCCGAAGAGGCCCGCAGCGTCGCGATACAGGCAAACGACAGCGCCCGCCAGTCTGGTGCGGTTGTCGCCAATGCGGTCGATGCCATGGGCAAGATCGAGCAATCCTCGAACCAGATCTCCAACATCATCGGCGTCATTGATGACATCGCCTTCCAGACCAACCTTTTGGCGCTCAATGCGGGGGTGGAAGCGGCGCGCGCAGGAGACGCGGGCAAGGGCTTTGCCGTGGTCGCTCAGGAAGTCCGTGAACTGGCCCAGCGTTCGGCCACTGCTGCCAAGGAGATCAAAGATCTGATCCGCAACTCATCTGTCGAGGTCGGAAATGGGGTCAAGCTCGTCAGCGACACAGGCGAAGCGCTGAGGACGATCGAAACATACATCGTCACCATCAACCAACATATGGACGCGATTGCCACCTCGTCGCGCGAGCAGTCGGTAGGGCTGTCCGAGGTCAATACTGCCGTCAATCAGATGGACCAGGTGACCCAGCAGAACGCCGCCATGGTCGAGGAAGCGAATGCCGCCGGAGCCACACTTGCAAATGAGGCGAGTCGACTGCGCGGCTTGATTGGACAGTTTCAGCTCGGTACCCAGACGGTTGATCCGCTCGCGTCGCAGCGGCGAACAAGCGCCTTCGCGAAAGCCGGAGTGACCCCAGCTCCCGTTGCCTCGCCTGTCCGCGGCATGATCGGCAAGGTCGCGAACGCATTCGCGGTGAAGGGGTCTGCGGCTGTCGCAGTGGCGAACGAAAGCTGGGAAGAGTTTTAAGTGGTAAATTTCAGGCGGGAGCTTGAGAGGTCCCGCCCGAGTATCACGGTTCCTGAAGAACCGCTTCGCAACTCGCGGCCGGCGCTCGAGTGGCCAAAGCCACCCAGGCGCGTCCGAGTGGCGTAGCACTGACCGGTCGGACAGGAGGCCGGCATCGTTCTCGGCCGGCAGGAGTGCCGGATCGATCTCTGGCAGCGACGTTACGAACTGCGGAGCGTCAATTTCCTGACCGAACCAGACCAGCCGACCAACTCGATCACACGGCGGTTCATGGTGATCGGTCGGCCGCGCGGATCGAACAGCGCGATACCCTCGTTCATGCTGCGGAAGGTGGAGCGGATGGTGCGGGCTTCCGCCTCTTGGTATTGCCTCCATCATTGAGGACGTCGAAAGAAAATCGGAGACTAAGTTCCATAAATAGTATTATGCCACTTTTTAAAGTAGGGGGCGGATTCCATTTTCAAATGCAGCTAGGAGAATAACCGCCATAGTTACAGGAGGATGGAATGGCCCGCTCTTTCGTGCAGTTGAGTTTGGACGAACGCGCAGATGCATGCGAGGAAGATCAGTCAGGCAGAGATCGCACGCACCCTCAGCCGTGACCGCTCGACGTTCTGCCGTGAGCGTCGTCGAAACTACTGGCATGATCGCGAAGTTCCTCTCGTCCAAGGTACTGGCATGTGACGGCTCGGCGCCGTCTGCAAGGATGCAGACGCGCCTTCAGGAACCATGGACCATTTGCGCGAGGACATCGAGAAGTCGACGAACCGCGATCAAAGGCGATGTTCGAGACCTGCGAGGGGGCGCTGAAACCAGCGCCTCCCAATCTGTCGTTGTGACGCTCAGTGGCTATCCGACAAGCGCATTGTCGGCGCGCTTGATCGCAAGGATGGTCGAGCGCGGCAATTTGCCTTCGCCGTCTGGAAAGGGCGCATCGGGGTGCTGAATGCCGACGAACATCGTCCGCTTATCCGCCGACCAGGTCATGCCGGTGACTTCCGAGCCTTTCGGGCCGGTCAGGAAACGTTCGATGCGGCCGGTCGCCGGGTCGCCGGCAAGCATCTGGTTGTTGCCCTGGCCGAGGAAGTCGCCTTCGTTGGTGTCTTCGCCGTCCGTCTGGATCCACAAGAGACCGGTCGAGTCGAACATCATGCCATCAGGCGAGTTGAACATGTTGCCGGAGTTGATGTTGGACGAGCCGGCATAGGCATCCTTGTGAACGTCGGGATTGCCGGCCATGACGAACAGATCCCACTTGAACTTGCCGCTGGCATGGTCCTCATTTTCCGGATACCAGCGCACGATCTGGCCGTAGGCGTTTTTCTCGCGGGGATTGGCACCGCCGACCGGCATTTCGTCGCCGCCGGCATTATTCTTCACGCCACGATTGGTGTTGTTCGTCAGCGCGCAATAGGCCTCGATGGCGACCGGGTTGATGGCGACCCACTCCGGACGGTCCATGGTCGTGGCACCGACCTTCGAGGCGGCCTGGCGGGTGAAGACGTGGATCTCGTCCATCTTCATGCCGGTCGTTTCCGGCGTCAGCGCCAGCCACTCACCATTGCCGTCATCAACAAACTTGGCGACGTAGAGCGTGCCTTCGTCGAGCAGTTTGGAGGTGTCGACGCCCGGCACGTAGATGCCGTTCGAAACGTATTTGTAGAGGAACTCGCCACGTTCGTCGTCACCCATGTAGACGACCACGCGACCATTGCGGGCAATCACGACAGCGGCGTTCTCGTGCTTGATGCGGCCGAGCGCGGTGCGCTTGATCGGGGTGGACGTGGCATTGGACGGATCTATTTCCACGACATAACCGGCGCGCCGGGGTTCGTTCGGGTTTTTCGACACGTCAAAACGGGGATCGAAGACCTCATAGCCATACCGGGTTTCGGCTGCGATGCCGTAGCGCTTGAAGTCGTCGGGCATGGCAAAGTTCGGATCGGACGAGCCAAAATATCCGTTGAAGTTTTCCTCGCAGGTGAGATAGGTGCCCCACGGCGTCTTGCCGGCGCCGCAGTTGTTGAAGGTCCCAAGACAGTCGGTGCCGTTCGGATCGGCTTCGGTCTTGATAAGATCGGAACCGGCGGCCGGACCGGAGATCTTCATCGGGGTCAGATGGGTGATGCGGCGATTGAACGGGCTGTCGACCACGATTTCCCAGCCCTTTTCGCCTTCGGCGACTTCCATGACGGTGACACCCTGCAGGTTCTGTAGGATCTTCACATCGTCGGCGCTCTTCGGCATGCCCTTTTCATTGTGCGGAAGATTGATTTCGTTGTTTACATATTCATGGTTGACGGCGATGACCTGACGGTCGCCGATCACGAACAGTTCCATGCCGTCGGTGTTCTCGCCGAAGACCTTGTCGGAGTTTTCGACGCTTACGCCGTTGGCAGGATCGAGATCCGGGATATTGGAAAACAGCGGCTGGCCCCACTTCGCGAGCGGCTTCCAGGCATAACCTTCCGGGACATGCACGGTGTTGTCGGTGAAGACAGGGATCGGCTTGAACGCGAAGCGCGAATCGGTGTCCTGCGCCTGCGCCGAGGTGGAGGACATCAGATTGCCGAGCGTCCCCATTGCGGCGGCAGCTGAACCGACGGCTAGGATGCCACCGAGGAAACCGCGGCGTGAAACAGCCGATTCGACGACGCGGTCGAAATCGGTTTCGGCCGGCGGTGGGTTTTGCAGTTCGTCCCATTCGTCCCAGGACAATTTGCTGGTGTCGATATTAGCCATGGTGCTTCTCCTTTGTTGTTTCTTGGAACAATTCCGACAGCGGCTTTATCTTTGTAAGATCACAACCGGATGATGAACGAGTGACCGTCGGCATGAGGTGGGTGAAGCTGTCTCTGGAGCGTCATTCTCTGCAAAAGGCCAACTCCAACCAACTTTCCGCCTCCGAAATGCAAGCCGGAAGATGATCACGGTGGACGGGGATCTGCTTGCCCATTGTCAGGAAACGGCGCTCGATGCAGCCACACGAACCACCCTGTAGCTGGCCAGGTTGCCTGTTCTCTGAACGTCGCTAACTATTCCAGCGTCAGAGCCCTAAGCCTTCTCCGCGTCACCAATGTCCTTGATGTGGTGCTGCAGGCTCATCCGATCCAACGAAGCAAATGGCAGGTTGATAAAGATGTTCAGGCGCCTCTCCAACCCGGTCAGGACCTGCATAAAGGCCTGCTTGCGTTGCCAAGCCTCGTCTTCGACAAGGATCGGGTCAGGACAGCGCCAATGCCCGGTGATCGGCAGGCCCGGCCATTCCGGAAGCGCTTCGCCGGCGGCGGTATCACTGAGGGTGAAGACAAAATCCAGGTCGGTCGCCCCAGCATCCGCAAAATCCCGGAAATGCCGAGGCTTGATGTCTTCAATCGGGTAGTCTTCGTTCCGAAGCAGCTGCAGGACGGTGGGCTCGATCACCGGCGCCGGATCGACAGCAGCGCTGAAGGCTTTGAATCGTCCCTTGCCGATCTTGTTCAGGATTGCTTCAGCCATCACGCTACGTGCGGAATTGCGCCGTGATAGAAAGAGCACGCGATAGATTCCGTCCTGCATCAATCCCCCTCGGATAGCGATATCGGAAATCGATAGAGCTATGCCAAGGTTCGGTGACAGTTTTATGAAGCGGAACGACTGTGGCCTCCCCGACGACAAGGGCAGGCAAAGCAGTCCAAAATCCTGCCGGTGTCCGACGCTCAAAAACGGCCTCGCGTTTGAGACCATGGGAGACGGACGACTGCTTCGCCGATCCATTTACCCGACTATGACGTGCGGCACGAAACGCGATAGATTTGCGGTTATACGCGAGCGGTCCTCGCGGACGGCAAGGCCGCAGGCACGGTCGCCGGCGATCCAGCTGCCAAGCACGGCAAAACCGCTGTCGCTTTCGAAAAGCGGTGCATAGGCCTGAACGATGAACCCTTCGTCGCCATAATCGCCGGGCGCGGAAATCAGCTCCCTCCCCTCTCGAAATATCGTCACGTTCTCGCCTTCTCTCGACAAGAGTGGTTTGCGCACGTAGTCGGTCAGGGTCGAAGCGGCCGGGTCATCGTGGAAATAACTCGGCAGCAGGTTCGGGTGATTAGGGTGGCGCCGCCAGAGCAGCGGCAGAAGCCCTTTGTTGGAGAGCACGGACTTCCAGGCGGGCTCAACGAAAACATCGCCGGAGCGCGCCAGTTCGCGAGCGAAGGGCTCGCGCAGCATGAATTCCCATGGGTACAGCTTGAAGCAACGGTCGATCACCCGATCCTTGAGGTCGGTGTAGCGACCCTGCGCATCGATGCCGATCTCCCGAATGTCCAGAAGCTCGACGCGATGGCCCGCCTGCACCGCACAATCCATGAGGTAGACCGTCGTGCCTCGATCCTCCTCATTGTCGGTTATCGCGGCGAAGTGGAAGATTGACTCCTTGGGAAATTGGTCGAACGCCTCGACAAGGCTTTCCTGCAGGAAATTATACTGGTCCGAATCTTTGGGCAGAACACCCAAAGCAACCTGATCGGTCAGCCAGTTGAACTGGAAATAGGCCGTCTCGAATACCGAGGTGGGGGTATCGGCGTTGTATTCGAGCAACTTGGCCGGGCCGTTGCCGTCATAAGCAAGATCAAAACGGCCATAGAGGTGCCGGTCGCGGCGCTGCCAAGATCGCTGCACCACATCCCGCAGATCCTCCGGAATGGCCAGCCTGTCGAGCGACTCTTCGCTGCTGACGATCTCGCCGACCAGATCCATGCACATATCATGCAGTTCCTGGCTCGGCTCCTCGATCTGCATCTCGATCTCATCGAGCGTGAACGTATAAGCGGCATCATCGAGCCAATAGGGCTCGCCATACATGACGTGAAATCCGAAGCCGACGGCCCGCGCCTTGTCACGCCAGTCAGGACGCGCCGGAAGGGTGATGCGATTCATGTCAGCCGCCGAAACTGAAGGACGAACGGCCGCCGAAGCCTTGCCGGGCAACGGTGCGGGTATTGACGTTGACCGGCTTGACACTCTGGCGCGAGGGCACCGTCACGCTGTCGCTGCCCGAACGAACGGTGGTTGTGACCGTCTGCCCCGAGCGGTTGCGATAGATAGGCGTCGAGCCGTAATAGGAACCACTCGCCTCCTGGCGCCGGCGATAGTCGTAATAGTCGCTGATATTGTTGAGTGCCGAAGACAGCACGTAGCCTGCCAGGAACGGCACGAAGAAGTTGCCGCCTCCGCCGCCATTGTTGGTGACAGTGTTGGCCGGCTGTTCGGTGCACTGGCCCTTGCCGTATTCGGCCTCGCAGGCGGCCATGCCATTGAAACGCGGCGCTGCGGCGAGATGGGCGCGCATGGCATCCTGATAGCCGGTCTGGCAGACCTGCCGATCCATGCCAGCGGCCACGCATTGGTCGACGGAAGTGAACATTATATCCGAAGGAGCCTCCTCGCCGCAGCCGGACAGCGCCAGGGTTGAGGCAGCGATGGTGCCAAGGGCCAGGAAAGGTCGCCTGTGCCCGCTCATGCGTCTGCGCATCTTTCCCTCCCTCAATAGGTCATGCAGGCGGCGTTGAGAATACCGACGACGAGCGCGATTCCGCCGCCCCATATACCGGCAGCGATGTCGTCGGCAGTGATCTTGTCATGCAGATCTTTCATGGTGAAGTTTGCTATGTAGAAAGCGAGGATCTGCGCCAGAGTGCCTATCACCGCCCAAATGATATAGTCGACGATGCTGACCGAATTGGCTGCGGCCGAAGCCAGAGGCAGGCTGAAGCCGACAAGTGCGCCTAAGAAAGCCGTGACGGCCGCAAGATTGCCGGCGCGAATAAGCTGAACCTCCTTTTGCGGGGTCAACCAGGTATAGATCACCGCGAAAACCGCGTATGCGGCAAGACCGACGGCGAAATAACCGAGGAAAGCAGGCAGCCCCGCCACGTAGTCGAGCATCGAAAAAGTCCTCCATTGAAATCGACAAGTCTCTCAGACGCGACGAACGTCGGCCGGAGCCAATCCATAACCGATCAGAAATTCCACCGAGCTGCCCGCCTGCCTCTGTCCGAGATCGAGGTCGCGCTCGACGTTGATCAGAAGCATCTCCCGCGTCGAGCCAAGTGGGCGGTAATACAACATGCAGGTCTGATGGATGGAGCGCTGCGCCTCACCATCGTCGACCTTTTCGACAAATTCCACTAGTTGCGCCCGTTCCGGCCCGTCGCCCCAGAATCGGTTATAGAGGATCCCATCAGCATCATAAGATGGCTGGCCGATCAGGCCATTCGGCCCGGTCCAGCGGTTCCATTCGCTTTGGCTGACGGGCACGACGCTGTCCCAAGGCTGATAAAAGCTGATGTCGTCGATCGCTTCACCCGGCTTGCCCGCCGCCGACATCACCTGAATCATCCGGTTCTCTTCATCATAATAGCGCGACAGAACGGTTGCGGCATCGAGTGAAACCTCACCGTAGCCGGCGATGATGAACGGCCCGCTTCGAGGCAGCGGCATGGCCGGCTCACCGCCCAAAGCATAGGCTTCGAGGGAGAGGAAATCGATCTCGAGCGCCCCGCCTATGGCCGCGCTCAGCGGGCCAAGCTCTTCGGCCAAGGGCTTCTCATTCTTGTTTCCGCCGAACCAGCCGATCATGTCACGTCTCCCAATCGAGCCCAGGCAATGACAGCGGGATCTAGCCGCATTCCGCTGATGTAGTAAAGGGTCTCGCCGCCCTGCATCAGCGTCTCGTCCCGGCAATTGAGGTCCGTTACGCCGTGGCTCAGCATGCCTACGAGCGTTACATTATGCCGACGCTTGAGGCTTAAAAACACGTCGCCATAGGACAGGGGCGTTTCCAAGGGCGGCACCGCCAGGGAAAAGGCCGTGTCAGTGGATGCGGCCGATAACAACCGTGCGGCTATTTCCGAAGAGCCCGGATCCCGTGCGGAGCGCGACAGAAGCTCCTCGGCGAGCGAACCCACAGCCTCGACACGCGGCCGACGCTGCTTGACCATCTGCGCTGTGCGATCATCGGCGAAATAGGCTACGATATGGGCATTGGGCGCCTGATCCTCGGCAATCAGGACGGCGGCCAGCGTTTCATCGTCATTTGCTCCGCGCGCTATGATCGCACGCGCCTTGGCCACTCCGGCCCGCAGCAAAGCGTCGGCATCGGCCAGCCGCTCCGTTCTGATATAGTCGGCATAATTGCTGGCGGGATTTTCCGGCAGGTCCTTGGCGACCAGAACGGTCATCGGTTCGTTGGCATGCCGCTCGGAATGCAGCAGCCGCAGCGTTTGGTATGTCTGCCCCTCCTGCCAGCCCAAAACGATGATATGACCGGTACGTTCGCTGTAATCACCCAGTCCGCGCATGCGATTCCTCCAGATCGTACCGATAGCCGTCAACAACTTGCCAAGAACAGCGGTAAAGATGGCAATGCCACCAGGCAGGACGACCAGAACGGTGATGATGCGGCCGAGTCCTGATTTCGGGGAAAGATCGCCATAGCCGACAGTCGTTGCCGTAACCATATAGTAATAGAGAAAATCGACCGGGCTGCCGACGAGATCGTCCTCGCCGGCCAGCAAAAAGAGCAGGTAGGAAGCAACCAGATGGGCAACAAGGATAAGCAGAAGGGCTGACCACGCCAATTCGCTGAGCGACAGATATACACGCCGCAGTAATGAAGCGATAAATGGCAAGCGATTCCCCCCGTTCTAAGCTGTAGCCTACCGGAATTTATTTCGCGCGCCAGACCTTTAAGTTGTAATCCGACTACCCAGATATTTGCGACGCCAACCGATGGAGGACCTTTTGGAGACCTGGAACCTTACGACTTTAACGCGCCTATTCGCGGCCGATCCGGAAGCGCTGGGCGATGTTGATGTAGCCGTACCCGAACATGGAGACGTCATCTGCGTAACCCTTAAGGAAAGAGGCGATCTGGACGTCTTCGTCACGGTGAGCGGAGAGCGCGATATTCTCGTCAGCGTTGTCCTTGCACCATGCAAAGACGTGCCCAACCGGGAAGCCTTCGAACGGATGGTTCTCAAGACGCACAAGTTCGTGCCGCTGTCGAGCTTCGGCATCACCACGATTGATGGCGAGGAATGGTATGAATTGTTCGGCTCGCTGTCGGCGCGCTCGTCGGGCGAGACCGTGGTCGAGGAAGTCGCCATACTGGCTGCCAATGCGGTCGATGCGGCGCACATGATTGAAGAATGGAAAAGCGGGGAGATTGCAGCGTGAGCACCTGGGGAAAGATTTTTACCGCCATTCGCGGCGGCATTAACGAGGCAGCGGAAGCGGCCGCCGACAGCCAGTCGATGCGCATCCTCGACCAAGAAATCCGCGATGCCGAACAGTCGCTGCGCCGGGCGCGCTCCGATTTGGCCGGCATCATGGCGTCGAACAAGAGCGTCATGCGCCGGCTCGAAGAAAACCGTGCGAAGGAAGCCAAGGACACCGACAGCGCCCGGGCGGCGATCTCAGCGGGCCGCACGGATCTCGCGCAGGGTCTCGCGCAGCGCATTGCCAACAGTCGCGCCGAAATGCAGCGAGACCAGGACGAACTCGATCGGCTGCTGCCTCGCCAGCAGCAGATGCTGCGCACGATCCAGGAGACCGAATCGCGTATCGCGCAGATGAAGCGCGAGGTGGAGAATGTCAAAGCCAATGAGTCGCTGCTGCGGGCTCAGTCGGCGATTGCCCATAGCCAGTCGGGCATCAACACCCGTCTCGGCAGCGCCGTCCAAAGTCTCGAACGCATCAAGAAGCGCCAGGAAATCACCGCCGGCCGCATCGAAGCCGGCGCTGAACTGGCAGCGCTGGAAAACGGCAGCGATCTCGATCGTCAGCTGCGCGAGGCCGGCATTGGCAGTTCGAGTGAATCGGCCGACGACATCCTTGCACAGCTGATGATACCGAGGCATTCCGCCGACCCGGTCTTGCTGCCAGCGCCCGCCGGCAACAAAGACTGAAAATTCCCGGAGCGGCGGCCCGTCGACAAATTTATTCCTGAAGACGGAGCGGCCGCACGAGGAACTTCGCTGGATCTCGCAAAGGCGAAGATCTCTTTCGTCACGGACGGCAGTGAAAAGCCGATCCCGTGGCTATTGGCGCCCGACGGCTGTTGCCTGCGACCAGACAACCATCCATTCGCCTTCGCGGTGTTCATAAGTATCTGTGTGCCAATATTCCGCAGGCGGCACGGCGTGTCCGTTGAAGAAAACTTCGAGGCGCGCACGATACCGTATCACGGCGACGGGTCCATGGAGGCGAACCGCAATGTCACCCGGCTCCCAAACCCGATATTTGATGTGTCCGGCTGCGACGGCGCCTAGATATTCATCGCGCGAGAGGGCCACGCCGATTGGCGTGATCAGTTGAAAATCATCGGCGTGAAGAGGTTTGGCTGCTGATATATCGGCTTCGACCAGTGCACGCAGTCGGGTCCGCTCGATCTCACGGATGTTGTCAGCCTCAGTTTGAACATCGCTTGTCATTCTCAACTCCTGAATGCATTTGCTTTTCGCGGCGCGGTCAATTTCGACGAGCGGTGGCCACAAGGCCCGATGGATGAGGTAAGGGCGACCTTTTGCACTTTCCCGGAATGGGCCGCGCGCAACACGCGGAGAGCACCCTCCCGCGCTGTCCGGATGAGTCCTGCCACATCCCACACCACGCCGCTTGGAAATGGAAACGCCGTATGGATGACATAATCACAGCCCTCGACCGCGTCCGCCCAGCAGAGGTCTTGGTCGAGGCCGGCTTCGACGAAGTTGAGACTTTTGGCGAACGGCTGGAAGCGCGACCGGATCTCCGGCGCTGAATGGATCCCCACGAATGCTTCCACGAACGCGATAACCTTGTTGCAGCAACTGCAGCGCCACATGCCCGCGGAGGAAGCCACTGATACCTGTGACGAGGGCCGTGTATCTTTCGGCAATGCCGACGGGTTTATCATCCTACTCCTACGATGGCGCCAATTAGACAATTGGACTCAATTTGTCCATGTGGCTTTTGACACCTCTGACAAATAATGTCAATGTGTCCATATGAAGGATGAAGATCGCAAATTAGCCCACATCCTGGATTCGGCGCTACCAGTGTTCGCCCGGTACGGTTTTCAGAAGACCACTATGGCGGATATTGCGCGCACGGCGGGGATATCGCGCGCTTCGCTCTATCTTGCTTTCAACAGCAAGGAAGAACTGTTTCGGGCCGGTTCAGTCCGTGCGCACCGATTGACGATGGCCGAGGTGGAGGCGGTGCTTGATCGGGTGGGAGACGTAATTGATCGCATTGCAGCTGCCATTTCCGCCTTCCAGGAAGGGTTGATCGCCCCGTTCGGCAAAAGCGAAAACGCCAAGGAACTGTTCGATGCGAACATGGAGCTCGCCGAGGACATAACGATCGCCGCCCGATCGAAGCTCATCTCGCTACTGTCAGAGGCCGTGGAGGACGCCCAAGATCGAGGGGAAATCGATTTGGCGGCATCAGGAGCCCGACCTGCCGACCTCGCTGCCCTTATTGCGGCTGCGATGGATGGAATAAAGCACAATTTCCGCGCCGATGGCTCATCCGATGACTCCATACGGCTGTTGATGCGGGTTTTGCGATTGGCACTCATGCCCGAAAGCAGAAGGTGACGGCCCGATGCGGGTTTGAACCGGAGCTTGCAGCGGTGGGCGCCTTCTGAGCCCTGGATGTCATGCATTTGAATGGTGATCACCACGCGACGCGCATCAGCGGTTTCCCCCTTGCGCTTGCAGTCAAAGCACGCTAATCGGCTTTTGTAATGTTATTACATCACGAACAGGCGAAGGCCGTGCCGGCCAATCGAAAGGATTTCGGTGAATGACCAAGGCGATCACAACACTCAGCTACGCACTGGCTGTATCCGCAACATTGACCTTTGCAGGAACGGCAGGCGCCCAGACATCTTCGGGAAGCAATCACAGCCACAGCCATTCCCACGATAACAAGGGGTCGGTGTATGATGGGTATTTCGATGACGATCAGGTAAAGGCGCGTGAACTGTCAGACTGGGAAGGCGACTGGCAGTCGGTCTACCCCTATCTTCTTGACGGAACCTTGGATCCTGTGATGGTGGACAAGGCGAAACATGGCGACAAGAGCGCCGGAGAATATCGTGCCTACTACGACACCGGATACAAGACTGACGTCGACCGGATCGTCATCAATGGAAAAAAGGTTACGTTTTTCCAAGGCAAGGACTCGGCGACCGGAGACTACGAGACGGATGGGCACGAAATCCTTACCTACAAGAAGGGCAATCGAGGGGTTCGTTTCATCTTCAGGAAAATCGCCGGTCATGACGCCGCACCTCGATTCATCCAGTTCAGCGACCACATCGTCGCTCCCGAGAAGGCCGATCACTACCATCTTTATTGGGGCAATGACCGCGCCGCGCTGCTGAATGAGGTCACCAACTGGCCGACCTACTACCCCGCGAGGCTGACTGGGAAGCAGATCGCTGAAGAGATGCTGAGTCACTGACTGGCCGAGGCGACCGCACATAGGCGGAGCGGGGGCCAAAGCGCCTCTCATGTGCTTGCTTGGAGCGTGGAGCATCCGGCGGCAGCTGCCGGGTCTCCGCTATCCTCACCTAGGCTGCAGCGCGCGAGGAACCTTTGGCAATCACAGAAGTTTCTGAAGTACGTGATCGTCAATGACTTCAGTCAAAAGAGCCGCAATCTACCTGTGTGAACAGCTTCAACGGCTCTGCGCCCTCGCGCCGCGGCATCGGTGACAAACTAGGCATTCAACATGCACGTCGAAACGACAATTTTCGAGCCGAGCGACTGGGTCCCGAACAATCAGCGCCTTCCTGTGATACTTTACAAGGGGGTTTTTGGCGACCACGGACATTGTGACTTCAAAGGTCGCTTCGCAGCAAGCGGTTGGGCAGGCATCTGGACGAACGGTGTCTTTGATTATCAGCACTACCATACCAGCGCACATGAGGCACTCGGAGTGGCATGGGGTAGCGCCACTCTTCTAATTGGCGGTCCCGGCGGTCAAGCAATGAAGGTCACGGCGGGGGACTGTCTGGTGCTGCCAGCCGGGACAGGGCACCAGAATCTCGGCTGTACGTCGGACTTCCAGGTTGTCGGCGCTTATCCTGAGGGACAGCATGCCGACATTCAGACCTCGGCTGCATCAAGCGAAATGCTCGCAAGAATCTCGTCAGTACCCATCCCACACAGCGACCCCGTCCAAGGCCCGTCGGGATTTCTCACCGAGAGCTGGCGGTAGCCATTCGCCAACAATCGTGCGGCCGCAAGACCGGTTCGAGAATGGGATGCGCGAAGCGCGCCTAGCTGACACCGAGAAACTGCCTAAGCTCGGCAGTCTGCGGATTGGCGAAGACATCCTCCGGGCGGCCTGCTTCATGGACCCGGCCCTGATGCATGAACACGACGCGGCTGCAGACGTCGCGGGCGAACTTCATCTCGTGGGTGACCATGAGCAGCGTCATTCCCTCGGCGGCAAGTTCGCGCACCACGGCCAGCACTTCGGCGACCAGTTCAGGATCGAGCGCCGACGTAATCTCGTCGCAGAGAAGTGCTGTCGGCTGCATGGCGAGCGCGCGGGCGATGGCGACGCGCTGCTGCTGGCCGCCCGACAGCTCATCCGGATAGGCGTCGAACCTGTGCCCCAGCCCGACCCGCTCCAGCATCCTGCGAGCGGTCGCCTCTGCTTCAGCCTTGGGAGTCTTTTTGACCACCGTCTGCGACAGCATGACATTGCCGCCGGCGGTCAGGTGCGGGAATAGGTTGAACTGCTGAAAGATCATGCCGACCTTGAGGCGCAGCGCCTTCAGATGGACTTCGTCATCGAGAAGCTGCGCGCCGGCGACGGAGATGGATCCGTCGGTGATGGTCTCCAGGCCGTTGATGCAGCGAAGCAGGGTCGACTTGCCCGAGCCGCTCTTGCCGATAATGGCAATGACCTCGCCAGGCTCGACGTTGAGGTTAATGCCTTTTAGCACCTCGTTGGTTCCGTAGCTCTTGCGAACGTCAGTGATTTCGATGAGCGACATTGAGCTTCCTTTCCAGGATCTGGCTGCTTTTCGACAAGGGCCAGCAAAGGGCGAAGTAGATGAGAGCGACGAGCCCATAGACGGTGAAGGGCTGGAAGGTGGCGTTGGTGACCACGGTGCCGGCTTTCGACAATTCGACGAAGCCGATGATCGAGGTCAAGGCGGTCCCCTTGATGATCTGAACGGAGAAACCGACGGTCGGCGGTATAGCGATCCTCAGCGCCTGCGGAAGGACGACGTAGCGCAACTGCTGCAGACGGCCCATCCCGAGGCTGGCGGATGCCTCCCATTGGCCCCTCGCAACCGCTTCGACGCAGCCTCGCCAGATTTCACTGAGGAAGGCGGCGCTCCACAGGATCAACGCCAATCCAGCCGCAAGCCAGGCCGGCACGTCTATTCCGAAGAGGCCAAGGCCGAAAAAGGCGATGAAGAGCTGCATCAGCAGCGGCGTTCCCTGAAAGAGCTCGATGTAATATTTTGCGAATACCCTGGCGGCTTTGCGCCTGCTGATGCGCAGAAATAGCAGACACAGGCCAACCATACCGCCGCCGATAAACGAGACCAGCGAAAGAAGGATCGTCCAGCGGGTGGCGAGCAGCAGGTTGCGCAGGATGTCCCAGAGTGTGAAGGTGATCATCGTGCTGCTCTCCTCGGGAAAATGGACAAGCCGATCAGACCCAGCACCTGCCGGAGCAGGATCGCCAGCGCGAGATAGATTGATGTCGAGACGATATAGGCCTCGAAGGCCCGGAAGGTTCGTGATTGTATGAAATTCGCGGCGAAGGTCAGATCCTCGGCGGCGATCTGCGAAACGACCGCTGAGCCGAGCATGACGATGACCACTTGCGACGACAGCGCCGGCCAGATGCGCTGCAGCGACGGTACGAGAACGACATGCCGGAAGGTTTCGAAGCGAGTCATGGCGAGGCTCTCGCCTGCCTCAAACTGGCCTTTCGGCGTGGCCTGGATGCCCGCACGGATGATCTCGCAGCTATAGGCACCGAGGTTAATGACCATCGCGAGATTAGCCGCCGTCAATTCGGAAAGCTGGAGGCCAAGCGATGGCAGACCGAAAAAGATGAAGAAAAGCTGGATCAGGAACGGCGTGTTGCGGATCAGTTCGACATAGGCCGCAACGACCGGCTTCAGCCAGATCGGGCCGAGCGCCCGCACCCAGGCGCAAAAGATCCCGAGAGAAATGCCGAGCACCCCGCCGACTGCGATGAGCTCCAGAGTGATCAGTATGCCCTTGATGATCTCCGGGTAATATTGAAGCAGCCAGCCGAATTCGAAATGGTAGCTCAAGGATTGTCCCCTCTTGCGGTGACGGAGCGCATGTCATCCCGCGGGCGCGGGAGACATGCGCAAAGACCCGGATTTCCTTACAGATCGGACGGCAGATCGGTGCCGAGCCACTTTTGCGATATGGCGGTCAGCGTGCCGTCGGCTTTAGCTGCGGCGACGATGCCGTTCACCTTCTCCAGAAGCGCGGACTGGTCCTTATTGAGGCCGATATAACAGGGCGAGTTCTTGATGAGGAACTTCAGCTCAGGGCGTTTGGGAGGATTTTTGGCAAGGATTGCCGCCGCTACGACGTTGCCGGTAGCGACGATGTCGACCTGGCCGGACAGGAACGCCGAGATGGTGCCGTTATTGTCCTCATAACGCTTTATCGTCGCATCGGCCGGCGCGATCTTCGTCAGTTCGAGGTCCTCCACGGCGCCGCGCGTGACGCCGACGCTCTTGCCCGCGAGATCTTCCGCCTTGGCAACCGAAAGATCGGCCGGCCCGAACACGCCGTTGAAGAAGGGCGCGTAGGCGACCGAGAAATCGATCACTTTCTCGCGCTCCGGATTCTTGCCGAGGCTCGATATGACGAGATCGACCTTGTTCGTCTGCAGGTAGGGTACGCGGTTGGCGCTGGTGACCGGCACGAGCTCGGCTTTGACACCAAGCTTCTCGGCAATGAGATTGGCCATGTCGATATCATAACCCATGGGCGCCATATCGGTGCCGACGCTGCCGAAAGGCGGGAAATCCTGCGGGACCGCGACACGCAGCGTCCCGCGCGCCGTAATGTCGGCGAGAGCATCGGCTTGAGACGGCGAGTTGAAGCTGAAGGTTGCGGTCAGGGCTGCAATTGCGAAGAAGATTCGTCTTGTCAGCATGTGTTCATTGCTCCTTTGAAGTTGTGATTTTGGGGTCTGACTGTTGGGAGATGGAGGATGCGGTCCTGGGCGGAAGCGATAGCGAATCGCGCAGATCCGAAAGCGGATCCGGGCGCGCGGTGAGGTCGAGACCCATTTCCACTTCATCAAGATGTTCGACGGAGAGCTCCGCAGCTCTGATAAAATCACCTGCCTGCATGGCCTCGAAAATGCGGCAGTGTCCGTCGTGGGACTGCGCCGCATGAAATTCGGATTGATAGAGCATTGAAATGAGGACCGTCCTTGCGGTCAGGTCGCGCAGGATCTCGACGATGATGGCGTTCCCGCTCAATTCCGCGATACGGATATGGAAATCGCCCATCAAATAGGTCAGGCGCTGGCGGTCGCCCGCCGCCATTGCATTCCTCTCTTCGTTCAGATGGGTGTCGAGCGCCTTGCGTCCCTCCTCCGTCAGCACGCCCATGCTGCGCAGCAATCCGGCCTCGACGACGCGCCTCGCCTCATAGACGGCGATCGCATCCTCAGCGGACGGCTCGACGACGAACCAGCCCCGCCGGGGGCTGACATGCACGATGCCGCGTGTCTCCAGGCGCATCATCGCTTCACGGACGCGGGTTCGGGACACGCCGAAGAGCGTTGCCAGCTGGTTCTCGCCAAGACGCGTGCCCGGCCGAATCTTGGCCGAAAGGATCCCGGAGACGATCGTTGCCTCGATAGATTTTTGCGTGGTCTCGGATGTGCGGCTGTCTTGCATACAAGGCAGAAAGCAAGGCTCGTGCCAAAGATCCCGCGCTCAGGATTTTCAAGCTGTCTCGGATGTTTCGCGGGAAGTTTGCCTTCGGGGAATGCAGACTGAACGAAATTTGTGCGAGCGCGCACCCCTCGCCGGGCATTGGGCCCTGTCGCCGGTGCCGCCGCTCAAGGCTCGACCGACCTCGAAGCCAACGGTTCGATCAGTCCAGCGGCGCCGACGACAGTTTTGACGGGCAACCGCATCGCCGCTTTAATTGAAGCTCGAGGTTTTGAGGAATTCCGCCAGCCGCTCGGTCTTCGGGCGCACAAACATTTCCTTCGGATCGCCCTCCTCGCAGATGACGCCCTGATTCATGAAGATCACGCGGGACGAAACCTCGTAGGCGAAGCGCATCTCATGGGTGACGAGCAACATGGTCATGCCGTCGGCGGCAAGCCCTTTGATAACCTGCAGGACTTCGCCCACCAATTCCGGGTCAAGCGCTGAGGTCACCTCGTCGAACAGCATCAGCCGCGGCGACATGGCGATAGCGCGGGCAATTGCGACACGTTGCTGCTGCCCGCCGGAGAGTTGACCGGGATAATGGTTGGTGCGGGCGGCGAGGCCGACCCGGTCGAGCCATTTTTCGGCAATGATGCGGGCTTCAGGCTTCGTCATCTTCTTTACCTTGACGAGGCCGAGCATGACGTTTTCGGCCGCACTCATATGCGGGAAGAGATTGAACTGCTGAAAAGCCATGCCGGTCAGCGCGCGCTGGCGCGCAATTTCCTTCTCGCTCTTGCGCCGCCGCGTCCCGCCGTCGACACGATAGCCGATTTCCTCGCCGTCGAGGCTTATCGTGCCGCCCTGGAACTCCTCGAGCATGTTGACGCAGCGCAGCAAGGTGGTCTTGCCGGAACCAGACGAGCCGATGATGGAGATGACCTCGCCTTCCTGCACGGCGCAGTCGACGCCCTTGAGAACTTCGTGGATGCCATAAGTCTTGCGCAGACCCTTGATGTCGAGAATGGTCTTGGCCATCGGGGAGTCTCCTCAGGACGGCAGGGCGGTCTTGCGCTCGACATATTTGCCGAAGTGCTCGATGCCGTAGTTGACGATAAAATAGAGACCGCCGGCCAGAAAATAGAACTGGAGGCTCATGAAATTACGGGAAATGATCTCCTGCGTGCGCAGGAGAAGCTCCGCGACGCCGATGACGGAAAGCAGCGTCGAGGCCTTCACCATCTCGGCCGCCGTATTCACCCAGGCCGGCAGACACTGGCGCATGGCCTGCGGCCACAACACCGAGGTGAAAGTCTGGGTAAAGGTCAGGCCGATCGCCTTGGCGGCTTCGGTCTGGCCCTTCGGGATCGCTTGAAGCGCTCCGCGCACGATTTCGCCGACGTGGGAAGAGCAGAAGACGGCAAGGGCGAGGACTCCGGCGGAGAAAGGTCCGAGATCGAGACCGACCGCAGCGGAGACGTAATAGCTTGCCAGCACGAGCACGAGCACCGGCGTACCGCGAACAATGTCCGTATAGGCACGCACGAGGAGACGTAGGACGACGCCGCCGTAAACCAGCGCCAGGCCGACAAAAACGCCGAGAATGGAACCTGCGAAAATGGCCAGCAGAGAGATCGACACCGTCATGGCCATGCCGTTCATGACGACATAGCGGGCGATCCAGAGCTGTTCGAGAAATGTGTGAGACATGGGACTATCTCGGCAGGGCCAGATGGCGCTCGACCAAACGCATCAAGGCGGCGATGAGGAAACAGGTCGCGACATAGAGGGCTGAAGTAACCATCCATGTCTCGATGACGCGGAAGCTCTCGACATTGATCTTGCGGGCGGCGAAGGTGAGCTCGGGCACGGCGATGGCGGCGGCGAGCGAGGTGTCCTTGAACAGCGAGATGATCGTCGAGGAGAGCGATGGCAGCACGTTCCGCAGCATCAGCGGTGCGATGATCGAGCCGCGGATCTGCATCCCCGTCAGGCCGATGGCGAGGCCGGCTTCCGTCAGTCCTCTAGGGATGGACAGCAGTCCGGCGCGGAACACCTCGGCCAGATAAGCGCCGGAATAGAGCGAAAGAACCAGCACGAAGCTATTCATCTTGTCGAGGCGCAAACCCATCTGCGGCAGCGCGAAAAAGGCGAAAAGCACCAGGACGAGAATCGGCAGGTTGCGAATAACAGTGACATAGAAGCGCGCCGGCACGAGCGCGAAGCGGCTCCTCGACGTCAGCGCGAAAGCCACGACAAGACCGATCGCGGCCCCAATCAGGATCGAGATCACTGCAAGGCCGAGGCTGAGGGCAAGTCCGCTTAACAGAAAGTCGAAATTGCGCCAGACGGCAGCGAAATTCAGCGTGTAACCCATGCGGGTCCTTTCAGACCAGAGGATGCCGCCGAACCTACCAGCGGCCCCGACGACGTCATGCTCCAACCATTCGATTCCGAACCGGATTCAGATCTCGGCCCGACCTGGGCCAAGATCATCCTGTTCCAGCGGAGCGGGATTGAGCTCCCGCCCCGCATCGCGGTCACTTGAACTCAACGGGAAAGCCGATCTGCGGCGGCGTCAGATCTTTGCCGAACCAGGTCTTGAACGACTTGGCGTAGAAGTCGAACTCGACACCCGTCATCGCTTCATGAAGAGCGGTGTTGACGAAGTTCAGCCAGTCCTGATCACCGCGCTTGACGGCGCAGGCATAGGTCTGGGGGTTCCAGCCGTAGCCGGCGTCCTTGTAGCGGCCCGGGTTCTGCGTCATGTACCAGGCGAGCGACGACTGGTCCGTGGCCGCGGCATCGGCACGCCCCGACTCCAGCGCCTGATAGATCAGGTCGACGGATTCGTACTGGTCGACGGTCGCCTCCGGCAATGCGGCATGCACCATCGCTTCGGCATAGACGTTCTGGAGAACCGAGATGGTGACCGAGGAGCCGGCAGCCTTCAGGCCGGCATAATCGGCATATTTTCCGTCCGCCTTGAGCATCAGGCCGACGCCCTCACGATAATAGGGAATGGTGAAGGCAACCTGCTGGGCGCGCTCGCCCGTAACGGTCATGAACTGGCAGGTGATGTCGACCTTATCGGTGGTGATGTTCGGAATGCGGGCGTCCGACGACTGGTTGACATATTCAATCTTATCCGGATCGCCGAAGAGGGCCTTGGCGATGATGTGGCCCATGTCGACATCGAAGCCCTGCAGCTTGTCGTCCGCGCTCTTGAAGTGCCAGGGCGCATTGGTGCTGCCCGTGCCGAGGACGAGGTGGCCGCGGGCCAGCACTTCGTCAAGCTTGCCATCGGCGAGCACAGGCGTCGACATCAGGGCGGCGACGGCCAGTGACATTAGGCCGGTGCGAAAGGAAATGATCATGGCGTTCCCCTTTTGTGGATGTTTGGGTGATCCAATATACCGGACATATGTCTATTTTATTGGATTTTGATATCAAGTGCTATCGGAGATGAATTGTCAATGGGGCGTGCCGAAAAACGCGCAGCAGAATGCTTACCGATGTTTTCGGCAGCACTTTTGCGTTGGCATTCGATATCCCTCGCCGCGTCGGCCACCAGCCACCGCGTACCGGCGAGCCTGCGTGGCTTTTCCCCTCGCCCTAACCTTCTCTCGGCTTGCGGCGCAGACGCGCCCTTCGAGAGGCTAATGGGGACGGAGAGGCTGCAGCATCCCCGCCGCCTCATTTACAGGAGAAGGCGCCGCCAAGTGGATGAGCCGCAAGCGGCAATCACTTGATCCAGGATTGCGCGGCATAAGAACGAGGCTTGCTGCGCGATCGACCGCTTCAAGCGGCCCCGACGCCGGCGGCAAAGATTGCGATGCAGCGGTGAAGATGGGCAAGCATCAGGGTTCGGTCCGGCCAGGCTTGCACGCGGCCTTCCGGCGGGCCCATGCCGCCAAAGATCATATCCATCAGCATGCGGGCGCCGCTCTCCGGATCATCCAGCGACAGCCTGCCTTCCGCACGGCGATCTCTAAGCCAATCGGCGAGATACTGCCGGCTGGCGAGTATGCCTTCGCGCTGGAGAATTTCGATAAGCTCGGGAAACTGCGCGGCTTCGCGAAAGACAAGCTGCAGGAAGCCAGCGCGTTCCGCATCCAAATCCTCGTCCATGTCGATCATGAAGATACGCTCGAGACTCTCCGCGATCGAGATATCTTCAGGTGGCCGCGGCAGGTCAAGCATCAGGCGCCGATGCGCGCCGACCACAGCTGCAAACAGCTCTTCCTTGCTCTGAAACAGCTTGTAGAGCGTCTGCTTGGAAACACCCGCCTCCGAGGCGACTACCGCCGTGGCGCTTCCGGCATAGCCAAATTTTACGAAAACGCGGCGGGCGACTTCGACGATATGAGTGCGTTTGTCTTCGTCGCTGGAGACTTTCGGCCGGCCCCTTTTGCGCGGCTCATCTGAGCTCTCGTCGGTGATATTCATGACGATCAGGCCGCTTTGCCGGAATGCATGCCGACGATCCTAAAAAGCAGCCGGGAATATCGGATGAACGATTTTTTCGGTCGTGGCATTAGCAATTTCGATTTAGAGAACTCGTCAGTTTGCAATACGACGTCCGCATCTTAAGGCATTCTGTCCTGTAGTACGGTTTCAGCAAAAAAATCAACCACGAGCGGGCAGGTCGACTAAGACACGTCCAGCAGCGCCGACAAATTGATGCCCCAACTGATGACGCTGGCGATAAACCGCTTCGATCAGTCCGGCTCCGGCAGCGAGGATAGCGGCGGCGCCGGCATGGACGTTGCCGATCTGGATACCGAGGCGGCAAGGCTTAACTCGTGACGGGCCGGCCGTCGGACGTCAGGGAAGGTCAGACAGGCCGGCTCTGCCAGGAAGATACGGACAGGCTGATTGAACTGCTGCGATAGATCGGCAAGCTCCACGATATGCTGATGCGATTGGCCTGAGAGCGCCGTCGCAGAGCATGATTTTCAGCAATCTACAGAAACCCGTCGGCGGATTAATTCCCGCTGTCAGTGCTTCGGGAAATCAAAACTCCCAAGGGGAGATCAATTCGAGGTCCGTGGTGAGGAAATCGCCCAGGTTTCGGGTGGCAAGTCGACCGCCATTGACCCGCGCAATAGCTGCGATCATGCCATCCGGCGCTGACATGCCGCGTCCTTGGCGAGTTGCGGTTCCCATGATCTCACCATAGGCAAGAGCGGCCTCCTCGGTCAGGCCAAAAATCCGGTCCGCGAAGCGGCGACGCCAATCGGACAGTCCTTGTTCGAGGCGCTCGGCTCTTTGATCAGGCCGGATCTTCTGGATACCGTAGGCGATCTCGGCAATCGTCACCGTCGGCAGAGCCAATTCAGCATCATGACGAACGAGCCATGCGATCACCGCTTCATCGGGTGATTTTCTCAACGTTTCCGAAACAATGTTGGTATCGAGAAAAATCAAAGCTCGATGCCCTTATGCGCCTGCCGGCCTTCCTTGAGGACAGTCTCAAGGTCGATATCCGTTCCGCTTTGCTGCGAAAGCCTGGTGTAGAAAGATGACGCCGGCTCCCGGCCGGCCTGGCGTATTTCATAGGATTCGAGCGCCCGCTCGACGATGTCGGCAATCGAGCGGTTTTCACGGCGTGCCAGCCGGTGGGCAAGATCACGCGCCCTCGCGCTTCGTACCGAAAGCTGAGGTTCAGCCATGTTCATCTCCTTTGCGATACATATAGCGACCTCCCGTTTAGCCATCAAGATGGCAACTGATGGCTTGGTACCAAAAATATGTTGGTTGTCTTCAACCATCCCAATTTTGGACGGCTGCCTCCTTGCCAGGACGGTTAGTCGACTTCTCATCCGAATAAGAAATTAACCACATTTCAGCGTTCTTGAGAAATAATGCTCTACGTAGATCAGGCGTCTCGAAGAAGAGAGCCGCAAAGTTATTTGGAGACAGTCTTGGCACTTACTATTGCGCGCAGCTTGGTGGCCTTCGGCGTCGCTGTTTCGACTGGCCTTTTCATGTCGATCGGATTACAGCAATCGGCGCTCGAGCGGCTGAAAGTCAACGGTCCGGTTTACGAGCAGGTGGTCTACGGCAAGGATCTCATCGCCGATATCCTGCCGCCGCCGCTTTTCGTGGTCGAATCCTACATGCTCTCTTTCGAAGCCAGCAAATTTCCCGAACTCACCGAGACCAATCTTGCCAAGATCGCAAGTCTGAAGGCCGCTTACGACGACCGCCGCGCCTATTGGAAAACCACCCGGCTACCGCAGGCTTTGAAGGAGGAGCTCGAAAATGGTGTGCTGACCAAGGGCGATGCATTCTGGAACGTGATGAACCGCGAGATCATCCCCGCGCTGAAGGCAAAGGATGAAGACAAGGCGCGTGGTGCGATCGAGCAATTGCGCGTCGCCTTCCATACGCACCAGGATGCTGTGGAGAAACTCGTCGCACACTCCGACGCTTTCCTGAAGGGCGAGGAAAAGAACGCCGCTTCGGAAATCGTAACCTGGACGATCTATGCGGGAGCTGCCGGCTTCGGCTCCTTCGCCCTGCTGCTCGCGGGCCTCTATTTTCTGCGCCGTCGGGCCATCGTGCCGCTGGATGGCATGAAGGCCTATATGGGCAACCTCGCCGAAGGCGATTTTTCGACCGAGGTTCCCTATTCCGACCGCTCCGACGAGATCGGCGCCATGTCCAAGGCCGTGGCGGTGTTCCGCCGCAATGCGCTGGAACGACAAGATGCTCAAAAACGAGAGACGGCGCTTCGCGACCATGAATTCCAGCGCGAACGCAGCCAGATGGCTGAAAAGGCCGCCGAGGAGCAACGACGCGAAACGGTGATCGAGGAGCTGACCTACGGTTTGGACCAGCTTTCGCTCGGCAATCTCAATTGCCGCATCACCACAGCCTTCGCACCCGCCTATGAAACGTTGCGTGCCAAATTCAACGACAGCCTGGATGCGCTTTGCGTCTCGATGGCGGAGGTCGCCCAGACCTCCAGGCAGGTCGGCAGTTCCTCCTCCGGCATCACGGATGCCGCCGACAGCCTTGCATTGCGGACCGAACAGCAGGCGGCGATGCTTGAAGAGGCTACGAGCGCGCTGGGCGAAATGAACGCCAAGGCCAAGGACGCCTCGAACCATGCCGGCAAGGCGACCGGCATGATGGCCGAGACCCGCAGCAGCGCCGAACATTCGGCAGCCATCGTTCGCGATGCGATCGCCGCCATGCAAAAGATCGAAGGTTCGTCAACCCAGATCGGCGAGATCGTCAACGTCATCGACGAGATCGCCTTCCAGACCAACCTTCTGGCACTCAACGCCGGCGTCGAAGCCGCCCGCGCAGGCGAGGCCGGCAAAGGCTTCGCCGTTGTGGCGCAGGAAGTGCGTGAGCTAGCTCTCCGCTCAGCCAATGCCGCCAAGGAGATCAGATCCCTGATCTCAACCTCATCGTCTCAGGTTTCCACCGGCGTGGAGCTCGTCAACCGCACCGGCAAGGCGCTTATGGAAATCGAAGGCCAGGTCGAGCAGGTCGCCGGGCTGATCGCCCGCATCGTTTCGGTTTCTTCTGAGCAGGCGCTCGCAATCGGGGAAATCAATGCCTCCGTCAACGCGCTCGATGAGGTCACCCAGCGCAACGCCGCCATGGCCGCGGAAACGGTCTCAGCCTGCCGTGCGCTCGGCAGCCAGACGCAGACGCTGGAAGGAATTGTCAGTCGCTTCCAGACCGATGCGGCAGCTGCAGAATCAAAATCGCGCAAGGTGGCTTGACCTTGATCGGCCAGTGACATTCATCTCACGCGCCTGCCGTGATTTCAATTCGTCACAACCGCCACGACCCCGACGCAGTCGCCTGATTTGACCAGGCCCGGGAAATGCCGCGCACAGAGAATGCCGTCCATTGCTGCACGGATCTCGCGCGGCGCCTCACCCGTCCTACCGGTCGGGTGGATGCAAGCGATGACGTCATCCTTGGCGACCGCTTCACCGAGATCGACGATAGGTTCGATCAGTCCGCCTTCTTCTGCGAAGGAGAAACAGCGGCCGTCCGGCATGTCCAGCCAGGTCGTAGGACCGGTATCGACGGCGCCGCCGACGATACCGGCATGACGCAGAACGTTTATAGTGCCGCGTTTGGCAATCGCCGCACTTCTCGCCGTGGCGGTACCTCCACCGCCGAGTTCAGTCGTGATAAAGATCTTGCCCATTTCCTCGGCCGCCGTGTCATACATGCCGACTGCATCGATCTCCAGCATCTTCATCGAAAAGGGTGCGGCAAAAGCTGTCACGAATTGGAAAGCCTGGGCCTCCTGTTGTTTGTTCGGCACGATATGGGCCGCGCAGAACGGGAGAAAATCGAGCGTCTTGCCTCCGGAGTGGAAGTCGAGCACAAGATCGGCCATCGGCAGAAGCACGCGCTGGAAATAATCGGCGATCTTCTCGGTCACCGTGCCGTCCGGACTACCCGGGAAGCTGCGGTTCATATTGCCCCTGTCGATCGGCGAGGTCCGGGTTCCCGCCAGGAATGCCGGATAATTCATCGCCGGCACGATAATGACCGCGCCTCTCACCTCTTCGGCCCGCAGCGTGCGGGCGAGATCGAAAAGCGCGATCGGCCCTTCATATTCATCACCATGATTGCCGCCGGTGAGCAGCGCCGTCGGTCCCTCGCCGTTCCTGACGACCGTGATTGGAACCATCACCGAGCCCCAAGCGGAATCGTCGCGGCTGTAGGGCAGCCTGAGGAAACCGTGTTGGACGCCTTCGGCGGCGAAATCCACCGTCGCGCTGATCGGCGACGGCCGCAAGCCAGTCTCTGTCATGACAGCCTCAATCCTTGACCATCAGCTTGCGCGGCACGCTGGCGAGGCATTCGACACCGCTCTCGGTTATGAGGATGCTCTCCGTCGTTTCGAAACCCATGTCCTCGAGCCAGAGGCCGGTCATGAAATGGAAGGTCATGCCGGGCTTCAACTCCGTCCGGTCGCCCGGCCGCAGGCTCATGGTGCGCTCGCCCCAGTCCGGCGGATAGGAAAGCCCGATCGGGTAACCCGTACGGTTGTCCTTGACGATCCCGTATTTCTTCAGCACCGCGAAGAAGGCATTGGCGATATCCTCGCAGCTATTGCCGGGTCTCGCGACGGCAAGACCCGCTTCCATGCCTTCCAGTGTGGCTTTTTCAGCGTCGAGAAAAGGCTGCGTCGGCTTGCCGAGGAAGACGGTCCGCGACAGCGGCAGATGATAGCGGTTGTAGCACCCGGCGATCTCGAAGAAAGTGCCCTCCCCCTTCTTCAACGGCCGGTCGTCCCAGGTCAGATGCGGTGCGGATGCTTCGACGCCGGACGGCAGCAGCGGCACGATGGCCGGATAGTCGCCGCCGATGCCGTCGACGCCGCGCGTGCCGGCATCATAAATTTCCGCCACCAGATCGCATTTACGCATGCCGACCTCGATCTTGTCGAAGATGCGGGCGTGCATGGCTTCTACGATCCGGGCCGCATTGCGCATGTAGCGGATTTCGGTCTCGCTCTTGACCGCGCGCTGCCAGTTGACCAGCGCGGTCGCGTCGACGAAACGTGCATTGGGCAGATGCCTCTGCAGCGCTGCGAAGGCGGCGGCCGAAAACCAGTAATTGTCCATCTCGACGCCGATCGTCATCTTGGCGAAGCCGCGCTCCGTCAGGATGCCGGAGAGGTAGTCCATTGGATGACGCTCGGTCGACTGCACGTAATGATCGGGATAACCGACGATGTTATCATGCTTGAGATAGGCGGTGAGCTTGGCGCCGTTGGCGTCCTGACCGCGGCCGAACCAGATCGGCTCGCCCTGCGGCGGTACGATCACGGCCTGGTGCACGTAGAAGGACCAACCGTCATAGCCGGTCAGCCAGGCCATGTTCGAGGGGTCGCTGACAACAAGCAGATCCACACCCTTCGCCTCCATGGCACGCCGGGTTTTTTCCAGCCGCGCGGCATATTCGCCGAGCGAAAACTTCAGATTGGGCTGGGTCATATCTCTTCCCTTCTTGTCCGGCGCCGCGCCGGTCAGCTTTCGAATGTGGTGCCGGCATTCGTCGCGCCGGCGCGGGCAACGGCGAGCGTGGCGATGGCGGTGTCCTGAATGCCAGTTCCCGTGAGGTCGGCGATGGTGATCTGGTCGCTGCTCGTCCTGCCCGGCATCAGGCCGGAAACGATCCGGCCGAGTTCGGCGAAATCAGCATCCCTATTGACGAGGCCTGCTTCGATCGCATGGTGCAACTCGCCCATCCGGCGGGTCTGCTTCAGGCTGTCGGCGACATAGAGACCGGCGCCGGCTATGGCCGCGGGATCGATCTCGTTCTTGTGCTCAGCATCCGATCCCATGGCCGTCAGATGCTGCCCGGCTTCGAGCCAGCCGGCGTCGATGATCGGTTTTTCTGCCGGCGTTGTGGTCACGATGATGTCTGCGCCGGACATTGCTTGCCGCGGGTCGGATATCGCGTTGACGGGAAAGCCGAGCCTGGCCGCCAGCTCCGCAGCCACGCCCTCGGCCCTCGCCGCATCCCGCGCCCAAATCCTGGCGTCACGGATCGGCCGCACCAGCGTCAGCGCTTCCAGCTGCAGCCGCGCCTGCATGCCGGCGCCGAAGATCGCCGCCACGCTGGAATTCTGGCGCGACAGATGCTTCGCCGCGACGGCGCCGGCCGCGGCCGTGCGCACGTCGGTGAGATAGCCGTTGTCGAGGAGCAGCGCCTGCACCAATCCGGTTCGGCTCGACAGCAGCACCATCATGCCATTGGTGCTCGGCAGACCGATTTTTGGATTGTCGAAGAAGCCGGGGCTGATCTTGATCGCAAAACCCTCGATGCCGGGCACGTAGGCGGTCTTCACATCGACCTCACCCCGATACTCCGGAATGTCGAGCCGCAAAATCGGCGGCATGGCGACCGCTTTCGTCGCAAGCGCGGCGAAAGCCTGCTCGATACAGGCGACGGCATCGCGATCGAGCACCACCACGTTGCGCAATTCCGCTTCCGTCAGAATGATCATGCGGCTCATGGTCTATCCTCCGCGAACGCCGCACCCTCGCCGTTGATCACTCGGCGGTGCTGTTCCATGTCGACATTCCGCCCCGAAAGGATTGCAACGACAGGGCCGCCCGAGCTGATCTTTGCCGCCAGCAGCGCCGCAATTCCGACCGCTCCAGCCCCCTCGACGATCTCGTCCTCGCAGGCAAAGGCATGGCGCACGCCTGCGGCGATCTCGGCCTCCGTCAGCAGGACGACGTCGTCGAGAAGCGCGCGGCACATGGCGAAGGTCAGGCGATTGTCGAGGCCGATGCCGCCGCCGAGAGAGTCGGCAAGGCTCCTCACCTCCTCGACCTGCACCGGCCGTCCGGCATCGAGGCTCGCCTTCATCGCCGCGCCCTGTTCCATCGTCAGGCCGATCACCTTCGTCTTGGGATTGACGCCCTTGACCGCGGCGGCGACGCCCGCCGCAAGGCCGCCGCCGGAAAGCGGCACCAGCACCGTGGCCACCTCAGGCAAGGCGTCGACGATTTCGAGCCCGAGCGTCCCCTGCCCGGCGACGACGTCAGGATGGTCGAAAGGCGGGATCATCACCAGACCCTCCTCTCGCACCAGCCGGTCCACTTCCTGCTGCGCCTCGTCCTGCGATCGGCCGACGATGCGCACATCGGCCCCGAGATTGCGGATTTCCGCAACCTTGTTCTCCGGCACCAGCCGCGACATGCAGATCGTCGCGACCGCGCCTTGCGCCTTCGCGGCGTGGGCAAGCGCCCGGCCGTGATTTCCGGTCGAGGCGGCGACGACGCCGCGCGCGCGCTCTGCCGGTGACAAGGACAGCACCGCATTGGTCGCCCCGCGAAGTTTGAAGCTGCCCGTCGTCTGGTGATGTTCGAGCTTCAGCCAGACCGGAACGCCGGCAATCTCGGCAAGCGATGCCGACAGCACCATCGGTGTTTCGACGACCCGGCCGGCGATCCGCCGCGTCGCTGCGCGAATATCCTCCAGTGAAACCGGCAAGGCGCTCACCATTATCTCAGCCTTCCCCATAGGGCATGGTCATCAGCTGACCGAGCTCGGGCCGCACCCGATCATCACCGCAAAGCCTCAGGCAGGCCCAGGCGGTTGCGAGATTGCTGGTCACCACCGGCTTGCCGGCCTCGCCTTCGATGCGGGCGGCGACCTGTGCGGCGCGCAGAGCCGTGCAGGAAATAAACAGCGCATCGGACTGCGGCGCCAGCGCCTCACGCGCGAAGGCCGCGATCTCATCCGGCGCGATCCGCGCCATCTCGCGGTCGTCGCTGAGGCCGAGGCAGGTAAAGCGGTCGATCGCAAAGCCGAGATCCGCGAAATATTCCGCCATCGGCCGGCTGGTCTCGATCGTATAAGGCGTCAGCACCGAAATCCGGCGGGCGCCGAGCGCCTTCAGGCCCTTCACCGCCGCCGCCGTCGGCGTCACCACTGAAACACCCGGCTTGGTCGCATGGATCGCCGCCTCGATATTGCGGTCGCCAATGACGACCGAAGCGGAGGTGCAGGAATAGATGATCGCATCCAGCGCTTCATCCGGCAGAATGAGCCCTGCGCCTTGCGTCAGCGACGGCTGCATCTTCAGGAGATTTTCCGGCGTCACCGGGTTGGCGTAGTGGATGCGGCTGACATAGACGCCGATCCGGTCGCTGGCGACCATACGCCGGAAGTCCACCTCCGTCGTATGGTCGGTCGACAGAATGACGAGGCCGATGCGCTTTTCCAGCGGCCGTTCGTCAAGTCGTGGCAGTCGGCCGGCGGGAATGATCTCGATTCCTGCGGTCATATCAATCATCCATCCTAGCATAGCGTTCCTCGAGCCTGCGCAATCCGACGACCGAGACCAGGCTGATGACGAGGAAGAAGATGCCGACGAGCGTCATCGGTTCGATATAGCGATAGTTGCTGTTGGCGATGCTTTTGGCCTGGTTCATCAACTCGAGCACGGTGATCGCCGATAGCAGCGGCGTTTCCTTGAACATGGCGATGAAATAATTGGCGAGCGCCGGGATCATCGGCGGGATCGCCTGCGGCAAGATTACGTGGATCCAAGCCTGGCGCGTCGTCAGATTGGTGGCCTTGGCCGCTTCCCATTGTCCGCGCGAGACGTTCTCGATGCCGGCGCGATAGACCTCCGCCGTATAGGTCGCGTAGTGAATGCCGATGCCGATGACACCGGCGGTGAGCGGTGACAGCCGGATGCCGATATCGGGCAGCACGTAGAAGATGAAGTAGAGCTGTACCAGCAGCGGCGTCCCGCGAATGAATTCCGAGACGAAGCCGACCGCCCGGGAAATGGCGGCGACCGGGGATCGCCGCGCGATGGCGAGCGCCAGCCCGACGACCATGGCGACCGCAGCGCCGAGGATGGTGGCAAGAATGGTGATCTTAAACCCTTCGAGAAGGGTCGGCATGATCTGCCAGACGAAATCCCAATCCCATTCCATATGATCAGGTCCTCATGCCGTCGAGGCCGCGTGTCATCCGCCGCTCCAGCAGGCGCATCGCCGCCGAAATGGCGGAGGCCATGAGGAAATAGAGGATGAGGATCGCCGCAAAAGGCACGAGCGTATTGCCCGTCTGCGCCCGCACCACCTGCGCCTGGAAGGTCATGTCCGTCAGCGAGATCAGCGACACGACGGCCGTGCCCTTCAAGAGCTCGATCGCGTTGTTGCAGAAGGTCGGCAGCATCAGCGGCAGCGCCTGCGGCAGGATGACGTGGCGCATGCGCTGGTAGCGCGACAGGTTGAGCGCGATGCAGGCTTCCGACTGTTCGCGCCCGACCGCCTTGACGGCGCCACGCACCACTTCCGCTCCGTAAGCGCCGACATTCAGACCGAGAGCCAGCACGCCCGCCTGCAGCGGCGTCAACGTCAATCCCGCGAAGGGCAGCACGAAATAGACCCAGAAGAGCTGGACGAAGATCGAGGTGCCGCGAAAGAATTCGATATAGGCGGTCGCCAGAGCCCGGAGGGCAAAGAAGCGCGACAGGCGGCCGAGGCCGGCCAGGAAGGCCATGACGAGTGCCAGCGCCGAGCCCATGATCGTTAGCTCGAGCGTCACCAGGGCGCCCTGAAGAATCAGCGTCAGATAGCCGGACCACACCGACATCGGCAACTCACTTCTCTATGGATCGTGCGAGAGGCGAACCGGCCATGGTGGAACGCATGGCCGGCTGTTCACACCAAGTTACTTGGCTGCGGCGCAGAGCTTTTCGCGGCTCGTCGACATCGCCGCCTTGGCCGAGAAGCCATAGGGCTCGATGATCTTGGCGAATTCGCCCGATTCCTTTAGCTTCTTCAGCTCGACGTCGAAGGCGTCACGCAGCGCGACATCCTGCTTGCGGAAAGCGGCGCCGTCGCAATAGACCGGCGCATTGACGACGGGGGCGACGGTTTCGAGATTCGGATCCTTCGCCTTCGCGATCAGATCGTGGATCGACAGGACCGGCAGCGAATAGACGTCGATGCGGCCGTCCTGCAGCATCTTGATGCCGCTCTGCCCATCCGGAACCACGATAACGCGGTCACGCGGCACGCCGGCTTCCAGCGCCAGCTTCTCTTCCGTGCCGCCGCCCGGCGCGCCGATCTTGGCGTTCGGATTGTCGGCGATATCCTTGTAGCTCGTCAGCTTCAGCGGATTGCCCTTCTTGAGAGCAAAGGCTTCGGCGTCGCAGAGGATCGGTTCGGAATAGGCAACGGCATTGCAGCGTTCCGGCTTCATGAAGAGGCCTGCCGTAATCGCGTCGTGTCGGCCGGCCTGCAGGCCGGGAATCATCGCCCCGTATTCCGAGATCGAGGCGACCACTTCCTTGACTCCGAGCTTTTCGAAGATTACCCGCGCCACATCGGGCGCGGCACCCGAAACCTTGCCGTCGGCGCCGACGGCCGTGAACGGCGGCTCGTTGGCGATGGCGATGCGGGCAAAGCCCTGTTCCTTCAACTGCTCGAGCTTGTCGTCGGCGGCGTAAGCCTGCCCGCCGGCCGTCACCAGCAGCACCGACAGGCTGACGGCGCTCAAAAGGTATCCTGCTTTCATCGTTCCCAACTCCTCTGGCTTTCCTTGCGCTCTGTTTTGCGGGCAATCTCTGACGTCAGACGCGGTGCCCTGCCGCGATGATCTTGCGCAGGAAGATCTGCGTCCTCTCCTGCGTCGGGTTGCGGAAAATATCGCCGGGCCTGCCTTCCTCGACTATCTTGCCGCGATCGAAGAACAGCACGCGGTCGGCAAAGTCATGTGCGAAGCCCATTTCGTGGGTGACGAGAAGCATCGTCATGTCAGTCTCGGAGGCGAGGCGGCGCATGACGTTCAGCACCTCCTCGACCAGCTCCGGGTCGAGTGCCGAGGTCACCTCGTCGAACAGCATGATCTTCGGCGACAGCGCCAGCGCCCTGGCAATGGCGACGCGCTGCTTCTGCCCGCCGGAAAGCTGCGCCGGCACGCTTTTCGCCTTGTCGGCAAGGCCGACCATATCCAGAAGCTCCATCGCCCGCTTCTCGGCCTGCGGCCGCTTAATGCCCTTGGTCAGCATCGGCGCGAGCGTGACGTTGTCGAGGACGCATTTATGCGGGAACAGGTTGAAGTGCTGGAAGACCATGCCGATCTTTTCCCGCATGCGATGCAGGTGCCGCTCATCGGCCGCCACCAGCCCGCTGCCACCAGGCATGTGGTAGAGCTGCTCGCCGTCGACCTCGATGTGGCCGCCGCTGATCGTCTCCAGCGTCATCAGGATGCGCAGGATCGTCGTCTTGCCGGAGCCGGACGGCCCGATCAGCGCCAATTTCTCGCCCGGCATGACATTCATCGACAGGCCGTCGAGCACGGTCAGCGGACCGTATCTCTTGACGATGTTGTCGATGCGAATGATGGGCGCAGGCATTCATGTCTCTCCTTGTTGAGACAAGCAATGACCTAACGATGACGGCCTACGAAAATCATGTCAATTCGTAAAATAATATCATGACAATTATTCTGCACCTGCCGACAAATGCGGCGGCAGCGTCAAATCGCAAGCAGCAGTTCCTCCGGATTTCCCTGCGCCAGCGAGGCAACGATCCCGAGTCCTGTCCGCAGTTCGCCTTCCGTCGTCGAGCCGAGCGAGATGCGCACCGCCGGCGTCCAGCCGTGATCGGTGGTGTGGAAGGATTTGCCCGGCGCGATCGCCACGCCGCGCAGCCTTGCCTGCGACACGAAACCATCCTCTGTATGGCTGCCGGACAGCGGCAGCCATACATGCAGGCTTTGCGGGTGCGTTCGATAGGACAGGCCGGCCAGCATCTCCGCCGCGATCGCGTGGCGTCCGACAAGGGCGCGGCGCTGCCAGTTGACGAGTTCCATCGCCGTGCCGTCGCTGACCCAGCGGCTGGCGATCTCGGCCATGGCAGGTGTGGCCATCCAGCTGGAAACGAGATGCCGGTTGGCGACGGCGGCGACATAGCGGTCGGGCGCAACGAGATAGCCGATCCTTAGGCCGGGAACGGTGATCTTCGTGAAGCTCGTGACATAGAGCGTGCGCTCCGGCGCGAAGGCGGCCATCGGCGGCGGGCGGTCCTCGACCATAGGCCCGAGAATATCGTTTTCGATGATCGCTATGTCATGCTTGGCTGCCACGGCGGCGAGCGCCTGCCGGCGCTCGGCACTCATCAGCGCCGCCATCGGATTGATCACGGAAGGCTGCAGGAAAATAGCCCGGATCGGCCCTGTCCGGCAGGCCTCGTCAAGCGCCTCGGGGATCATACCTTCCTCGTCAATCGCCAGCCCCTGAAGGTGCAGGCCGAGATAGCTGGAGAGCGGCACTAGCGTGTGATGGCTGATCGCCTCGGTCGCTAAGGTCGAACCGGGTGGGGCGACACTCATCAGCGCCACTGTCATGCCCGAGGTCGCCCCGTTCGTCACGCTGATGTTCAGCGGCGACGCCTCGAGCCCGCAGCGCGCCAGCCATTCGGTGGCGACGACGCGGTGACGCGGGAACACCATATTCGGCCGGAATGACAGGGCCGAGCTGGAAGGCAGGTTTTCGGAAAGCCAGCCGAAGGCCTGGCGCATTTTTTCCAGATGGATCTGCTCGCAGACCGGCTTCAGGATCGACAGATCGATCACCTCGCCCAGCCGTTCCGGCAGATAAGGCGGTTCCGGCTCGCGCGGCCGCGTCTGCACGAAGCTGCCGCGCCCGATCTCGCCCGATATCAGCCCCCGGCGGTTCAACTCGTCATAGGCGCGGCTCACAGTCTGCACGGAAAGATGCAGATCATCCGCCAGCTTGCGATGCGGCGGCAATTGCGTGCCATCGGAGAGCTTGCCGTCGGTAATCGCGTTGGCGATCTGCTCGGCGAGCGAGAGATAGGCAGGCCGGCGGAGTTGCGAGGGATCGGGGCGCCAATTTGTCATGATTTAACACTGATGAAAATCAGTTCAATTGACAATGCCAAAATGCGCTTCCATTGTCTTTTCACCGCGTTTGAAATGATTTCTTTCAGAAAGCACCATGAAGCTCGACGCCATAGACCTGCGCATTCTCGACGCCGTCCAGCGCGACGGCCGCATCACCAAGCTGGCGCTCGCCGAAAAGGCCGGGCTGTCGCCGACGCCGTGCTGGATGCGGTTGCGCAAGCTTGAAAAGGCGGGGATCATTACCGGCTACCATGCCCGGATCGCCCCGCGGCGCATCGCCCCGGTCGCCAGCGTGATGATGGAACTGACACTCGCCAATCATCGCCAGGCTGATTTCGAACGCTTCGAGCGCGCTGTTGTTGCAACCCCCGAGATCGTCGCCTGCTGGTCGGTCGGCGGCGGCGTCGATTATATTCTGAAGATTTTGGCTGCCGATATCGATGCCTATCAGCGGCTCGTCGACGGGCTTCTCGACCGTGAGCTCGGCATCGACCGCTACTTCACTTACATCGTCACAAAAACGGTAAAGGAGGACACCGTCCTTCCGGTTTCTTCCTTCGCCGCCCCCGGCGAAGAACAGAGCGCCTCGTAGACATTCTCTCCAGCAGGCGGCCGTCCTTTAGACCGTCTGTCTGTTTCGACCATCGGCAATGGACAATCTCTCGCCCGCTCTCGTGGAAGACTTGCGTCAACGCCACGAGGAGATTGGACATGACCGCCGTTTTTGCCCGCGCCGCCTATCATGATGCGTTGTCGCGGTTCGCCGACCGTCATCTCCTGCGCGATCTCGCCTATGTCGGCGGGCGCTGGATTGCCGGAGAGACAGGCAAGAGTTTCGCCGTGACCGATCCGGCCTCATCGGCAAGGCTGGCCTGGGTTGCAAGCCTCGGTGCGGAGGAGACGGCAATGGCGATCGATGCGGCATCAGGGGCCTTTGCGGAGTGGCGCGCGATGCTGCCGCAGCACCGCGCAGCGATCCTGCGGAGATGGCACGCGCTGATGCTCGCCGCGAAAGAAGATCTGGCGCTGATCATGACGCTCGAACAGGGCAAGCCGCTTGCCGAAGCGCGTGGTGAGATCGACTACGCCGCCTCCTTCATCGAGTGGTATGCCGAAGAAGGCAAACGCCTGAACGTCGAAAGCGTCACCAGCCATCTGGCGGGTGCGGAAATGATCGTCCGGCGCGAGCCGCTCGGAGTTATCGGCGTCGTTACGCCGTGGAATTTCCCTTCTGCCATGCTCACCCGCAAGGCGGCCGCAGCACTTGCCGCCGGCTGCACGGTCGTCGCCCACCCCTCCTCGGAAACACCGCTTTCGGCCCTCGCGCTTGCCGAGCTCGGCGAGAGGGCCGGCATTCCCGCCGGCGTCTTCAATGTGGTGACCGGCCATGCCGCGACGATCGTCGGACAGATGTGCAGCGACAGCCGTCTGCGCGCCATGAGCTTTACTGGTTCGACCGAGGTGGGCCGTCTGATCGCCGCCCAATGCGCGCCGACCATGAAACGGCTGGTAATGGAGCTCGGCGGCCACGCTCCACTGATTGTCTTCGACGATGCCGATATCGAAAAAGCAGTCGATATTGCCATCGACGCCAAATTTGCCACATCGGGCCAGGATTGCCTTGCCGCCAACCGCATCTTCGTCCAGCGGCGCATCTCCGATGCCTTCGCCAAGGCTTTTGCCGCTCGCATCGGCGAGCTGAAGGTCGGCGCAGGGATCGAGGGTGGAAGCGAGATCGGGCCGCTCATGCATGAACGCGCCGTTGGCAAGGTCGAGGACCAGGTCGCCGACGCCTTGGCGCGTGGCGCGCGGCTCGTTGTCGGCGGCAGCCGCCATGAGGCCGGCCCGCTCTTTTATCAGCCGACGCTTTTGACGGATGTGCCAGCGGATGCTCTGATCATGCGCGAGGAGACCTTCGGGCCTGTGGCGGCGCTTGCCACCTTCGGCACGGAAGAAGAGGTCGTCGGCCGTGCCAACGATACCGAATATGGCCTCGTTGCTTATGTCGTCACCGAGAATGGCGCGCGCCAGATGCGCCTCGGCCGCGCGCTGGAATATGGCATGGTGGCGATCAATCGCGTGAAGATCACCGGTGGCCCCATCCCATTCGGCGGCTGGAAGCAGTCCGGTCTCGGCCGTGAAGGCTCACGTCACGGGCTCGAGGCTTTCACCGAGCTCAAATATCTCTGCATCGACACTGCCGCCTGAGCGCCCGTTTCAAAAGAGGATAGGACATGCTCGACAAAAGCAACGAACTCACCGCCTGGGACCGCGACCACTTTTTTCATCCCTCGACCCACATGGGCACGCACGCCCGCGGTGAGACACCGACGCGCGTCGTCGCCGGGGGCGAAGGCGTCTACATCACAGACACGAGCGGCCGCAAAAGCCTCGACGCCTTTGCCGGACTTTATTGCGTCAATGTCGGCTACGGCCGCCAGGAGATCGCTGACGCTATTGCGGAACAGGCGAAGAACCTCGCCTATTACCATGCCTATGTCGGCCACGGCACGGAAGCGTCGATTACGCTTGCGAAAATGATTATCGACCGCGCACCCGCCGGCATGAGCCGCGTCTATTTCGGCCTCTCCGGCTCGGACGCCAACGAGACCAACATCAAGCTGATCTGGTACTTCAACAACATTCTCGGCCGGCCGGAAAAGAAGAAGATCATCTCGCGCTGGCGCGGTTATCACGGCTCCGGCGTCATGACCGGCAGCCTCACCGGTCTTGCGCTTTTTCACAATGCCTTCGATCTGCCGCGCGCCCCGATCCTCCACACCGAAGCGCCCTATTATTTCCGCCGGCCCGATCGGTCGATGAGTGAGGAGCAATTCTCGCAATATTGCGCCGACAGACTGGAGGAGATGATTCTAACCGAGGGGCCAGATACCATCGCCGCCTTCGTTGGCGAACCGATCCTCGGCACCGGCGGCATCGTTCCGCCCCCTAAAGGCTATTGGCAGAAAATCCAGGCAGTGCTCGACAAATACGACGTCCTGCTTCTCGCCGACGAGGTCGTCACCGGCTTCGGCCGTCTGGGCACGATGTTCGGTTCGGATCACTACGGCATGAAGCCGGACCTGATCACCATCGCCAAAGGCCTCACCTCAGCCTATGCTCCGCTTTCCGGCACTATCGTCTCGACCAAGATGTGGCAGGTGCTGGTGCAGGGCTCCGATCAGCTTGGCGCAATCGGTCATGGCTGGACCTATTCCGCCCACCCGATCTGCGCCGCCGCGGGCATCGCCAATCTGGAACTGATCGACGAACTCGGCATCGTCGAAAATGCCGGCAAGACCGGCAGTTATTTCCGGTCGCAACTGCAAGAGGCGGTTGGCAGCCATCGCAACGTCGGCGAAGTCCGCGGTGATGGGCTGATGGCGGCAATCGAATTCGTCGAGGACAGGGACGACCGAAAATTCTTCGATGCCGGCCGCAAAATCGGTCCGCAGGTCGCTTCCGCCCTTCTCGACCGCGGCGTCATCGGCCGCGCCATGCCGCAGGGCGATATTCTCGGCTTCGCTCCACCGCTCTGCCTCACCCGCGAAGAAGCAGACGTCGTCGTCAAGGCGGCAGCGGACGCCATTAAAAGTGTTTTCAAAACCATCTGAGGAGAAGAGCCGCATGACGATCCCGGAAAAGATGGCGGCGGTATTGCTCACCGGCCATGGCGGCTTGGAAAAGCTCGTCTACGACAGGGACGTCCCGGTCCCGAAGCCAGCGCAGGGCGAGGTGCTGATCCGTGTCACGGCCTGCGGCATGAACAATACCGATGTCTGGGTGCGCGAAGGAGCCTACGGTACAGAGGACGACCCTTCCGCTGTCTCCACCTGGCGCAGGCAAGGCAATACGCTGACATTCCCTCGCATCCAGGGCACCGATACCGTCGGCCATATCGTCGGCGTCGGCGCGGGCGTTGAGCCCGGACGCATCGGCGAACGCGTCATGGTCGACTTCTCGATCTATAATCGCGACGACGACAGTCTTGCCGACATCGATTACATGGGCCACGGGCGGGATGGGGGCTACGCCGAATATATGGCTCTTCCGGCCGAGAATGCCCATGTCGTGGCGACCGATCTGAGCGAGGTCGAGCTCGCCACCTTCTGCTGCGCCTATCTCACAGGCGAACGGATGCTGGAGCGGGCAAGGCTTGTCGCCGGCGAGCGCGTTCTCGTCACCGGCGCCTCGGGCGGCGTCGGTTCAGCGATCATCCAGCTCGCCCGCGCTCGCGGCGCCATCCCGATCGCGGTCGCAGGTCCCGGCAAGGAGGCGGCAATGATCGATGTAGGCGCGGAAGCGGTTGTGACCCGGGGCAAGGGCGATCTTGTCGAAGCCGTCCATTCCGCAGGTCGTGGCCAGCCGATCGACGTCGTCGCCGATCTGGTCGGCGGACCGCTGTTCAACGATCTTCTGAAGGTTCTGCGTCCGGAAGGCCGCTATACCACGGCCGGGGCCATCGCCGGCCCCGTCGTCCAGCTGGATCTGCGGACCATGTATCTGAAGCAGCTCGAGCTGCACGGATCGAGCCAGGGGAGCCGCGCCGATTTCCGCCGGCTCATCGGCTATATCGAGAGCCGCAAAATCCGACCTCTCGTCGGCGGCGTTTATCCGCTGTCGGATTTCCACCGGGCACAGACCGAATTCATGGCGAAGAATTTCGTAGGCAAACTGGTCGTTGTACCCGACGAGGGATGATTTCCCTCGCGCCGCCAGCGAACCTTATTCGGCTTGCGGCGTTTCACGGCCATGAAAGACCGTTTCGATTGTCTCAGGCCCTCGTTGCGCCGGATGATGGGAGCCTTTCCTGCAGTCATGAATGAGGCGCAGCGATCCGTCGCGCAGCAAGGCCGCTGATGCCAGTTTCCAATACAACGAGATACCCCACCTCTGCTGAACTCGTCAGAATTCGCCGCGCTGCCGCCGTCGCTCGGCTTATGGATACCGCGGTCAGGTTGCCTTTCGGCGTAAGAATCGGCGCAGACTCGGTTCTCGGCCTCATCCCGGCCGTCGGCGACGTTGCCGGTTCCCTTATCGGCCTTTTCATCATCGACGAAGCGAGGCGTCTCGGCCTTCCCGCCCATAAGCTCGCCCGCATGGCGGTCAATCTCGGCGTCGACGCCGCCTGCGGCACGGTTCCGCTGGTCGGCGATCTGTTCGACGTCTATTTCAAGTCTCACCGCCGGAACGTCGGCATCATCCTCGAGCATTTCGGCATCAGCGAGGACGAGCTGAACCGGCATATCTGACGAGCCGGCCGCCCTAACAATAACCGGGCTAAAGCTCAGTCAGGGCGCCCGCCGTCTTGACTGCGTGATCAAGAACAAATTGCAGCTTGGCGGCATGGCCGAAACCCGGCTCATCCGGCTCCCCTTTTTGCACGGCGTTTGCAAACCGCTCAAAATTGGTGATGACCGGCTCAACCTCGATCTTGCGCCAGATCGCCTTGTCGGCATCGGCGCCTTCACAGACCCTGAGTGTCGAACCTTCAGGCGTATGCACCACCTCCAGTGCGCCCTTGTCGCCATGCAAGCGCAGGCGCAGTTCGTTCAGATGGCCGGTCGCCCAGCGCGTTGCATGGATGACGCCAGCCGCACCATTTTCGAGTTCGGCCATCATCAGGAAGCTGTCATTTGCGTCGAGGTCATATTCCCCGATCCGATTCCCCGGGCTCTTGTCGAAAACCTTAAGATGCGATGCCGCCGCCTTGACGTCGCTTCCTGCCGCAAAGACCGCGAAGTCGAGAATGTGAATACCGACATCGCCCAGCACGCCATTGGAGCCATGCTTTGTCGACAGCCGCCAAAGCCATTGCGACTCTTTGGTCCAGTCGCCCCAGGCCTTGGACACCAACCAACTTTGGAGATAGGACGCTTCGAAGTGGCGGATCGCGCCGAGACGCCCGTCCAGTACCATTCTTCGCGCTGCCTGCAGCGGCGCCACATTACGATAGGTAAGGTTTACCATCGTGACCTTGCCGGAGGCCGCCGCGGCGTCGGCCATCTCTTTGGCCTCGCGGTAGTTGACCGCCAGTGGCTTCTCGCAGAGCACATGCTTGCCAGCGCCGAGTATCTTCATTGTTGTGGAATAATGCGCGCGATCCGGCGTGACATTGGTGACAGCGTCAAACTCCCCCCAAGCAAGGGCGTCATCGAGCGATGTGAAAGTGAGCGGGATACCATGCCTGAGCGCGAAGGCCCGCAGCCGGACCTCGTCCGTATCGACGGCAGCGACAATTTTGACGCCGGCGATTTCCGAGAAATTCATGGCGTGGGTATTTGCCCATCCTCCGGTTCCGAGAATGATCAAGCGCATTTCTGTCCTCATGGTCTTTGTCGAATTCAGCGGTAACCGGCTTCGCCGGCCTGGTGCAGTCTCGGGCCGCGTTCGGCGATCGGCTCCAGTGCCTTTTCTACCGGCACATTTGGAGCGTCGGTAATGCCGGTCAACGCGCCCTCAGGGTTATAGGCCCACTTGACGCCATTGATCAGCACCTTCTGGATGGTGGCGTCGTGATAGGTCGGATAGGTCTCGTGGCCGGGACGGAAATAGAAGATGTTGCCGGCGCCGCGGCGCCAGGTCAGGCCCGAGCGGAACACCTCCCCGCCCTGGAACCAGGAGATGAACACCGTTTCGAGCGGCTCCGGCACTGAGAACTGCTCGCCATACATTTCCTCGTTCTCGAGCTCGAAATGCTCGCCGATGCCGGCGGCGATCGGATGGCGCGGGTTGATCGTCCACAGCCGCTCGCGCTCGCCCGCCTCACGCCATTTCAGCGCACAGGGCGTGCCCATCAGCCGCTTGAAGATCTTGGAGAAATGGCCGGAATGCAGCACGAGAAGGCCCATGCCTTCCCAGACGCGCTTGGCGACGCGCTCGACGACGGCATCGGAGACCGCGCCGTGATCCTTGTGGCCCCACCAGGTCAGCACATCGGTTTGCGCAAGACGGGCCTCGCTCAGCCCGTGTTCCGGCTCCTGCAGCGTCGCCGTCGTCGCCGAGATGCCGGGATCCTTATTCAGCGCATTCGCGATCGTCGTATGCATGCCCTCGGGATAGATGCCCCGGACGATCGCATTGGTATTCTCGTGAATATTCTCTCCCCACACAACGGTGCGTATGGTCATGTCGTTTTCTCCTTATATTAGAAGCGGATCGAGCCTGGGAAAGACATCGATGCTTGGAAGATCAAGCAGCCCGCATGGATTCACGTTCGAGCGCCCGGCCGGACCGGTCGAAACGGTGGATGTGGCCGGCAAGTGGCGCCAGGCCAAGTGTCTGGCCCGGCTCATGACGGGAGACACCGGCTTCCCGCACGACAAGCGGCTCATCGGCCCCGATATCCAAGTAAACGAAGCTATCGGAGCCGAGGATTTCCGAATGGATGACCGTGCCGCTCCAAACCGGCGACTCGGCTGTGATGCAAACATGCTCCGCACGTACACCGATCGTATGGCTGTCATAGGGCTGTGCCAGCCCGCCAGACAGAAAGTTCATTTTTGGCGAACCGATGAAGCCGGCGACGAAGACCGAATTCGGGCTTTCGTAAAGCTCCAGCGGGGTGCCGATCTGTTCGACGACGCCGTCCCTCAACACGCAGATCCGGTCGGCCAGCGTCATTGCCTCGACCTGATCATGCGTCACATAGATCATCGTCGTGCCGTGCATGCTGCGATGAAGCTTGGCGATCTCAAGCCGCGTCGCGACGCGAAGCGCCGCATCGAGATTGGACAGCGGCTCGTCGAAAAGAAAGACCTTGGGATCGCGTACGATCGCCCGGCCGATGGCGACGCGCTGACGCTGTCCGCCGGAAAGCTGTCGCGGCAGGCGGTCCAGGTAGGATGAGAGCTGCAGCATGCCGGCGGCCTGTTCGACGCGTTGGCGGCATTCGTCTCTGTTGCTCCCGGAAAGTTTCATGCCGAAAGCCATGTTGTCGAACACCGTCATATGCGGGTAGAGCGCGTAGGACTGGAACACCATGGCGATCCCTCGCTTAGAGGGCGCGTGCCGGTTCACGGTCTCGTTGTCGAAGGAAAGGGTTCCCGAGCTAATGTCCTCGAGGCCGGAGATCAGCCGCAGCAGCGTGGACTTGCCGCATCCCGAAGGCCCGACGAACACCATGAACTCGCCTCGGCGGATGTCCATCGTTACGCCCTTGATCACCTCGAAGGCGCCGAAGCTCTTGCGGATATTTTCCAATCGGATTTCTGCCATGTCCTACTCCTTCAACCCTTCACGCCGCCGGCGGTCAGCCCCGAGATGATCCGGCGCTGGAATATCAAAACAAGCACGACAACCGGCACGGTGACGATCACCGAAGCCGCCATGATGTTGCCCCAGGGGATTTCGAATTCGCTGTTGCCCGAAAGCAGGGCGATGGCGACCGGGACAGTTCGCTGCGTATCGGAGGATGTGAACGTCAGCGCAAAAAGAAACTCGTTCCAGGCTGTGATGAAGGCGAGCAGTCCGGTCGTCACCAGCGCCGGCCACATCAACGGCATGAACACCTGGGTGACAATTACCCATGGCGATGCACCATCGACGATCGCCGCCTCCTCGATTTCGATCGGCAACTCCCGCATGAAGGTCGTCAACACCCAGACCGTGAACGGCAGCGTGAAGATCATGTAGGAAAAGATCAGCGCGAAGGGCGTGTTGAAGATGCCGATCCAGCGAATGAGTTCGAACAGTCCCGCAAGCACGGCAATCTGGGGAAACATCGAGACCGAGAGGATGGTCAGCATCAACAACGCCCGTCCGCGGAAGTGCACCCGGGCCAAAGCGAACGAAGCGGTAATCGAAAGCAACAGCGAAGCTGAGACCACGACGCAGGCGATCATCGCGGAATTCGCAAGACTGCGGACGAAGCCGCCCTGGCCCATCACGGAAGCATAGTTGCGGAAAAAGATCGAGGTCGGCCAGTAATCGACTTTGAAAAGGGCCGTCCCAGTCTTCAGGCTCGTGAGGATCGCGTAATAGAACGGAAATACCGCAATGATGACGATGATCGTGACGAGCAGGTAGAAGAGCGTATTCTTGGTGAGCGAAAGCAGCATCAGCGTTCCTCCCCGCCGAGCCTGACGCGGCCGAGCCAGATATAAAGGATGGTGACGGAAGCGATGATGAGGAAAAGCACCGTCGACGCGGTAGCGCCATAGGCGAACTTGTCGAAGTCGAACAGGTTCTCGCGCGCCATGACCGACATGGTCTTCGTCTGCGCATTGTTGGGCGTCAGTACATAGATCAGGTCGAAGATGCGCATCGCATCCAGCATCCGGAAGATCACGGCAACCATGATGGCAGGCCGGATCAGCGGCAGCGTCAGACGCCAGAAGACCTTGATCGGATTGACGCCATCAATTTTGGCCGCTTCGTAGATGTCTCCCGGAACCATCTGCAGCCCGGCAAGGATCAGAAGCGCCATGAAGGGTGTCGTTTTCCAGACGTCAACGATCAGCACGGCGATCATCGCCGTTTCCGGATTGGCGGTCCAGGCGATCTTCTCGCTGATCAGGCCCAAGCCGAGCAGAACATCGTTGAGAATGCCGAACTGGTCGTTGAGCATCCAGGCCCACATCTTGGCCGATACGATGGTCGGGATCGCCCAAGGGATAAGGATTGCGGCCCGAACGATTCCCCGCCCGACGAACTGCGCGTTCAGCACCAGCGCGACGATCAAGCCGAGCATGGTTTCGATCGCGACCGAAAGGAGAGTGAATTTAGCCGTGTTCCAGACGGCATTCCACCAGACTGGGTCGGCGAGCAGCCCGCGATAGACGGTCTTTCCGCTCTTCAGTGTCACCCACGACAGATAATTGGCGAAGCCGACGAATTGCGCATTGCCAAGGTCGTTGAGTGACGCATTGGTAAAGCTGAAATAAATCGTTCTGAAGAGCGGCCAGCCGGCGACGATTGCCAGGATCAACAGTGTCGGCGCGAGGAACACCCAGGCCGATCGGATGCGCTCAGATCGCAGTTCCGTAGAGGCTCTGAGGTTGGAAACCCTGGGTTCAACTGCTTGTGGAACTACGATTTCAGTCATGAAAAGCCTATCCCCTGTTCAGCCGCGCGGAGACTGGACCGACGACCTGAAGGGCCGCCGGTCCCGATACTCACCAGGCGTCGCCCTTGAGGGTCGTCAGGTCGGCTTCGAGAAGCTCGAGGTTTTCGGCGGCTGAGCCGCTGCCGGACAGTGTGTTATGCACTGCCGTCCAGAACTTCGAGGAAACTTCGTTGTACTTTACCTTGGCTGTCGCCGAAGGACGCGGCACCGCGTCCTGGAAGATGGGCTTCCAGTTCGGCATGAAGGGTTGTGCGGCTGCAACATCCTTGTCGTCATAAAGGTCGGTCAGTGTCGGCAGATTGGACAGCTCAATGGCACGGGCCTTTTGAACGTCCTTCGACGTCAGGAATTTTACGAGGGCGATCGCTGCTTCCTGCTTTTCGGAATATTTCGAAACCGCCAGGTTCCAGCCGCCGAGCGTCGAGGACGGCTTGTCGCCGGCGGCCGCAACCGGCAGCGTCATCACGTCGAACCTGCCCTTCACGGCGCTGTCGGCGCCATTGCCGAGGGAATAGGCATAGGGCCAGTTGCGCATGAAGACAGCGTTGCCGGTCTGCCAGACACCACGCGATTCTTCTTCCTGATAGGCGAGCACGCCGGGCGGCGAGATCGTGCCGATCCATCCCTTGGCGCGTTCAAGCGCTGCCGCTGCCTTCTCGTTGTTGATCGAGATCATTCCGTCGGGCTCGACGATCTGGCCGCCGCCCGACGACTTCACCCATTCCAGCGCGTTGCAGGTAAGCCCTTCGTAGGAATTGCCCTGGAAGACGTAGCCCCAGACATCCTTCTGTCCGGTCTGCCGTTCCTTATCCTGGATCTCCTTGGCGGTTGCGGCCATCTCGTCCCAGGTCTTCGGCGGCTGCTTGCCATATTTCTCAAGCAGGTCCTTTCGGTAAAACAGCGCCGGCGCATCGGTAAACAACGGCAGCGCCACGAGGCGGCCACCGACAGTCTGCGAGGCTATGATGGACGGGAAAAACTGGTCGACCACGTCCTTGGTGGACTCCTTGAGATCGATGAACTGGTCGGCGAGCTGTGGCGCCCAGATGACGTCGGTCTGATAGACGTCGATGTCCTTGTTTCCGGCCGCAAGCCATAAGCGATATTGGGAGAACTGCTCGCTGCTTGACGATGGCATGGTGACGAGCTTGACCTGATTGCCGGTGTTCTTCTCAAAAATTGCGAGCTGCTTGTTCAGGAATTCGACGTTTTTCCCCGTGGTATTGGCGGCAAACGAAATTTCAGCGGCATGGACCTGGCCGGCAGCGATAGCGACGCCAAGCGCGGATATAGCCAGAGCAAACTTATTCATAATCTCCTCCCAGAAATTGAAATCGATTTGGCAAACGGACCATTACAGAAGCCATTTGCGGCGTCAAGACACCAAATCAGCTCTTTAGAGTTGCAGGTGAATGACGGGAATTGATCCTGGGACCACGCTTAAGGCGTGATTTTCAGCTCTGTAGCTCAAATTTAAAAGTAAAAAATTTAAATCGTTTTCAATTTGCATCGAATTGGCACTTGCCCGTTGCGTATCGCCAACGCATCGTCCATTGATTTCCCGGACAAAGAAGACACCGATGAAACTTCGTGAATTTGCAAAGCAGCTAGGGCTTTCTCCGACAACGGTCAGCCGTGCACTCAGCGGCTATCCGGAGGTGAGCGAAGCCACGCGCGCACGGGTTGCTAGCGAAGCAATGCGGCTCGGCTATCGTCCCGATATCAATGCCGTGCGCCTAAAGACCGGACGAGCCGGAGCGATAGGCGTTATGATGGGACGTTCGGGAGAAATTCATTTCGCTGAATTCGTGTCTGGGATGGCGCAGCGCCTGGAAACGGCCGATACGGATATTCTCATCACACCTATTACCGCACACAATGATGACGACGAGATCCAGGCCTATCGACGCCTGGTCGAAAGCCGCCGGGTGGATGCAGTGATCATTCATTCGCCACGCCCCAGGGACCCACGGATCGAGATGCTGAACAGCCTCGGCGTGCCTTTCCTGGTCCACGGCCGCTCCGAGACCGAGCACGTTCATGCCTGGCTCGACATCGACAATGAAGGTGCCGTGCGCCGAGCCACCGAACACCTGCTCGATCTCGGGCACCGCCGCGTTGCCATGATCAATGGCCTGAGGGGCAAGACCTATTCGATCCATCGCGAGCAGGGATTTCGCATAGCCCATCAGGAGCGTGGGCTCACCGCCGATCCCAACCTGATGGTCTGCGATAAATTCTCCGACGAGAGCGGCTTTCGCCATGCCCGCTCTTTTCTCGAGAGTACGAATGCACCAACCGCCATCGTTGCCGGTTCCACCATGACAGCGCTTGGTGTCTACCGCGCCGTTCGTTCGCTTGGGATGACGGTGGGACAGGACGTTTCCGTTATCGCCCACGACGACGTCTTCCCTTATCTGACGGCCGAAAACATGGTGCCGTCGCTCTCGACCACGCGATCCTCCATGCGTGCGGCGGGAACGCGCTGCGCTGAGCTAACGCTCCAGCTTATCGCTGGGCGGGCCGCAGACGAGATCCACGAATTGTGGCCGGTCGAGCTGATCCTGCGGGAAAGCACCACAGCGCCGCGCTGACCAAGTAGCCCATTGACGCCTGTCGTAGCGACCACTTCCTGAGCCGAAGCCATTCGCCAAGCCGCCAGTTGGAACAACATTTCCGGATGCTGCAGCCACACCACTGCCGTCGACCCATCAGCCGGCATAGCGTCTTGGCCCACCATTGGCCCGCACAAGCGCCATCAGCATCGGGCCGATCGCGAACTCGCCCTTTTCGGTCCTGCGAGTCAAATCGCGGAGATAACCACCGGGCGAATTGATATGCCCTCCCCTTTCCAGGATGCAGGCGATGACTGTCGCAGCGTTCTCCGGTCCCATGCCCACACAAGCTTCCTCGTAGGCCGAAGGACTGATGCCGAGCATCGAGCGCACAATGACGGCGGCCGACATCAGGTCTCGCCAGCTGCCGATCGTTCCGCCCGGCCCATAGTCTACGATTCCAGGGCAAGCCTGGAGGACGAGGCCGAGCGGGAAAGATTTCAGGCTATTGCCGGCCGGCGAAGCGGTCCTGCCCGCAGCCTTGCTGCCCATTCCTGTAGACGTCCTCGCCTGCTCACGTCTTGCCTCGCCAAGCGGCCCGGCATTCGGATCTTTGTCGAGCACTGCCTTTTCGCCCTGCTTCGTTTCGAAGCTCGGTTCAAGTTCAGATGTGGAGTCGGGATTTGAATTCTGTTTGTGACGCTCAATTTGAGACTCATTGCCGTCGATTTTTTCTGTTTTAATATGTCTTTCCAGCAGGTTGACAGCTTCGTCGCGCAACAACCCCATCTCATCGAGCAGTGCCGTCAGCTCCTCGACGCTTGCCACACGTGGAATCCTGGCGACAAGTGCGCGAAACATCATCGTCATCTGCTCCCAGTCGCCGGGAACCGCTTCGTCGATGGCTGCCGAAATCAGCTTGGAGATATCCCGCCGACAGATCGTCAGGCGCTCCCTGGTCGCCCTCAGCAACTCTCGGTCGGCGACGGCTTGGGCTGCCAGGCTTTCGATTTCAACCGCACGTGCGAGCAGCGGAGCGACGCTGAAGCCGAAGGCCTCGCCAATCGCTCCTTCCCTGTCGCGGCGCGCATAGCGCTTTCCGTTCGGGCTGTCCTTGCGCAGGATCAAGCCGGCCTCGACCAGCGCGGCAAGATGCCGCCTAAGCGTCGCCGGCGTCATTCCGCGCGCGCGAAGCGAAAGCTGCGCGTTCGAGGGAAAGACGATGAGGCCGTTTTCCTCGGAAATTTCGTCATTGGGGTAGAAGGTCAGAAGCGCATCGAGCACCGTCAGCGCTCGATCGGTCACGCCGAGTGCCGGCCGCGCCTCGCAAATTGCCCTGAACAATTTCCACTTGCTGCGTCTCATCCCCGGCTCGATTGTCTCGGCCCGTTGCTGGTTCGCCAGCATGCCGAGCGTCATCGGCCGCCGCCCAAAGGGCGTCGTCACATATCCACTCTCCATTGCCTTCACCTTCGTTCAGGCAAAAGAAAACCATCCACCAATTTGGTGCCTAAGACGCTTGACTGTGATTCGTGGAAATGCGATTCTCGATGTGCTTAGGATCTGAGAAGGGCTTCCACGACGGCGTCGTTGGGGGCCTTTTTCTTTTGCGCGCTACGCTCCTCTGTGCTTGTTGAACTCCTGAAACAGCCCCTGCAGCCGTTCCTGGACGAATTGATCGAAGCCGGGTGCGCTCTTGCTGTCGAAGACGAAGGTGGCACCAGAGGCCGTTTTCTTGACTGTCACCGGCACGCCGTCGACCTCGGATTTGACGATTGTCGGCTTCTGTGCCGCGGCCTTCTTCGTTGCCAGGACAAACGCCCGGTGAAACCGCTCATCGCTCGAAATTTTGCGCGTGTCGTCCGCGGACAACTCCGCAATGATCTTGTCGACATCCGCATTTTCCAGCTGCTCGCCAAATTCCAGCCATCGCCGCCTGCCGATCTCAGGTGCCGCGCCGATGGCGTTGATGAGCGTCAAGGGAACCTGCCGTATGACGATCAGCATCCTCGACAGCGCCGCCTTGTCGACGCTTAGCGCCGCCATGATGACGTCGCGGCCGAAGCCGCGTTCCTCGAGCCGCGACGCAAAGAGCGCGCGCTCGATATAGGAGAGATTGGTCCGGGCGCTGTTTTCCTGCCCCTGGCTGACGACAAGCTGGCCGTCAGTCAGATCGCGGACGACCGCGCGCACCTTGACGCCGATCTCTCTCGTCGCCGCCAGGCGGCGATGGCCATAGGCGACCTGATAGCGGCCTTTGGCTTCCGGATGCGGACGCACGAGGATCGGGACTTGCTGCCCATGCTCGCGGATCTGCTCGACCAGCTCGGCGAGTTCAGCCGCGTCGATCGCCAGGCGATCGCTGACGAAGGAAGCGTCGATCAGTCCGGGATCGAGCTCGACGATCATCTGGCCAGCAGCAAGCTGCCGTTCCAGTTCGCTGGCGCGTTCCATCTTTTCAGTGATGTTGCCGAGCGTCTTGGTGATGCCGCCAACCGGTCCGCCGCTGCGCTCCTGCGGCACGAAGCCGGCAATCGGACGAGTGTCGCGCGGCGCGACCGCTTCCACCCGTGCCGGGCTCGGTGCGGAAACTTCGATGAGGTTCTTGCGCGCCATCTTATCTCCTTCCCCAAGTGGAGCGAATATGCGCTTCGATCTCACCATTGACGAGGTTCAGCGACTCAAGCGCCCGATCATAGGTTCCACGTGTGAACTGCGACCGCTCGACTTCGTAGAGTGTCTGCTTGGTCACGCCGGCGTCGGCGACCGCCGTCGACTTCACCATCGCGTTGTGCAGCATGCGATTGCCGAAGATCGCCCGCATGAAGCCGGTCATCTGACTTTGCGGGCCGTCGTTCGGTTCGAACCGCGTTACAAGATAGCGCATCCAGTCGTAGCTGGTGCGCCCCCCGGCCTTCTCCACAACCGTCATCAATTCGCTTGTCATGGTCAGGAACTGCGACATCGACATGACATCTAGCATCTGCGGATGAACCGTGATTAGGACCGAAGTCGCCGCGCAGAGCGCCGACATCGTAAGGAAGCCAAGCTGCGGCGGGCAGTCGATGACCACTACGTCATAGAGGCTTTCGATGTCGGTCAAGACCTCGCCGATACGGGCGAAGAACATCGTCTCCGCCGTGCCCGAAGCCATCGCCTTCGGAGTCTCGTGCTCGAATTCCATCAGCTCGAGATTTCCGGGAATGAGATGCAGGTTCGGCGTGTAGGTGGCGCGCACGATGTCGGCTATGGGGCGCGGATCGTCATAGCGGATCGCGCCATAGATCGTTTCGCCTTCACCGACGTCGAACTCCGGCTGGTGGCCGAACAGCGCGGACAAGGACGCCTGGGGGTCGAGGTCGACGGCGAGCACACGATAGCCCCGGAGCGCCATGAATTGCGCGAGATGGGCCGCGGTCGTGGTCTTGCCCGAGCCGCCCTTGAAATTCATCACGGAGACGATCTGCAGCTTCTCGCCCGGCCTGCGGGCCGGCACATATTTCGGCGTGCCATTACGCTCGTCGAGGACGCGGCGGATCCGGTCCATGTCGGTTGCACTATAGAGTCGGCGTCCATTTGCCAGCGGATCCGGGCCATGGCCGTCTGCCGCCACCTGCCTGAGATAGCCTTCGCCGATGCCGATGAAAGCTGCGGCTTCCGCAGGCGAGAAGGTCCTGATCGTCTTCTGGGAAAGCGGGGGAAAGATTTTTGCCTGATGCTGCTGGAGTTGATAGGACAACTCCTTCGCATCTGTTGCCAGAAGCGACGGGAGATGCTCTTGATCGTCTTGGAGAGCAAGACTCGGCTGCAT